>CATJCJ010000171.1 GCA_949738935.1 uncultured Eubacteriales bacterium | reverse complement strand
TTAAAAATCAAGATTTAGAAGAAAAAGTTAAAAACGATAACTTTGATATTGGACAACTTTAGGCTGCTTTAGCAGCAGGATAAACCTACCGGCTTTAGCCGGTAGTGGTTTAGTTTCATCGGATTATTTTAACTTATTATTAATTTAGAGATAGGCTCTTAAATAAAATTAATCAATAATTCCATAGTTAAAAAATCAGATTATTATATTGAAAATTGCGGTTCTTTGTTATATACTATAATTAGAGTACATAATCAGAATATCGCAGGAAGGAGCGTAAAATGGATATTCTGAAAATACGAGAAGAAATGAAAGTAAAACCGTTAAGAGATATAAGGCTCAGGGTTGCTTATTACGCAAGAGTTTCAACAGAAAAAGATGAACAGTTAAATTCGCTGAAAAATCAACAGCAATATTATAAAGAATATATTGAGTCAAACAGAAATTGGGAATTAGTAGGCGGATATATTGATGAAGGTATTTCCGGCATTTCCGTAAAACATCGAGAAAGATTTCATCAAATGATTGACGATGCGGTTAATGGTAAATTTGACTTTATCATTACTAAAGAAATATCAAGATTTGCCCGAAACACACTTGACAGTATTCAATATACAAGAAAATTACTTTCAAACGGCGTTGGAGTATTTTTTCAAAATGACAATATAAATACTCTTGATAAGGACAGCGAATTTCGTCTAACAATAATGGCAGGCGTAGCACAAGATGAAAGCCGTAAATTATCAAGCAGAATTAAATTCGGACACAAACAAGCGATAAAAAATGGTGTTGTAATGGGTAATTCAAGAATTTACGGATATGAAAAACAAAAAGGTAAAATTGTAGTAAATGAAAAAGAGGCTGAAATGGTAAAGCTTATTTTTGAAAAATATGCAAGCGGAGAATACTCTACACCTATGCTTGAAAAACTGCTTTACGAAAAAGGTTATCGTAATTATAGCGGTCGCAAAATTAACCGAGGTGTAATAGGTCACATAATAACTAATCCAAAATATAAAGGATACTACGTTGGTAATAAAGTTAAAATTGTTGATATGTTTAAAAAAAAACAAAAATTTCTTAATTCGGAAGATTGGGTAATGTGGT
The DNA here is from genome assembly GCA_949738935.1 of uncultured Eubacteriales bacterium. Classification (GTDB taxonomy): domain Bacteria; phylum Bacillota; class Clostridia; order Lachnospirales; family CAG-274; genus MGBC114079. The sequence goes on along the minus strand of CATJCJ010000171.1, from coordinate 5,535 downwards.
ATGACGAAGATGGTGAAACTGTTCCGGCTCTTATTGATGAGGAAACCTGGGAAAAAGCTAATCGTTTTTTTCAAAGCAGAAGTATGCAGATAAAAGCTCATAACTGTTCATATAAACACGACAATTTGTTTACAAGTAAAATCTATTGCGCTAATGATAACGCACCTTATTATCTTAAAGCAAGAAAAAACAGAAAGGGAGAAGATAGCGGCACTTGGTGTTGCAGTCATAAAATAAAAAACGGCGCTGATTTTTGTAGTTCTTTTCCAGTTAAACAAGAGGAACTTATTTCAATTTTAACTCAAATGCTTTTAGCTGTTTATGATAATTTTGATATTCTTATTAATAAGTATATAGAATACTATAAATCGTCACAGCCAAAACAGGAAGATAGCAGTACAAATATTGCTGAAATAGAAGAAACCGCAAAAATTGAAATAAAAAAAGATAAGCTCCTTGATTTAAGTCTTGACGGAAGAATTTCCAATGTGGAATTTGGAAAAAGAAACGATACTTTTAATCAAAAAATTGGCGAACTTGAAAAGATGAAATCAGAACTTATTGAAAAATCAAAAAATCAGAATAATGATTTGGAAAGTCTTGATTTCATAAGAAAAACAATTAAATCATATATAAGTTGATGGACAACTCATATTTACACAAGCTTCAATTAATCAAATGATTGAGAGAATTTATGTGAAACCTATTGATAAATATTATGCCGAAATTACTATTATACTAAGGACAGGAAAAGAGCAGATTTTTCCGGCATACAGTAAAAAAATCCCTAAAAAGCCTATGAGTTGTTTCGTTAACACGTTTAAACTAAAAATTGATTCTATAGAAAAAGGAAAAATAAACCTCAATCCCACGATACTCCATAAATAATATGAATATTTTTTGGGAAATTTTATAAACAATAATCTAATTACCAGAATAACAGCGATTACATATGAGCCTGTTATACTCATATTTAAAATACTTATAAAAATATCACTTAAAGATGCCATATAATTATCCCCTATGTTCATTGATAAGTTATTTAAGATTTTCGGCTTCTTTATCCGTTATTTTTTCTCCCAAAAATGCTGCTACAAGATGAGAAAAAGAACTGCTAAACGTTCTCTCAACAAAATATTTTTCTCATCTGCCTGAACTTTTTCTTTTGGAATTAAAACAGAGATAATAGCGTTTTCACTAACAATATATCATTTTTCACATAACTTTTTTATAACTGTATAGGTAGTCGATTTTTTCCAGCCAAGTTTTTCTTTGCAAATTTTAATCGCTTCTCCTGAATTTAATGGGGTATTTTCCCAAATGATTTTCATAAACCTATGGTCACTATCACAAAGTCTTAAATAATCCATAATAAAACCTCCTTAAATTTTATAATAACCGGATTTCGCACAATGTTTCATTAGGTCTATAAATATAAACTATGTTATACGTGTACCTTAATAGATAAAATTTGTCAAAAGCTTTTTATAGTGCTCCTATTTAAAACTTTTTGTCACTTTGGATTAAATCTATTAGACTTTCCTTATCATTAGAATTTTTAGTGTAAATAAGAAAATTATAATAAAAAATCCCTATAAAGTATAATTTTCATAAATTTATACCTTATAGGGGTAATCTCATTATTAGAGAAATATTTACAAAATTAGTTTTCAGACTTAACCGGCGTTATAAGCTTAGAGCTAAGTGCTTTTTGAAGAATTATCGAGGCATCTAAGGCAGTTAATTTTCCATCTCCATCAATATCAGCGTATTTCATATAATTATTTGTTTTTTCCTCTATTGGTAATTTATAATTACTATTTAACACCTTTTGAAGAACCATAGCGGCATCGTTAATAGATATATTTCTTTTACCGTCAACATCGCCTGGCTGAATGTCAGATAAATCATACCTGCTAAATTTTACTTCCTTAACAGCAATTGCTGAAATTCTATCATTAACTACAGCTATTGCTTTAATTATAATAGTTTCATTTGTACCTCTTATTTTAAATGGCTCAATATATTCATTAAAATTTATTGTAGGTTCAGTACCATCGATAGTATAATAGATTTTTGCGTTTTCTTCATTTGTTTTAATTAAAACATCTATTTCTTTATTGTTTTCAGGCTCAAGTTCACTCACTATTATTTCTGGTTTACAAATAGAGGTTCCAGATTCAGAGCTGGATTCACTGCTTGTTTCAGAACTGAATTCAGAGCTGGATTCACTGCTTGTTTCAGAACTGAATTCAGAACTGGATTCACTGCTTGTTTCAGAGGTTGTTTCGATACCAGAATCATTATAATGTATGGTTATCGTTTTAAGTGCCTCACCAACGTCACCTAATTTTCTTATTTTATTCCACTGTAATTCGTCACCAGTAAAATATATATCTTTCAAAGGACAAGCTGAGAATGCGGCTGTCCATATTTGCGTTACGCTGTCTGGAATTGTGAGTTTAGTTAAGCTGGAGCAAGAAGCGAATGCCTGCATTCCGATACTCTCTGTGCCTTGCGGAATATTTAGATTAAGAAGAAATAAGCAGTTTTGAAACATTCTATCAGCAATTTTATCTATTTTCTTTGGCAGTGTTACGGTATTCAGTTTATAGCATCGAGCAAACATATCATCGCCCATATGTACTGTTTTATCATCATCAGAATAAAATATTGCGCTTTCCATGCTAGTACATTCCATAAATGCCCCCGCGCCTACTGACTCAATGCTGGCAGGCAAGGCAATAGAGGTAAGCGCTGTACAAGCACGAAAGGCATTCTGTACAATAGTTTTTACACCGTTAGAAATGGTCACGGAAACAAGGTTTTGACATTCACGGAAAGCACCATCATCTATAATTTCTACACTGCTGGGAACGGTTATGGAAACAATTTTAGAATTTCTAAAAGCGTTGTACCCTATACTTTTTACACTGGCAGGAATGGTTACACTAATAGCGGTACTATTATAAAAGGCATTACCAACTATATTAGTTACACCATCTTCAATAACAATTTTCAAGATTTTGTCGTTATAGCTCTCCCATGGTATATCCAAGTCTTCTGGCATAGCTCCTTTGCCGGAAATGGTAAGCGTGCCAGCCTTTGTCAGTTTCCATTTGAGATTTCCAAAACTTCCTTCTCCTCCATCAATCGGGTCATTAGCGGTAGGGTCATCCGGCGGTATATATCCTTCTGGATAACGTGTAATAATATAGTTAGCGGACTCAACATCAGCTTTTGACATTGAACGCCCCCAATGGACAGAATTATTAAAGTTTCCTTCAGCAATAATTACGCCCTCGTCAGTCACTTGAAGCACAATCACAGTATGAGAAAGATTATTCACCCGTAAAATATCCCCGACTTTCACATCTGAAAGTTTAAAATTTGTTATCTTTCTCGCGGGCAGATTACCAAATGCCTTGTCACTGAGCATAAAAGCAAAGGCTACACAACCAACTCCTGATTCCACATTATCAATTTTTCCACCTTTCCACCTATAAGAGTCTGTGCCTGTAATGGGGTTATTATTATTAGTCCAGGGTGTTCCTTCCGAATAATTTGAGTTTTCTTTCAAAGCAATCATAGATTCGTAGGCTTCATTATAGGTAGGAATGCTTGTATCGTTATAGGTGACGGGTTTATCTTCAAAATCTTTCACAATAAAATTATTTTGCTGCGAAAGGTTTTCTTGCTCTGCGTACACTTTCCATATCGCGGACATACAGAAACATAATGCTAAAATAATTGAGAAAACTTGCTTTTTCAATTTTTTACAACCTCCAATTAATTTTATTTATGTCAAGATATACTGTGGTTCGTGACAGCAGTATCTTCCATATTTTTGAGTATACCTCTAATGCCCCGTTTTGTCAACCTTCTAAGAGGCCGCATAGTTAATCAATTTAAAAATAAATAAGTTTAGTGTTTAAAAATAATTTTCGCTTGTGTTGTCGTCAAATGGCACATAGGATACGATTATAACCTTATTCTAATGCTTTGTAAAATAATTTTTATCTTGCTTTCTTTTACGCCTTTAATTTAATACATTATTATTCTAAATAAATTCTACAACTCCATTTTCAAGATGATACATAGTGCAAACTACATTTAAACCATACTCATGTTTATCTTTTTGTATTTGAAGGCTTTTTTCTATTGTTTCTTTGCTATACTTAGCGTTTAAACAGCAAGCCTTATACTTATCTTTTTCATTATACTTTTTCCCTCTTAGTGCATAAACATATTCTCTGTATAAATAAGTATCTATACCTGTTTCGTCTGCATAAGCAATTTTTTCTGATGGAATATTAACTATTTTTTCTAAATATTCTTTTACTTTTTCCTGTTTTTGTTCTTTATAGTGTGCAGTCTTTTTTTTGTGTTATTTTCAGACGTTTTAACGCTTTTCTTACAGCTTCGGATGTACACTTGAATTTCTTTGCAATTTCTTTTTGACACGCATCTGGATGTTCTTTCACGTACGTTTTTAGTTCTTCTGGATTAATCTTTTTATATGACCTCAAATAAACTGCATCCTGTTCTTGAATAGGGGAATCCTTTTTGACAAGTTTCTGTACATACACGGCAGTTGCAGCACGCTCTTGGTATGCTGACACAACCGCCGGAACCAAGTATTATTATGTTCATATTATATCTGCCTCCTTCTTTCATAATTATCCTATTTCCTACAATGAAATAAGGGTATGATAATCGCCATACCCTTATATTTCGTATTGTTTTAATGAGTTCTCATAGCCTGTTTTTTATAGTGAAATAATCTTTATCATTAAGTTGTTTAATTTCCTTGTTAATAGTTATTATTCTCCGATGCTTTCTTTGTGAAAAAATTCCAGTAATTGTTTTATTGACATACTTCCTAAATCACCGTCATCTCTCTTACGGACAGATACTCTGTTAGTTTCAGCTTCTTTATTACCAATTACAAGTACATATGGTATTTTTTCCAGTTGCGCGGTTCTTATTTTGTAACCTATTTTTTCAGCTCTTACGTCTATTTCACAGCGTAATCCCTCTTTTTTCAAAATCATTTCAATTTCTTTAACGTAATCAATACATTTATCCGAAATAGATAATATTTTTACTTGCACTGGTGAAAGCCATAATGGAAATTTTCCGGCAAAATGCTCAATCAAGATACCTATGAAACGCTCAATTGAACCAAATATAACTCTGTGTATCATAATAGGACGATGTTTATTTCCATCTTCCCCAATATATTCTGCCTCAAAACGCTGCGGCAACTGAAAATCTAACTGAATTGTTCCGCACTGCCATGTCCTTCCGATAGAGTCTTCCAAGTGAAAATCAATCTTTGGACCATAAAATGCCCCGTCACCCTCATTTACAATATATGACAATTTTAAATCATCCAGTGCGTTTTTTAAGCCATTTGTCGCTATTTCCCATTCCTCATCATTTCCAATAGAATTTTCTGGTCTTGTGGATAACTCTACATGATACTTGAACCCAAAATCAGAATATACCTCATCTATCAGACGTACAACTCCT
>CATJCJ010000170.1 GCA_949738935.1 uncultured Eubacteriales bacterium | reverse complement strand
GATATTTCAGAGGCATACAATCAGCTTATTTTTGCTATTGATAATTTTAAAAATTACGCTGATAAAATTATGAGTTTATAAAAAATATGGAGGTAGAAAAATGTATAAAGTAACAGATGAGAAATACGAAAAATTAGGTGATACAACCCGTAAAAAAATTGGAGATACGGTTTATATTGTCAGAGCATACGCAAACAAAAACGCAACAAAAACAGCACAGGAGCTTTTGATGGAAATCGGTGAGCAGAGATTGAGAAAAGACCTTGAAAGCGGAGAATTTTACAGGAGATTAGCTGATGCGGAACAAGAACACTAAAGAAAAATATAAAGAAACGGAACAGCAAGGCAAAAAGGAAAAAAATGTTCCGTTAAACTCAAAAGGCTATGGAATAGTCAGCAAAATAGTTATGCAAGATAATCGCTTAAATGTGGTATCAAAAGCAATCTACTCATATCTCAGATGTTTTGTAAACAAAGATAAAATTTGTTTTCCGCTTAAAGATACAATATGTGGTGAATTGAAAATTTCAAAAAACACATTTGAAAAATATCTTAAAGAACTTATTTCCTGCGGTTATATTTCTGTATCACGAAAAAGAATCAACGGAAGATTTTCGCATAACATTTATTATTTTTCAGACGAAATCACCATACCCCAAAATACCATACCTGATAACACCATACCTGATATTATCAAGCCTGATGAAGTGACCACTAACAATACCATATTTAACAATACCACCACCCCCACCTATAATAATTATAATATATATAGTAATGGCGGCGGAATATTTGATTATTATAAAAAATATATCAACCCAAAAATTTCGGATATTGAAATATCGGAATTAAAAAAGTAGCTTGAAAAAGGATTTGAAGAAAAGGTAGTTGAGGAATGTATACAGATAGCGGTCAAAAATAATAAAAAATTTATAAATTACATCAGCGGTATTCTGAACAGACTGGAACAACAAGACACAAAAACATACGAGCAATACGCTAAAAATGAAAAATCTCATAGCAAGAAGAAAGGCGGATTTGAATATGCTGAACAGCCAGACAGCGGAAAACAAGAAAAATTATATGGAAACACCTACTGATTTTGACAAAAAAAGATATGATTTGTGCTTAAAAATCTGCGAAAAGCTTAACAATGACAAAGGCAATCTGAATGAAAAAGACGGTTACGAGTGTTCCGAGTGCGGAAATAAAGGTTATATTTTCTTTCCAAAACCTTATGGAAACGCCTATACGCCCACAGCGGTAAACTGTAAATGCAAAAAGGTCAGAAGTATGCTTCTGAAACTTTCTAAAAGCGGTTTAGGAAATGTTATAGGGAAATATACTTTCGATAGCTTTATTACCAAAGAAAACTGGCAAAGAAATATAAAAGAAAAAGCATTAGCGTTTATTGGTGAAAATAATAAGTGGTTTTTTATAGGAGGACAATCAGGCTGCGGAAAATCTCATATTTGTACAGCAATATGCGGAAAATTTCTGAAAATGGAAAAATCGGTTTTTTATATGCTTTGGATAAAGGATATCAAGGATTTAAAAAACACGATAAACGACTATGAAAAACACAGGGAATTGCTTGAAAAATATTATAATACAGACGTGTTATACATAGACGATTTTTTCAAAAATGGAAAAGAAAAAGACAGAAGTATTCAGCCGCCGACACCTGCCGATATTCAGCTTGCCTATGATATATTAAATTCAAGATACAATAACCCTAATTTAATCACAATCATATCAAGCGAAAGAAACATAAATGAAATTATAAATATTGACGAGGCAACAGGCGGAAGAATTTACGAAAGAGCAAACGGTGGGGAATTTATTATAAATATCAAATCAGATAAAAACAGAAATTTCAGAATGAAAAATTTTATTGAAATATGATTTTGATTTTGCGAAAAATTATGTGACACCCACACTAAAAAATTAATGACGCCCACAACAAAAATACCAAGACGCCCACTTTTTAAGAAATGAAAAATTTTAATTAGGCTATCCTATTGACTAATGATTTATTAGTGAAAATGGCTTATATTTTTTTATAGCAAGCATAGGAAACGGACACCCGTTTCCGCTTGTTGTGGACACCCCAAACCCCGATTTTATTGGTGGCTATCGCCCCCAAACCCCTGTATAATTCAAGCAATTTTAAAAATTAAAGTTATGAAAAATAAGGAGTTGAATTTTATGGAGCTGATAAACAGAACAAGAACCGAAAGGCTTACACTGAGATTATCCGCAGACGAAAAAAATTTTATAATTAAGCAAAAAGAGAAATCTAACTGTCCCACATTTACAGAATTTTTCTTAAAGCTGGCAATAAATTCTCAAATAAATGTTATTGATACAAAACCGCTTTTTGAGATTGCCGCAGAATTGAATAAAATTGGAGTAAATATAAATCAGATTGCAAAAATCGCAAATACCGAAAGAAATATTTCACCCGAAAGAATAAATTTTATACGAATGGAAATTGAGCGAATGAGTTTTATGATTGACGATATTATAAAACAGTTTACACCAAAAAAATAAATTTCAGGAGTTTGATAAATAGAAAAATAGCATACACAAAAATAAAACCTATCAAGTCAAATACACATTTACAAAGTGCCGTAAATTATATTACAAGAGAAGATAAAACAGATGGAAAAACCAATATTTATACTTATATGTGTAATATTGAAAATGCTGTTCTGCATTTTGAAAATGTGAGAAATAATGCAATCCAAAAAGGGAACAATGTCGCTCACCACATTTGCTTATCATTTTCGCCCGAAGATAAGGTCAATTCTGAAACAGCTATTAAAATCGGACAAAGATTAATGCGGGAAATGTATCCCAACAATCAATATATATTAAGCGTTCATAATGACCGAGAACATTTGCATTGTCATATTCTTGTAAATTCAGTTGATATGGAAAAATACAGAAAAATAAACAGCAATATAAAAAGTCTTAATAAAATGCGGAATATCAGTGACCGACTTTGTGAAGAATATGGTTTGTCTGTCATTTTGCCTGAACACAAAACACAGCGTCAGAAATTAAAAGCCGCTATTGACAACGCTGTTGAAAATTCAAATAGCTTTGACGAGTTCCTTTTGAATATGAAAAACAAAAGGTATGAGATAAAAGCAGGAAAACACCTTGCGTTTAAGAGCATAGGCAGCGAAAAGTTTATACGTTGTGAAAGCATTGGAACAGCGTACACCGAAAAACAGCTAAGGGATAGAATTGTAAATAAAACAATTTCTGAAAACAAGCATAAAAACATTTATAATGACAAAATAAAGCAAAATACAAAGCGATATTCTTTGAAAAGATATATTGACGCAGCTATACAAGAAAGCAAATCGTTTGATGAATTTTTATCTTTTATGCGGGATAACGATTATTGTGTCAAACAAGGAAAATACCTTGCGTTCAAACACAAAGATGATAACCGCTTTATAAGAGTTAAATCAATCGGTGAAGATTATACAGAAGAAATAATAAAATTCAGAATCGAAAACCCCGAAGAATACAAGCTGCTTATTGAAAAACGCAGAAAAGAGGAAGTTGGCAGGCTGATGAATAAAGATAATATTTATAGCAGCAGATATATCAATACCGCAAATATTGATATTCAAATACGTTCACTTAATTACCTCACTCAAAACAACATAGAAAGCTATGATGGCTTGATTATGGAAATTGAAAACTCAAAGCAGCGAGAGCAGTCCGTTATTAAAACTTTGAATGATACCAATATGAGAATTTCAAAAATAAATGATATACTCAATGCTTATAAGACCTGTTACAAATATCGGTATATAGCGGAAGAATACGAAAAAACCGACAACAAAGAGGAATACAGATACAAGCACTTAAAGGAATTAAAATACTATGATGTTGCGAGGGTAATCCTTGAAATGGCGGAAAACAGAAACGAAAAGCAGTTTGTTCCAGACCTCAATGAGCAGCTTGACCGGCTTAAAACGCAAAAAACAACAGCAGAAAAAAGACTGATACAAGTTAAAGACAAAATTAAAAATATTGAAAATATCAAGTATAACCTTGAAAATTCTGAAAATAATTTAACAGACAAATCCGCGCAAAAAGAACATACTATACCGCACCATACCCCAAATTATCGTTTACGGTAATTTAGCCTTTGGACTAATTTCGCTTTAAATGCCTTTATTTGCGTTTTAATTTTTGAGCAAACTTTTTATATATAAAAGCTTCGAAAATCAATTTTAAGGGCAACTGGATAGTTTTAAAAGACATATAAAATAGTTTCACAAATTTGAAATTCTAAAAATAAGCTGATAAACTTTAAAATTCTAAAAGTAATTTACACATTAACGTGGTAATAAAAATACGCACTATACCACACCATACCCCAAATTATCGTTTACGGTAATTTAGCCTTTGGACTAATTTCGCTTTAAATGCCTTTATTTGTGTTTTGATTTTTGAGTAAACTTTTTATACATAAAAACTTTAAAAATCAATTTTAAGGGCAACTGAATAGTTTTAAAGGATATATAAAACATATATTGTCAAATAACATTGTAAATATTTTTAAAGAGTATGGATTAACATATACTAAATCCATACTCTTTTTATTTTGCCCATAAGCAAAACAACAGACAATAAAAGGAGTGATAATATTGATTTTTGGATATATCCGAGTTTCGAGCAGGGAACAAAACGAAGACAGACAGGTTATTGCACTTAAAGAGTTCGATATACCTGAAAAAAATTTATATATTGATAAGCAAAGCGGAAAAGACTTTGACCGTAAAGAATATAAGCGGCTTATTAAACGTATAAGAAAAGATGATCTTATTGTCATTAAAAGTATAGACCGCTTAGGCAGAAATTACAGTGAGATTTTGGAACAATGGCGGCTGATAACAAAAGTGAAAAAAGCTGATATATTTGTTATTGACATGCCAATTTTGAATACAAAACGTGGCAAAGACCTTATGGGAACATTTTTAAGCGATGTTGTATTACAGCTTTTATCGTATGTTGCTGAAAACGAAAGAGTAAACATAAGGCAAAGACAGGCGGAAGGAATTGCGGCGGCAAAGGCAAGAGGTGTAAAATTCGGCAGACCAAGAAAACCCATTCCAAAAAATTTTTACAGTGTTCATAAAAAGTGGAGAAATAAAGAAATATCTCTAATTGCGGCTGCAAAAGAATGTAATCTTCCGAAGTCAACCTTTTTTGATAAAGCACAGGCTTTTGAGAAAAATCAAAAAAATAATTCTTTAAAAAATACGGAAAAATCGGAAAAGTGACATTTACGATTTGTATTAAAAATCCGAATAAGTTATATTTCCAAATCTTAGAGTTTTTCCGAAAAATTATACATTTTCGGAATTTCTATAAATAAATTATCCATACATAGATTTTATAATATCCCCTAAAAAAATGCAATACTTTTTATTAATTTTCATTAAAAAATCAGAATTTTGCTGTAATAAATTTCCTGCTCGAAAAAGTATACTTTTTCAAAATCAGAAATGCGAGGTAACTTTGATGAAAAAATGTTGTTTTGCGGGGCATAGTGAGATATATAACAGTAATTTAGTTTTCGATATGATAATGTATAAAGCGGAAGAATTAATAACTCAAAAAAATATAAAT
>CATJCJ010000169.1 GCA_949738935.1 uncultured Eubacteriales bacterium | reverse complement strand
TCTCTAAGTTCTTTTATTATACGTTCAATTTCCTCTTCTGTATGAGTATAATAGAATGATGGTGAAAAACTAAAGCAGCCTCCGCCCATAATTTTCCATTCCCTATCCATATTCATAAGTTTTATTTTAAATTTGATTTTTTGTATTATTTTCTTTAGTAAAACAATAAATTTCCTTATTCCGATTTTTAAAATGTTTGATTGATTTTGCATATAGTCACTTCTTTTTTTATAATTTTATTTTTGTTAGTAACAAACACTAATTAGGGGGTAGTGTTTGTTACTAACTATATTTTTATAAGAGAAAGTATTTTATATCAACAAACATTAATTGGGGATAGTGTTTGTTAATAACTATATTTTTACAGGATAAAGTATTTTATACCAACAAACATTAATTGGGGATAATGTTTGCGGATAACAATTTTTTCATAAGAGAAGATATTTTTATACTAACAAACATTAATTGGGGGTAATGTTTGCGGATAAAAAATTTTCTATTGGGGTTTTATGTTCATTTATTGGTAAAGTATTTTTGTCATTAACAGGTTTTAAATTAACGATTTAGGGGTTACATCTTCTACACGGACTAAAACCTTGCTCAATGACTTCTTCTCTTGTTCCGGTGTATGTGCGTTTATTTTTTTCCGCCATTTGTTTAACCGATGAGCAAGAGGGATAATGAAATTTATCTGACCTTGTGTTTAGTATATATGTCGACTTTTGCTTGTTTTCAGCAGGAGCGGAAACAGGAACGCTTTTCTTGTTTTCAGCAGGAGCGGAAACAGGAGCGTTCTTCTTATTTTCATCGGAAACTGGAACAGATGGAGAAACCTTAGTTGAAGATTGTATTTCTTCATTAGCCGGGGTTTTAACTGTTTTGGATAATTCGCTGTTTCCGTTTGAGTAATTAATCTCTATATCAGGCTGAGCGTTATATGCGTATATACAAAAGCAAATCCCCGCTCCTTTGTCCTCAACAGAGTATCCCTCCATTAAACCCCCGCCCGCCAGAAGATTATCGCCCTCAAATATGGGGGTTACTCTGTATAAAACGTGATTATTTGTTTCTTTCACATAGTCGGCTGTCATATTCTCAAAAGGTAGCATACCCTCAATATTCAAGTATCTTGTACCCGTTATTAAATTTTTTTCGTTGGCGTTTTCGCCCGTGAGCTGATAACCTATCAAATGGCAGCGGTTATAAAGATATTTGCCGTCCACGTTGTCATATTTTACAGTATGCCAGCCGCTGGGTTTAACGCTGCCGATACTTCCTCGCTTTTCAGTAGGCATTATGTCTTTTCCGACACAAGCGTAAGCGCAATGTCATTAACTTAACAAAAAAATGCGTTTATAACCAACAGAATGTTTTGAAGAATTTTCTTTTCTTAAAAAAGTTCTGTTTTTTCTTACAGC
>CATJCJ010000168.1 GCA_949738935.1 uncultured Eubacteriales bacterium | reverse complement strand
ACAGAAGTTATTATTTCAACATTAGGAAATAAAATAAATATTAAGAAATCTTCTAATCATATATCTGTTAATAGAAATCCGGGTCCATATGGTAAACCTAATAGTTCTGTAGATATAATAGATATAAATGGAAATATTAAAACAAGGAGGTGGTATGATTCAGAAGGAAAAGCATATAGAGACGTTGATATGAGTAACTATGGAAATTCTAAAGAACATCCAGAAATTCCACATGAACATATATGGAAGTATGTTAATAAAAAGCTTATAAGAAATTGAGGAAGATGAAAAATGAAAGGTTGTATTTTACAAAATGGAAAAGTATCTATAAAAGATATATGCAATTATATTGAATGTGTTAATAAGTATAATTGGTTGATTACAAATATTGAATGTTATCCAAGCAATAAGGAAATTATAAAAACTTTAAATAGGGAATATTGTTGGATTACAGGCGATAATTTATTACAGTTATTGAATAAGGAAGATTTTCAATGGATATGGGGAGTTTTTTCTGCTTTTAATTGTAAATTTGATTTAAAAGAAGTATTAAATTATAATTTGCCTTATGCTGATGGATATACTCGTTTTTGGAAAAATCCAATTTCAATTCAGCATCCATTAGCCGATATGGAAATAGCTGCTTGGGATGGAATATTAATATTGTTTATATCAAAAGAAAATGAAGTCATTGAAAAAGTTATGAAAGATAAAACAGAAGCAAAAGATTTAGAGATTTATAATATTGAAAAAGATTAATAATTGATTTAATTTGAGATTTGTCGGTTTTAAACTTAAGTTATTTTTATAAGCAATAGAAAAAGGAAAAAAATTGATTTCGATAGGAGATTAAAGAAAAATGTTAAAAGCTTTTGTTGTAAAATTATAACAAAAGCTTTCACTATAGTTTAGTAATTGTCTTTACAAATTAATGACAAGTGTTTATAATTAAAGGAAGTGTTTAAATAAGTTAAGAGCCTGTATAAAAACAAAATATACAAAAAATCAGTGAAAATAACATCATTACGCTCCAAAATAAATTTATTTTCGCTGATTTTTTGTATATATTTTGTTTTTATACAGGCTATCAAAGTTTTTTATTTTTAGGTTGGATTGCTATAAATTTGACATATAGTCTTTTAAAAGATTGTGGATTGTGGGCTCAACATTGAAAGCTTTTAAAAGGTTATTATATTCTGTTATGTCTTTTTGGCTGGGTTTGAAAAAGTCTTTTTTTACAGCTCTTATCATAATGTTTTTTGGGGTATGTTCCATGTCTATAAATTCAAGTATTGATGTTTTATAACCGCAGAGCTTTAATGTTTCGCCTCTTATTCCATCTGTTAAAAGCGCTGAAAAGCGTTCTTTTAAAATACCATATGACAAAATGTTTTTTAAACTGTCATTTTTTATTTGATAAAATAATTCGTGCTGACAACATGGTACACTCATAATTACTTTGCAGTTTTGTTTTATGCCATAGGCAATAGCAATATCCGTCGCTGTATCACAGGCGTGAAGAGTTATTATCATATCAATTTTTTCTTCCGAGGTGCCGATATCCGCTATGTCTCCGGCGAAAAAGTGAAGATTTTTAAAATTTATTTTTTCAGCGAGTTTATTGCAGTTTTCAACAACGTCCTTTTTTAAGTCAAATCCTTTTACGCGAACATTTTTTCCTTTTAACACATTAAAATAATGATATATAGCAAATGTCAAATAGGATTTTCCACATCCCATATCAATTATTAATCCGTTGACTGGTATATATTTTTCTATGTCAGCTATCATTTCTAAAAATCTATTGATTTGACGGAATTTCTTTTGAGCTGAATTGTGTACCTTTCCGTTTTTATCAATTAAACCTACCTCAAAAAGCCATTGATAATAAATACCATCTTTTATAATATAGTTTTTTATTTCGTTATGAGAAACTTTGTTTTTTGAACAGTTATTGTTTTCTTTATTTTCCGCAATTTTAAATTCTTTTTTCTTATTCATAAGTATTGTGATAATTCTATTTGATGATATGTTGCATTGTTTAAAGTTGTCAGTCATAATACTGAGAATTTTATCAATTAGAGATTCATATATTTCATCTTTTTTATCTTTATCCTCTGATAATTGTATGTTCTCATGAGTGACTTTTGTGTCTGTGTGATATGAAAATTGAACTCCGGTTTTTCCTTTGAGAGTGACTTTTGTGATAGTCACTTTATTGGGAATTTTTTCACCTTTTTTTATTGGATTACTTATTATGATTTTATCAAGGTATCTAAAATCAACATTTTTTTTGAGTTTATTTTTTAAAGATTTGAAATTGTCCATTTATATAATTCTTCCTTTGTGTGTTTTATCTTTAGCAATCTGTTAAGATATCGTCAATATTAGCGTGGACTAATATTAAATCATCTCCGATACACTTTATATCGCACCATTTTATGTGATATTCTTGTTCTGTTCCAAATAATCCGAAAAACTTACCTTTTGCCGGAATAATCAATTTTTTTATAATTCCTGTTTTTATATCTATATCCATATCGCACACATATCCCAAACGACACCCGTCGCACACGTTTATAACTTCTTTTTCCTTAATTTCCGAAAATCTCACAAAGTCGCCCCCCAAAAATGAGAATATAATATTATATGATTTTTGAGTTAATTTAAGACCGTGAATAATCTACTCAATTTTTTTAAATTTTGACAGGCGGGCCATAAGTTTTTTTGTTCCGGCTTTTGGAAAATCTACAGTGATTTCATAATCGGCTCCGGCGGGAGAAATTTCTTTTACTATGCCTATTCCGTATTTAATTTGTTTGACTTTGTCTCCAACTTTAAAATCAATAGTTACTCCTTTTGGTGTAAGTATTTTTGAATATGATGAATAGTCTTTTATCGGGTTTGGACTGTGGGTTTTTGGACTTATAACTTTTGATGGTTCGGTTTTGAGTTTTTTTGTTGGGGTGAACTCGTTTTCTATAAGGTCTGCTGGAATTTCTTTTAAAAATCTTGATGGGGCATTGGAGATATAATTTCCATGCTGCATTCTTGATTTAGCACAGGTTATGTAGAGCTGTTTTTTCGCTCTGGTGATTCCTACATAGCAAAGCCGCCTTTCCTCCTCTATAGCGTTAGGATTATCGCTTAATGTACTTCTGTAACTTGGAAAGATTCCCTCTTCAAAACCCGCCATAAAGACAATCGGGAATTCAAGTCCTTTTGAACTGTGCAATGTCATAAGAACAACTGTATCATCATTTTCTGAGTAGCTGTCAATGTCCGCTATAAGGGCTACTTCCTCTAAAAATGACGCAAGGTCAGCTTTTTCTGAGTGTTCCTCAAATTCCGCGGCTTTTGAGATTAATTCGTTTAGATTTTCTATTCTTCCTTGAGCCTCATCTGTTCCCTCTTTCTCTAATTCTTCTCTATAACCTGTTTTATCCATAACTGTCTCAATGAGAGTTGATATATTTAGACTTAACGCGTCTTCTTGTAAGTCTGAAATTAGTTTGGAGAATTCCGTGAGTTTTTTTCCGCGGGTTTTTAATTCAGGAATCTCGTTAACTTGAAGAAGACTCTCATAAAGAGATATTTCGTTTTCATTTGAGTAGAGAGCCAGTTTTTCTACTGTTGTGTCACCTATGCCTCTTTTTGGAACGTTTATTACTCTTCTCAGAGCTATGTCGTCTAAAGGATTATAAAGAAGTTTTAAATAGTACATTATATCTTTTATCTCTTTTCTGCTGTAAAAAGGGACTCCTCCTAAAAGTCTGTATGGAATTGAGCTTTTTACAAGTCTATCCTCTATTACTCTCGAAAGGGCGTTGTTTCTGTATAATATGGCAAAGTCTTTATATTCTCTTCCGTTTTCTTTTCCGTTTTGTATTTCTTGGGCTATAAACAGGGCTTCATCTAAATCGTTTTCACCTTTTCTGAATTTTATTTTATTTCCTTTCTCATTGTCTGTCCACAATTCTTTCGCTTTTCTGCTGTAATTATTCTTTATTACGGCATTAGCTGTATCAAGTATTGTTTGGGTTGAACGATAGTTTTGTTCCAGCTTTATGACCGCGGCGTTTTGAAAATCTTTCTCAAAGTCCAAAATATTTCTGATGTTTGCTCCTCTCCAGCCGTATATGCTTTGGTCATCGTCTCCGACAACACATAGGTTCCTGTATTTTGAGGAAAGCTGGCGTATTAAGTTATACTGACAAGAATTTGTGTCTTGATACTCATCTACCATTATATATAAAAAACGCTCTCTATATTTATCAAGTATATCGGGGTTTTGAGCGAAAAGCTGTACGGTTTTGAATATTAAATCGTCAAAATCAAGAGCGTTATTTTGTTTTAGTCTTTTTTGATATTCGGTGTATATTTTTGAGATTGTACTCATTCTGAAATCATCACTGGCGATTTCTCTATAGGAAGCCGCTGAGATAAGCTCATTTTTTTGACTGCTGATTTCACTCATAACAGCTTTTGGAACAAAGTTTTTCTCATTTATGTTTAATTCTTTTATTATATTTTTTATTAGTCTCTCGCTGTCGTCAGAGTCATAAATTGTAAATTGTGAGGTATAACCCAATCGGTCTATATCTCTTCTTAATATTCGTACACAGGAAGAATGAAAGGTGCTTACCCATACGTCTTTTCCATAGGGCGTTATTTTTTCTACGCGTTCTTTCATTTCTTTCGCCGCTTTATTTGTGAAAGTTATCGCCATTATATTATAAGGTTTTACACCCTGTTCAATCAGATAAGCTATTCTATGGGTTAAAACTCTTGTTTTTCCTGAACCCGCTCCCGCTAGAAGCAATAATGGTCCTTCTGTCTTTAAGACCGCCTCTTTTTGAGAGGGGTTTAATTTTGATGTTAAATCTGACATTTTTGATTCTCCTCTTTTGTTATGGACAATACCGATAAGGTATAGTAATTACACTTTAGATATAACAAAAAAATATTTTACGAGCGCGTAAGCACTGCTGGGCGATAAGCGAATCGCTAAGCAATTTGCGGCCCGTGCAAGTAAAATAATTTTTTTGTAACTTTCAAAGTGTAATTACTATATATGGTAGTCTGTATTTTATTATTTTAACACTTTGCTTTGATAAAGGCAATACTTTATATTTATTATATAGTAATTACACTTTAGATATAACAAAAAAATATTTTACAAGTGCGTAAGTATTGCTGGACGGTAAGCGAATCGCTAAGCAATTTGCGGCCCGTGCAAGTAAAATAATTTTTTTGTAACTTTCAAAGTATAATTACTATAAAAAGTATTGCTGAAACAAAAAGTATGGGGTTATAATAAAAATAAATGACAATACAGAAATTATCGCGAAGAATATTGTGGTTTTGGAGGTTTTTTGATATGAATATTACAATGCTTACAGATTTTTATGAGCTTACAATGATGCAGGGATATTTTAAAACAGGCGAGGGGCATAAGAACGCTGTTTTTGACTTGTTTTATAGAAATAATCCATGTAATGGGGGATATTCCATTTGCGCGGGGCTTCAGCAGGTTGTCGATTATATTCAGGAAATTAATTTCTCATCTGATGATATTGAGTATCTTAGAGGACTTCATATTTTTGATGATGATTTTTTGGAGTATCTGAATGATTTTAAATTTACGGGAGATATTTTCGCTGTTCCTGAGGGAACAGTTATTTTTCCGGGTGAACCGATTTTGAGGGTTTCAGCGCCTATTATTGAGGCGCAGTTTATTGAGACGGCTCTTTTGAATATTATAAATCATCAAAGTCTTATAGCTACAAAGGCGTCAAGAGTTGTTTGGGCGGCTCATGGGGATAAAGTACTTGAATTTGGACTGAGAAGAGCTCAGGGCCCCGACGCGGGATTGTTTGGCGCCAGAGCGGCTGTTATAGGCGGTTGTTTTGCCACAAGCAACACGCTCGCGTCAAAGATGTTTGGTGTTCCTGTCAGAGGTACACACGCTCATAGCTGGGTTATGAACTTTGATAATGAGATTGACGCTTTTAGAAAATACGCTGAGATTTTTCCCCTTAACTGTATATTGCTTGTTGATACTTATGATACTTTACGTTCGGGAGTGCCTAACGCTGTTAAAGTGTTTTCGGAACTTAGAGAAAAAGGAAAACTTTTTGACGGTTATGGAGTGAGACTTGATAGCGGCGATTTTTCGTATATTTCTGAAAAAACAAGGGAAATACTTGATGAGGCGGGATTTTCTGACGCTGTTATTTGCGCCTCAAGCGATTTGGATGAATATATTATTACGTCTCTTAAACAACAGGGTACGGCAATAAATGTTTGGGGTGTTGGGACTAATTTGATTACGTCAAAAGATTGTCCGGCTTTTGGCGGTGTTTATAAACTTGCCGCGGAGGAGAGCGGCGGTAAGCTTAAACCTAAAATAAAAATTTCTGAAAATTCTGATAAAATTACTAATCCGGGAGTTAAAAAGATTTTTCGGCTATATGATAAGAATACCGGGAAAATTAAGGCTGACCTTATCGCCCTTGACCATGAGAAAATTGATGAGAACAAAGATATTACTATTTTTGACCCTTTGGCTGTTTGGAAAAACATGACTCTTAAGGCGGGCAGATTTTTTGTAAGAGAACTTTTTATTCCTGTTTTTTTGAAAGGAAAGCTTGTTATGGAGGAAAAATCCGTAATGGAAATTCAAAAGTATTGTATGGAAGAGACAGCCACATTGTGGCCTGAGTATAAAAGACTTGTTAATCCTCATATATTACCTGTTGATTTGTCTGATGAACTTTTTGAGCTTAAAAAGAAAATGATTCGCTTGGAAAGAAAAAGCTAGTATTCCATAAAGCTTGGCTTTTCCGCTTTATAGCAATCCAACATAAAAATAAACAAGTTCGATGGCGAAGATAAATTTTATCTCGTCTCAGAGCCTGTCTAAAATCTAAAAAAAGCCGGTTAAAATTTCATTTTTTTGGATATTTTAATAGTTTTTAGACAGGCTCTCATTTTGTTAATTTTTAAATTGGATTGCTGTAACTGGAGTATCAGACACAACGGAAAATCTCCGTGAATGTTGTTTTTATGACGATATTCGCGGGGGTTTTGAGTTTTTACTATAATTTTTATGTCCTTGTATAGGTTTTGCTCTTGTGTTATAATAATATAAGCGTTAAGGTAATGTTTACTGTGAAATGGAGGTATTTTATATGAATAACAGTGACGCTGTGAAAAATGAGAAATTAAAATATTTGAGCTTATTGTCGAGGCAATATCCTGATATTAATACGGCTTGTACTGAAATTATTAATCTTAAGGCCATTTTAAATTTGCCTAAAGGTACTGAGCATTTTCTTTCCGATATTCATGGGGAATATGAGGCGTTTAATCATGTTCTGAGAAACGCCTCCGGTGTTATTAAAGATTATATTGAGGAAATTTTTGGCTCAACTTTGATGGAAAGTGATAAACGCAATCTCGCTACTCTTATTTATTATCCTGAACTTCGCCTTGAGGTTGTCAAACGGAAAGAAATAAATATGAACGACTGGTATAAAATAAATCTGTTTAGACTTATTCAGATATGTAAAAGAGTTTCTTATAAATATACTCGTTCTAAAATGAGAAAAGCTATTCCTGAAAAATTTACATATATTATTGAGGAATTAATTCATGAGGATTCCGCCAGACGGCATAAACACGAATATTATAATGAGATTATTAACACTATTATTCGTCTTAATATGTCTGATAAATTTATTATAGCTATATCAAATGTTATTCACAGGCTCGCTATTGACCATCTTCATGTTATTGGTGATATTTATGACAGAGGAGAAGCCGCTGAGAAAATTATGGATGTTCTTATGAATTATCATTCTCTTGATATTCAGTGGGGAAATCACGATATCTCTTGGATGGGGGCGTCTTCAGGGAGTATTGCCTGTATATGCAATGTTATAAGAGTGTCTTGCAGATATTATAACCTTAATACTATTGAGGAAAGCTATGGAATAAATCTTATTCCGTTGGCTACTTTCGCTATGGAAGTTTATAAAGACGATAAATGTGAGAGATTTATATCATCTGATGAGGAAGATGGAAAAAGCTTCGCTGAAAAAGACCTTATTTCAAAAATGCATAAGGCTATTACTGTTATTCAATTTAAAGTTGAGGCCCAAACTATTTTGCGTAATCCCGAGTTTAAAATGAATCATAGAATTCTTCTTGATAAAATTGATTTTGAAAAGGGTACTGTTGTTATTGACGGCAGGGAGTTTAAGCTGAGTGATACCAATTTTCCGACTATTGACCCCAAAAATCCTTTTCAACTTAGTGAGCAGGAAGATGAGCTTATTGAGAAAATACGACAATCTTTTATTAATAGTGAAAAACTTCATCAACATGTTAGATTTCTTTTTAACAAGGGAAGTATGTATAAGGTATATAACTCTAATTTACTTCTTCATGGATGTGTTCCGCTTAATTCTGACGGCTCTTTTAGAACAATTAAAATATCGGGAGTTGAGTATGGCGGAAAAGCTTTATTTGACAAGCTTGAGGAAATCGCCCGCTCGGGGTTTTACGCTAAGTGCGGAACCGCCGAGAGAATCAGGGGACAGGATTATATGTGGTATTTGTGGTGCGGTGCTTGTTCACCTCTATATGGAAAAGATAAAATGACTACCTTTGAAAGATATTTTGTTGATAATAAAGAATTGCATCATGAGAAAAAGGATTGTTATTACAGGCTTACAAATAATGAGGAGATTTGTCTTAAAATATTAAGTGAGTTTGGATTATCCGGAGAACACTCACATATTATTAACGGACATGTTCCTGTCAAAGTTGTTAAGGGGGAAAGCCCTATTAAAGCTAATGGAAAACTTTTTATAATTGACGGAGGGTTTGCCAAAGCTTATCAGTCTGTTACTGGAATCGCGGGGTATACTTTAATTTACAATTCCAGAGGGCTTGTTTTGGCTTCTCATGAGCCTTTTTCTTCCACAATTGAGGCTGTTGAGCAGGAAAAAGATATTGTCTCAAATACTCAATTTCTTGAACTTAACGGCGGAATCACAATGGTTGACAGTACTGACGTCGGAAAGGAAATTAAGTCAAGAATTAACGACCTTGAGGACCTTGTTGAGGCATATAACTCGGGGCTTATAAAAGAATTCTCTAAGTCAGAAGTATAAATTACTTTGCCGTTCTTAGAACCTGTCTAAAATCTAAAAAAGCCGGTTAAAATTTCATTTTTTTGGATATTTTAATAGTTTTTAGACAGGCTCTTAAACGGCCTCTTGCCAAATGTTTCATTTTGTAGTATTATAAATGTATGGTTGTAAGATTTTGATAAAAAACTAGACCTGTTTAGTAGCCTAAATGATAACGATTGACAAAAGATTTTTTTGTCAGTCGAAGCTTAATTTTCGCGGGAATATTCGAAGCGGTATTTCAAAAAAATCAGGCAAAGACAGGCGGAAAAAGATTTGTCAAGCTTTATTATGGAGGTTAATAAACAGGTATACTATTAAGGAGAATTACTTATGAGATTTTTAAAAAGATTTATTGGGGTTATTGTCGCTTTCATAGTTTTGACTTCTTTCGGCAGTGTTTTTGCTTTAGGGGATGATGTGGTTTTTAAAGAAAATGTAATTAATTTTTCTGATGTAAAAGAAAGAATGGAACAGCGGAAACAAAGAGGGGATGATATTACTCTTGATGTTTTTGAGGATAAAGAGTTTGGTGAGTGTTATGGAGACCAGCTTGATGAGAGTTCGAGAGTGTTTTATGATTTATTGGTTAATTCTATTGATATGACTAAAGATGGAGTATCCTCTCTGGGAACTACTGAATTAAAGGGAGCGCCAGGTAAATGGACTAAGTTGAAAGGAAAAGAACTTCAACAATTTTTTGATGACGGAGATATATATTACGCTATTACAGCGTTTGATTATGATTATCCTGAGGTTTTCTGGATGGATTTTAATAAAGTCTCTTTTCGGGGAGCGGAGTTTAATAATTCAGATTGGGTTTCTATTGTAGTCAGGAATGGATATGAAAATTATTATTGTGACGGATATTACTCAAGGGATGATATTATAACTGAAATGTCTGACATTGATAAAGTCTGCGCTGAGGTTCACGAAACAATAAAAAATAAAGATACTTATAATAAACTGAAAGATATTAATAGTTTTCTTGTATATAGAAATGAGTATAACAGATTTCTTGTAAACGGTACTCCTGACGATGAACTCGATAAAAGGCTTTGGAAATGTGTCAGCGCTCTTGTTTATGGAAATACAGACTGGGATAATTCTCTTAATCCTGTCTGTGAGGGATACGCCAGAGCTTTTAAAATTTTATGCAGCAGAGAGGGTATAAATTGTGTTTTGGCTTCCGGAGATGGGCATATGTGGAATTATGTTCAGCTTAAAAATAATAAATGGTATGCTGTTGATGTTACTTGGAATGACCCTCTTTTTGACAATACTCCGTCATCGGAGGATATTGAAAGATATAAAGAAAGATACTTCCTTATCGGCAGGGATTTGCTTATAAACGGCAGACCTCAGTCAGAAATAGAAGGCGTTACTAAGCTTGAACCACATATTGAGGAATGTGATGGGGTTGTTTATGAAAGAGTTAACGGATTAAGATATCCTGTTTTGGAAAATGACGCTTATGAATATGACCCTAATGATGAAAGCACAACGGAAAACACGACAGAATCCACGACAGAAAGTACAACAGAGTCCACAACAGAAAGTACAACAGAGTCCACGACAGAAAGTACAACAGAGTCCACGACAGAAAGTACAATAGAATCCACTACGGAAAGTATGACAGAGGAAACCACATTTAAGTATGGTGATATTGATAAAAATGGTGAGATTACCGCCAAAGACGCCGCTGACATTCTTGAAAGTATTTTAAAAGGAGGAATTACAGACCATCATAGAAAGTATGGAAATCTTGACAAAACAAGTCCTGAGTTGACTGCTTCTGATGCTTCCGTTATACTTCAAATCGCTCTTGGAAAACTTTCTTATGAGGACATACAATAGATATATTTAGGAATATTTAATTTTTTGAAAGGATTTTTTTGAAATGGCTGATAAAATAAAAGTTATGAGTATTTTTGGAACAAGACCTGAGGCTACTAAAATGGCTCCTCTTATTAAGGTTATGGAGAAAAACCCCCATATTGAACCTGTTATTTGTGTTACGGCTCAGCATAGACAGATGCTTGACCAAGTTCTTGACATTTTTAATATCGCTCCTCATTATGATTTGGATATTATGCGGGAAAAGCAAACTCTTACGGATATTACTACAAGAGCTCTTAAAGGACTTGAAGAGGTTATGAAAAAGGCTGAGCCTGATATTGTTCTTGTGCACGGTGATACAACAACAACTTTCGCGGGAGCTTTGGCGGCGTTTTACAGTCAAATTAAAATAGGTCATGTTGAGGCGGGTCTTAGGACTTATGATAAATTTCAACCTTTTCCTGAGGAGATGAACAGAAAACTGACGGGAGCTATGGCTGACTTGCATTTCGCTCCAACAATTTTGGCTAAAGAACATTTGCTTAAAGAAAATGTTGATGAAAATGAAATTTTTATTACAGGTAATACCGCTGTTGATTGTCTTAAGACTACTATTGAGAAAAACTATAAATTTTCACTTGATGAGCTTAATGATATTGACTATAAAGGTAAAAGAGTTATAACAATGACAGCTCACAGAAGGGAAAATCTTGGTCAGCCCTTGGAAAATATTTGTAGGGCTGTTTTGAGAATTGTTGAGGATAATCAGGATGTTGAGGTGGTTTATGCTGTACATTTTAATCCCCTTGTTCAAGAGACCGCGAGAAGAATTCTTGGAAATCATAAGAGAATTCATTTGACAGACCCTATAGATATGAAAGATATGCATAATCTTATGAATTTATCTTATTTGGTTATGACTGATTCCGGCGGTTTGCAGGAGGAAGTTCCCTCTATGGGCAAGCCTGTTTTGGTGCTTAGAAATGTGACTGAGAGGCCAGAGGGGATTAAAGCCGGAACATTGAGGCTTGCCGGTATTGAGGAAGATAACATTTATAGAGAGGCTGATATTTTGCTTAAAGACAAAGATGTTTATGAGAAAATGTCAAAAGCTAAGAATCCTTTTGGCGATGGCTTTGCCGCTGAGAGGATTGTTGACGCTGTTTTATATCATTTTGGATTTATCAAAGAAAAACCGCTGGATTATATTTAGGATTGCGGGGCGCTGTCACATGATTTTAAGTTAGCGTGTATGGGTCAAAGTTTATGGTATTTATGTAGTATAAGGAGGAGTTTGATTGCGGAAAGATATTATGAGGGCGCTTGCTATGCTTACTCAGGTGGGAATTTCTATGGTTGTTCCTATTTTTCTTTGTGTTTGGGCGGGTAAAGCTCTTGACAGGGCTTTTGACACAGGAGTTTTATTTTTGCTTGTTTTTATTGTCCTTGGTGTTGGAGCCGCTTTCAGAACCCTTTATATGATGACTGTTTTTAAATATAAGAAAAAGGCGGAAGAGGAACAAAAAAGACTTGATATTTTTAAAGGACGTTCTTCAGATGATGAAAATTAATTTATTGGATGTGTTGATTATGTTTAAATTATCCGATACAAGCAAAAGGCTTGTTAAAGTTATGTTTGCTGTTTCATTAATTGGTTTGGGTATTGGAATTATCGTTACTCAAGTCTGGTTTCCTTTGGAAACCTTTAAGTATGTTTATGGAATTGTTTTTGGTATGATTTTTTCTGTTCTTAAACTTGTTCTTCTTGAGAGAACTTTGAATAAATCTGTTAATTTTTCTCAGGGGCAGGCTCAAAACTATGTCAGACTGCATTATATGCTCAGATATTTTCTTACGGGAGCTGTTTTGGTTGTTGCCGCCGTAAAGGGAATTTCAGCTCTTATTGGCGTTGTTGTCTGTTTGATGTCTTTAAGACCGGCTATTCATATTGTAAATTGGCAGTACAAAAAACAAGAAAAACAGGATTTTTAACAGTTGATTTTTTGCGTTTTTAATGGTAAAATTTTATAAAAAGGGTTTTCACAAAATTTTGTTTTGCCGGAAATTTATAGTGTTATATTTTTATTTTTGGTAAAAGTATAAGTATAGGGATTTTTTATAATTTTTTTTAATTGTTCTTTTGGAGAGTTAAATTATTGCTTTTCCTTTAGATAATCAAAAAGATAAGAAAGGAGGTATAAAGTTAATATGAACTTTGGTTTTGGGCTCATTAATGAGACGTTGGCGATGGCTGAGGGCGTTACTGAGGCTGTTTCGGAAGCCGCGGAAAGTGGTCTTGATATTCAAAATCATGTAATTTGCGGGGATTTTCTTGGGACGGGTTTTAGAATTACCTATACAACTATGAATACATGGATTATTATGGGTGTTCTTATTTTGTTTGCCATTGTTGTGAGAATTAAACTGAATAAATTCAAAGCTGTTCCTGAGTCGGGTTTTCAAAATTTTATTGAGACTATTGTTGAGGCTATGGATAATTTTGTAAGCTCAAATATGGGTGAAAAGTATAGTTATTTTGGAAACTGGTTTTTTGGGGTTTTTGTTTTTATTCTGATTTCCAATCTTATCGGTCTTTTGGGATTCAGGGCTCCGACGGCGGATTTGGCTACTACTGCCTGCCTTGGTTTCTCAACTTTTTTTCTTATTCACTTTATGGGTATAATCAAAGGAAGAAAAGAGTATTTTAAAGGCTATTTTGAGCCGTTTCCGTTTTGGCTGCCTATGAATATTATCAGTGAGCTGGCGACTCCGGTTTCTTTGAGTTTCCGTCTTTTTGGTAATATCCTTGGCGGTTCTATTATTATGGGATTGTTCTATACTTTGCCGGCTTATGTTAAAGTTGGTATCCCTGCCGCTCTTCACGTTTATTTTGATGTTTTTGCCGGATGTTTACAGACATTTATTTTTGTTATGCTGAGTATGTCTTTTATCGCCGACAAAATACCCGATGAGACAAAATAGTTGTATCTAAATTTTTTATTTTTTAAGGAGGATTTCTTATTATGGACAAATTTCAAAGTATTGACCCACAGGCTTTTGTTTTAGGTTGTTCCGCTATTGGCGCGGGTTTGGCTGTTATCGCGGGTATCGGACCCGGAATTGGACAAGGTTACGCCGCTGGTAAGGGCTGTGAGGCTGTTGGACGTCAGCCTGAGGCCAGAGGAACCATTATGTCCACCATGCTTCTTGGAGCCGCTGTCGCTGAGACGACAGGTATTTACGGTTTGGTTATAGCTATTATTCTTTTATTCGCCAATCCATTGGTTGGTATGCTTGGTCAGTAATAATATTTTCGGAACAAGAGACTATAATTAAAACCGAAAGGAGGTTCTTGTCTTTTGGAAGATTTTATACTTAGTTTAGACGTAAATATGCTTAAGGATGTGGCTTTTCAGCTTTTGAACACCGTTATCCTTTGCGCTGTTTTATCTTATCTCCTGTATAAACCGGTTAAAAATTTTCTTGCCGCCAGACGAGAGAGGATTGCTGGGGAAATTAACTCAGCCGAGAGTAAACTCGCTCAGGCTGATAAGATGAAAGCTTTGTATGAGGGAAAACTTAAAGCTATTGATAAAGAAAAGGAGAGTATTTTAAGCGAGGCAAGAAACAAGGCTCTTCAAAGAGAACAGGAAATTATCGCCGAGGCTAAGGCGGAGGCTGAGGCTCTTAAAAACAGAGCTATGGTTGATATTCAAAGAGAACAGGAAAAAGCCAAAGACGAAATTAAAAAACAGATTATTGAGGTTTCCTCTATTATGGCGAGCAAGTTTGTCGCCGCTTCTATTGACCAAAGTCAGCAGGATAAATTGGTTGATGAGGTTATCTCGGATTTGGGGGAAGTTAAATGGCTCAGTTAGCCGCAGGCAGATATGCCAACGCTCTTTTTGATTTGGCTTTGGAATCTTCTAAACTTGACGTTTTTGAGGAAGAAATTAAACTTGTTCTTGATACTATGAAAAATGATGAGAAGTTTTTGCTTGTTTTGAATCACCCTCAGATTTCGGGCGAGGAAAAAATGGATATTTTGGAAAAGGCCTTTAAAGGCAGAATTTCCAATGAGATTATGGGGCTGTTTTCTGTCGCTTTGCGAAAAAACAGAGAAGCCCAGATTGTTGATATGCTTCAGATTTTTGTTAAAAAGGCTGAGAAATATAAAGGTATTGAAACAGCTTTTGTTATTTCCGCAACGCCTTTAAGTGATAAACAAATTGAGAGCATTAAAGAAAAATTGTCTAAAAATTTGAATAAGCGGATTTTTATTCAGGCTGAGGTTGATGAGTCCCTTTTGGGCGGAGTTTGTATTAAAGTCGCTGGTCATATTATTGACGGCAGTATTAAAAGACAGATTGACGACCTTAAAAAACAGCTTTTGAATATACATCTCGCGTAGTAAAGGAGTGTAACTCGTAATGAATATCAGACCTGAGGAAATTAGTTCTGTTATTAAAGAACAAATTAAAGGCTATACTTCTAAACTTGATGTTTCTGAAGTTGGCTCTGTTATTAACGTTGGCGACGGTATCGCCAGAGTTTATGGTCTTGATAACGCCATGAGCGGTGAGCTTCTTGAGTTTGAAAATGGTGTTTTTGGTATGGCTCAAAATCTTGAGGAGGATAATATTGGTGTTGTTCTCCTTGGTTCGGACCAGGGAATTAAAGAGGGTGATTCCGTTAAACTGACGGGACGTGTCGCTTCTGTTCCTGTTGGCGACGCGCTTATTGGTCGTGTTGTCAACGCTCTTGGTCAGCCTATTGATGAAAAAGGTCCTATTAACACTGATAAATTTAGACCTATTGAGAGAGTCGCTCCCGGCGTTATTACACGTAAAGCTGTTGATGTGCCTTTGCAGACGGGTATTAAAGCTATTGACGCTATGGTTCCTATTGGACGTGGTCAGCGTGAGCTTATTATTGGTGACCGTCAGACAGGTAAAACAGCTATTTGTATAGATACTATTATTAATCAAAAAGGTAAAGACGTTATTTGTATTTATGTCGCTATTGGTCAGAAAGCCTCTACTGTCGCTCGTATCGTTAAAAGTCTTACGGACGCGGGCGCTATGGATTATACTACCGTTGTTGTGGCTACGGCAAGCGATACTTCTCCTTTGCAGTATATCGCTCCTTATTCCGGATGCGCTATAGGTGAGGAGTTTATGGAAAATGGCAAAGACGTTCTTATTGTTTATGATGATTTATCTAAACACGCTGTCGCTTATCGAGCGATGAGCCTTTTGCTTCATAGACCTCCCGGACGTGAGGCTTATCCCGGTGATGTTTTCTATCTTCACTCAAGACTTCTTGAGCGTTCCGCCAGACTTGATGAAAAATACGGCGGTGGTTCTATTACAGCTCTTCCGATTATTGAGACTCAGGCGGGGGATGTTTCCGCTTATATTCCAACGAATGTTATATCTATTACAGACGGACAGATTTTCCTTGAGAGTGAGCTTTTTAACTCGGGTATTCGTCCGGCTATTAACGCCGGTCTTTCGGTTTCTCGTGTTGGAGGTTCCGCTCAGATTAAGGCTATTAAGAAAATCGCTGGCCCTATTCGTATTGAGCTCGCTCAGTATCGTGAGCTTGAGAGTTTCTCTCAGTTTGGTTCAGACCTTGATAAAGATACTCTTGAACGTCTTAATCACGGACAGAGAATTGTGGAAATTTTGAAACAGCCTCAATATAAAACTCTTGAGGTTGAAAAAGAGGTTGTTATTCTTTTTGCCGTTACAAACAAATATCTTGATGATATTCCCGTTGAGGATATTTTGAGATTTGAGACTGAATTCTTCAGCTTTATGGAGGCTAAACATAATCACATTTTCAGTGATATTAAATCAACAAAACAGTTGAGTCCTGAAAACGAGACTGAGCTTCGTTCGGCTATCGAAAACTTTAAAAAAGAATTCAAATAAACAGAGAGGTGATATTATGGCATCAATGCGTGACATTAAACGCAGAATTAAAAGTGTCAATAGCACCCAGCAAATTACCAAAGCTATGAATCTTGTCGCTAGTTCTAAACTTACAAGGGCAAAAAACAGGCTTATGGACACTCGTCCTTTCTTTCAGGAAACAAGAAAAGTTATCGCTGGTATCGTTAACGGCTCAAAGGGTATTTCTCATCCTTTTTTGGAAAAAAGGGATGTTAAGAAAAAAGCGGTTATTCTTATTACCGGTGACAGAGGGCTTTGCGGAGGCTATAACGCTAATGTGAGCAAGGCCGCTATGAACTGTGTTGATAATGTTGATAATGTTTCCGCCATAACTGTTGGGAGTAAAGGCAGGGAATATTTTAAGAGAAGAGGAGTTAATATTCTTGAGTCTTATACAGGGATTTCTGAAAATCCTGATTATTCCGACGCGCTTAAGATTGGACGCTTGGCACTTGATTTATTTACCGAGGGAGAGGCTGATGAGGTTTATCTCGCTTATACTGAGTTTATTTCCACTCTTTCCTCTGAGCCTAAAGTTATTAAGGTTCTTCCCGTTGACGTAAATGAGTTTGATGATGATAACGCTGACTCGGAGCGTGCTCTTACTATTTATGAGCCTGACGAGGAGGCTGTTTTGGAATATGTTATTCCTAAGTATGTTAATACCGTTATATTCGGCGCTATGGTTGAGTCGGCTGTATGTGAGCTTGGCGCGAGAATGACAGCTATGGACTCCGCTACGGAAAACGCCTCTGAGATGATTGATTCTCTTAATCTTCTCTATAACAGAGCCAGACAGGGCGCTATTACTCAGGAAATTACTGAAATTGTCGGCGGCAGCGGTATTTATGATTAGAAAAGGAGTGAAAACGTTTGGCTGAAAAAAATGTCGGCAAGATAATTCAGATTATCGGCGCCGTATTGGATATTAAATTTTCTACTGAAAATATGCCCTCTTTGTTTAACGCCATTGAGATTAAACATGAGGGAAGAACTATTGTCGCTGAAGTCGCTCAGCATCTTGGCGACGATGTTGTTAAATGTATCGCTATGTCCTCTACAGACGGTCTTGTGAGAGGTATGGAGGCGATTGACACAGGGGCGCCTATTAGTGTTCCTGTTGGACAGGCGACTTTGGGACGTATGTTTAACGTTGTTGGGGAACCTATCGATGAAAAACCCGCGCCTGAAGTAAAAGAAAAATGGTCTATTCACAGAACAGCTCCAAGTTTTTCGGAACAGGCCGCCGCTACGGAACTTCTTGAGACAGGTATCAAGTCTATTGACTTGCTTTGTCCTTATTCTAAGGGCGGTAAAATCGGTTTGTTCGGCGGAGCCGGTGTTGGTAAAACCGTTCTTATTATGGAACTTATTCGTAATATCGCTACAGAGCACGGCGGTTTTTCTGTTTTCTCGGGAGTTGGAGAGCGTACCAGAGAGGGTAATGACCTTTATTATGAGATGCAGGAATCCGGCGTTATTAATAAAACAAGTCTTGTTTTTGGTCAGATGAACGAACCTCCCGGAGCCAGAATGAGAATTGCTCTTACTGGTCTTACCATGGCGGAATATTTCCGTGATAGGGAAAATCAAGACGTGCTTTTGTTTGTTGATAATATTTTCCGTTTTGTTCAGGCCGGTTCTGAGGTTTCAGCTCTTTTGGGACGTATGCCGTCAGCCGTTGGTTATCAGCCGACTTTGGCTACTGAGGTTGGTACTCTTCAAGAGCGTATTACATCCACAAAAAGCGGTTCTATCACTTCCGTTCAGGCCGTTTATGTTCCCGCCGATGACTTGACTGACCCTGCTCCCGCTACAACTTTTGCTCATTTGGACGCTACAACGGTTTTGTCTCGTTCTATTGTTGAGCTTGGTATTTATCCCGCTGTTGACCCTCTTGAGTCCACTTCCCGTATTCTTGACCCACAGGTTGTCGGGGAAGAACATTATAGTGTGGCGAGAAGTGTTCAGGCTATTTTGCAGCGCTATAAAGAGCTTCAGGATATTATTTCTATTCTTGGTATGGACGAACTTTCTGAGGAGGATAAGCTTACCGTAAACAGAGCCAGAAAAATTCAGAGATTTCTTTCTCAGCCTTTCTTTGTGGCTGAGAAATTTACGGGCTATGATGGTCAGTATGTTCCTGTCGCTGAGACTGTTCGTGGTTTTAAAGAAATTCTTGAGGGAAAACACGATGATATTCCTGAAAACTATTTTCTTAATGCCGGTACTATTGATGATGTTATCGCTAAGGCAAATAAATAATTAAGCGGGTGAGTTTATGGCAGAAAATAAAATACGATTGCGTATTGTTACGCCTGTAAGAGAGCTCTATAATAAAGACGCTGAAATGGTTATTATGCGTTCCTCTATTGGCGATGTTGGTATTTTACATGGTCATCAGCCTTTGACAACAACATTGGATTATGGTTTTTTGCGTATTATTAACGGCACTGAGGAAATCAGGGCGACTATTTTCGGAGGGTTCGCCAGTGTTGACAGCAGAGGAATTACTATTCTCTCTGATGCCGCTGAATGGCCCGATGAGATTGATGTTGAAAGAGCCAGAGCCGCTAAGGAAAGAGCTGAAAGCCGTATTCGCCGGAATGACAGTAATATTGATATTGCCAGAGCTGAGCTTGCTTTGAGGCGGGCGCTTATTAGGCTTGAAGCCAAGGAAAGAAAATAAAATTTGAATAAAATAAAATTTTGTAAGAAACTCTTCGAAAAAATTTTTTCGAAGAGTTTTTAGACTTTATAGAGAGGATAATATAAAAATTGATTTTTGTCATAAAGTTGGGGTTGTTATTATCTGAATTATGTTGTATAATAGAGTTAATGTTAATAGTAAAATTTGATTTTTATGTAAAGGATTGAGAATTTATGCTTGAATCATCAGTTGAAAAGCTTGCTGAAAGTAAATTAACTATTTTATATCTTCTTAATAAAATGGATATTCCAATGTCTAAGGGACAGATTTGTCAGTTTGCTCTTGAGACTAATTATATTGAGTATTTTTCTTTGCAAAGTTATATTTCTGAAATGGTTAAAAGTAACTTTATAAGAGAGATTAAAGATGATGAAAAGCTGATTTATGTTAATACGATTGAGGGAGAGAAAGTTCTTTCTCTTTTTAGTCATAAGATTCCGAGACATATTAAAGAAAATGTTATTCAATATATTGAGAAAACAAAAAGTAAAGTTAAAAAAGAGCTTGAGACAAAAGCTAATTATTCTTATGTTGGTGAGAATAACTATGTTGTTAATTGCGGAATTTATGAAAATGATAAATCTCTTATTGAGATTAAAATGAACGTTGTATCAAAAGAACAAGCTGTCTTGGTCTGCAAGAATTGGAAAAATAAAACAGACAGTGTTTATTTGACTATTGTTACAAGTCTTTTGCAAAAAGATTAAATGGAAATGTGTTAGGCGGAGTGATTATATATTGCTCCGCTTTGTTTGTTGTTGGATTTATAAATTGAATTGAGTTTGAGAAAAGCGCTATTTTTACAAAATTGATTTTGTGTTTGCCTTTTCTTCCAAAATCAGGATTATATTTTGTGTCACCCCATATGGGAAAGCCGGAGTTTGAAAGCTGAACTCGTATTTGGTGGTGACGACCCGTTTTTAAGCCGATTTTTAAAAGGCTTAGAAAGCCATATTCGGGCGTGTTTACTGTTTGAATAAGTTTATATGAAAGCTCTGCCTTTTTCGCTCCACGGTTATTTTTGTTTACTATTTTTGATATATTTAATCTTTCATTTTTTATTATATAGTCAATTAGTGTGGCTTCTTCTTTAGAAATTCCGCATACTACGGCGAGATAAGTTTTTTTGAGGGTTTTGTTTTGAATCTGTTTTGAGAGAAAATCACAGGATTTTCTGTTTTTGGCGAAAATCATTATTCCGCCTACAGGTCTATCCAAACGATGAATTAAAAAAATCTCATTATTTGTATTATTGTTTATCGTTTGAAAAAGACTCTCATCATTTGTTTTATCTGATTGAGTTGGTATACCC
Organism: uncultured Eubacteriales bacterium; assembly: GCA_949738935.1. Classification (GTDB taxonomy): domain Bacteria; phylum Bacillota; class Clostridia; order Lachnospirales; family CAG-274; genus MGBC114079. Next base: position 1,744 of record CATJCJ010000168.1, on the reverse strand, counting down.
TGGGGTTTTTCCACTATTATTATGTTTTTATCCTCGAATATTATTTTTATATTTGCGGTCATTTTTTATATCCTTATTGTGTTTGTATGTTGGACTTTGAATTGTTTTTTTGTTTTTCTCTTTCAGCTTTTGAGAATATACATCCACAGTAGTCTTGTCTGTATAAATTGTATATTTTTGAGAGTTCTATTGAGCGTTTGTAACCGTTATTTTTTTTGAAATCGGAGCATAAATAATTTACTCCATATTTTTTTTCAAGTGTTTTTCCGATTTCATTTAGTTTTTCTGAGTTTTTGTATGGACTTACAGAGAGAGTTGTTGTAAAATAATCAAAATGTTTATTTTTTGCCAAAATCGCTGTTTTTTCTAAACGGAGATTATAACAAACAGAACATCTTTCGCCGCCTTCGGGTAATGCTTCATACCCCTTTGTGAGGGAAAAGAATATTTCATTATTATAATCGTCTTCTATTATTTCAATATTTTTATTTATTGGCATTTCTTTGATAAGCCGTTTTTGTTCTTTTGCTCTTTTTTCAAATTCCTCTTTTGGAGAAATATTTGGGTTATAATAGTATATTGTTATTTTAAAAAATTCTGAAAGATATTCAAGCACATAGCTGCTGCAGGGAGCACAGCAGCTATGAAGCAAAAGGGTTGGCAGATTTTGTTCTTTTTTTAAAAGTTTTAAAAATTTCTTAAGCTCTTTATCATAATTTATTTTATTCATCTTAATTTCCTTTTATTATGACAGAAGTTCTCTTGTTTCCTCAGGTGTTAACGCTGTTAATCTTCCGCTTAAGTCGTTTTGTTCTTTCTCGGGATTGGATTCCAACGATAAGTCAATTTTTGATTCCGGCTCAGACTCAATTTTGAGCTCAGGTCTGATTTCTTGTTTTTGAATAGAAGGTTCCTCAGAATATTCAGTATAAACCCGTTCTTTTCGCACATGACGTTTTTCACGTCGTTGTTTCTTTTCTACTGTTATTATATTTTCATGATTTGAGATGTCATCTATCGCTTCTTCTATTTCTGTCAATTTGTCGAATACTTTATCTGTGTCAGAGGTTACAAGAGGATTGAGATATTTTTCTGTTAAAAATTCGTAGTCTTTTCTGAAGTTATTTATCAGATTTTTTTGATTGGCTATGTTGAGTTTTAAATATTTAATCTGATTTATTGTTGCTTGTTTTAAGTCAGCGGCTTCTTTTTTTGCCTGTGTAAGAATTTTTTCTGTCTCAGAATGAGCCGCTTTTATTATATTGTCTGCCGCTATTTGGGCGTTTATTATCGCTTTATTTATTGTAGATGATTTATCTTTATATTCGTTTAACTGTTTTTCCAATTCTTCTATATAATTGTCAACCTCTTCAGGATTATATCCTTTTCTTATTATTTGAAAATCATAGGACATTTTTATTTACTCCTTTATCTATGAAATTTACAATTGTTTTTCAACTACCTTAATAAAAAGTTTATCATATTTTTACTTTAAAGTCTATATTAATTTAAAAAATTACAATTATTTCTCGTTTTGTTTTTTTGTCAGGCTTTGGGTGTTTTTGAAAAGTTGACACAAAAGCTTTATAGCAATACAACAGAAAAATAAACAAGTTTGTCGGCTAAAAATTATATTAATTACACTTTGAAAGTTACAAAAAAATTATTTTACTTGCACGGACTGCAAATTGCTTTGCAATTCGCTTATCGCCCAGCAGTGCTTACGCACTCGTAAAATATTTTT
>CATJCJ010000167.1 GCA_949738935.1 uncultured Eubacteriales bacterium | reverse complement strand
TGTCATTGCAAATATGTTTCCTTCATAATAAGCTGACCTCACTTTTCTATGTACCATACTAAAAAGTGACTGTGCTTTATTTAAGTTATAAATAGCAATATCTATATAATCCACAGAAGCATTGTTAAAATTCTCTACTGCCTGTTTATAATTATTTATCGCTGATTTATATTCTGTAGCTAACTTCTCTGATACCATATAATCACGCTCCTTTAGCTTTTTCTTTAATTGACTTAATTATAGTGACTTAATATTTGCTTTGTCAAATTGAGCGGAATATCTCTTAATGACCTGTTATATCCAAGAATGCTAAATAATTCAAGACGTTCTTCGTGTCTTCTAAAGAAATATAATGGTTCAGATGAAATATTTGAAATACCCCTTTTCAATATACCGCCCTCAAAAGTTCCTTCGTTTTCTGCGTATGTAATTTCATAGATAAATCCGTCACTATTCTTAAATTCAAAATCTTTTCCTAACTTCATAAAACACCTCTAACCCACTGATTTATAAATATTTTCATCTTCCTCTGTATCAATATCATTTTCAGAATAAATCTCCCCAAAATCCATTGTGTTAAAATCCCAATTAAATATAACTTTGCCAAGACCTCCCTCACGCTGCTTGCGAATAACAAGACCTAACTCATTATCACTTAACATAACTTCGTCCCTATAAAGAGCATAAACATCATCACTATCTTGACCTATTGCTTGGGTATACATAACAGTATCAAGACTCGGACCAGTCTTTTTATTGGACTTTTTATCCGCTTGTGTGTTTATTATGATAGGCTTGTTAATTCTTTTTGCCAGCTTTTTTAAATCTCTTGTGATATGAGCAACTCTTAGCCAATCATCTTTAGCTTGCTGGTCGTCTTCCATAAGATACACACCATCTATTAAAACAACATCTGGCTTATGTTTCTCTATTTCCGCAGCGACTCCAACAGGACTTGTTGCGGTAAAAAGTATTATACTTTCCAACTCAGGCAAAGTATTATCCAAAAAATCAAAAAAAGCGGATTCAATCTTAGGCGTTAGTCTGCCGGATTTAAAATCATTATATCTAAAAGACTTACCGCTTGTTAAAGCAAATAAAAAAGCGTCAAATCTATCCTGCATTAACTCACTAGACATTTCAGTAACACCTAAAGCCACTTTTATACCCTGTAAAGCCAAATTACACGCAATAATGACAAGAAAAAAAGTTTTTCCTACTCCTGTATTAGCGACTATTGTGGTAAGTGTTCCATCTTTTATACCTTTAGTAAGGTAATCAAGATGATTAAAACCTGTTGAATAACCTAACATACCTCCTGACTTCTTTTTTCTTAAATAAGCGTCTTTTCTTGCCTCACCAACTCTTGTTATATCAATATCGGAAGTTTTAACAACCTCATTTTCAATAAAAGTTATCTGCTTTTTTAAAAGAGAGTACGCCTTTTCTGTATCTAAATCCTGTAATAAATCGCCTACTTCTTCAAGAGTATCAACAATAGTGTTGTGTTTAACTTTTTTTCTTAATTCAGTACACCAAAATTGTAAATTTTCTTCTGTCCCAACAATATTATTTTCAGTGTATCTTTCCAGCTTATAGTGTGGAAAACGTCTTTCAAAGACCCTAATACTTGGTATTTCACCAGTTTCTTTTTGGTGATTTAAAATAAAATCAAAAGCAAGCCTATTATCTCCTGAAAAAAAGTTTCTTTTAATCTGCATATCTTTAACTAAAAGAGTATCCTTTGTTTCAAGATATTTTGAGATAAACCCCACTTCAATATCATAATGTTTTTTAGCTGCCATTATCTCTTAACCCCTATCTTTATATGATGATTTAGTTCTTCAAAGGATATAGCATACTTATTATTAATAAGACTTCTCCTTTCAGCGTTATCATCAACATATAGTGAAATATAGCCAATAAGCAGTCTCTGTGATATTTGAGAGAGCTTATTAATTAGTATTATCTCATTAAAAGGAAGACTGTCAACTAACTTTTTAAACCGAATATCTTTATAACTTTTCTCCTCAACAACAAGTCCTACATTATATTCTGTATTTTTATAAATATATTCCATAGCCGCAAGAATAGTTTTATTAATCTCAATACACTTATATTTACCTTTAAAAAAATTAAGGACTTTGTCTTTTAATATTTTATCCTTATATTTTATAAGAAAGCCCTCACATCTAAAGGCAATACAATAACCATATTCATTACTTATATTGCCGTGTAACAATTACCTCAATCCTTTATATATTTAAGTCTTTCAGGGTCATAAACCACCCTTATAGTACCTCCTATTGTTCCATCTTTTTTTAATATCCGTAATCTATAAGGGTAATTCATATAAGTGATATTAACCATTTCCGCTGTATCCATAAATAATTGACCTATAATATTTTCACTGCTGTCGCTTCTTGAATAAGAGTAAATCGCTCCCTCTTTAAGATTAGGATTTTTTGCTCTGTAATAAGCTTGTCTTATATCAACTAACTTTCCTTTAAGTCTTGTTATTTCAGCAACAGTATCATTTTCCTTAGTTTTAAGACAGTCTGCTTCCATATTAAGAAAAGGCTTTGCTTTTTTTAGCTTTTTCATTATTTAACCTCCCTTTAAAAAATTTCATTCTGTAATCGTCAGTTTCCATTTTAATTGGGGTCATATTACCTTTTATCAGTGACATAATACTCGCGCCATAATTTTCAGTGATTAAATCAGGGGTTAAATTAGTGCATATTATTGTAACAAGACTTTTATCCTCTCTGTATCTTAATAATTCCTCTAATATGGGTACAGATATTGAGCTGTCAATCTCTTTTCCAATTTCTTCAAGAACCAAAAACTCAACATTCTTATAAATAGAAGCTTTATACTTTAGGTCTTCTTTTTCATCATTATAGGAATTCCATACACTTGTATATAAGGATACATAATCAGCAAAAGTTAAACGTCTCCCAGAATACCTGTTTCTGTATGCTTCTTTTAATATTAGAGAGGATAACATAGTCTTACCCGTTCCATTAGCCCCATAAAAGAACACTCCCTCACAAGTTTTAAAACGAGCGGAAATATTAAGGATATAAGACTTAACATAGCTAATAACCTCTTCAAGGTATTTGTCATTACAGGTATTAAAATCCTCTATTTTAACTTTGTGAAACTTATGAGGAATACCTATAATAGACAAGCTCTTAGAATTAAGTGTAGTTCTTAAAGGTCTTTTCATCACCAATCACCAACTTTCTTTTTATTGGTCCTTTTAGATGAAGACCATTCACGTTTTTTTAACTGTAATGCTCTTTTTGTTTGTTTCTTTAGCTTTGAAGAGTATTCTCCTTTTATATAACGCTGACTGTCAGGGTATATGGTATTACACCAACGGCTTGCGAGAATGCCTGGATTAAGTCTGTCCTTTTCTAAATAGTCTTGGTCTGAATTATAAAGAAAATCAATCATATTCCATATTTCCCGCGGTGTATAATTTTTGCAAAGAATTTTTATAAGGCGGACGTCCTTCGGAATATTAACAAGGACATATCTATGACCGCTGTTCTGAGCCGTTTCTTTAAATAAGTAAAGAAGTTCCAAAGAATTAAAATCATCAATAGTCTTTTCAATATGCGCATATTTTTCAAGAAACACATCATAGTTGCTTTTTTTACGATTAAAATTCTTAATGGGTTTATTGCCTTTTGGAGCTGACATTTTAGAACTTAAAGTAAGCTGAATACCTTGTGCCTCATTATACTTACCTAAAATAGCTTTTACATCTAATTTGCTTGTGTCAAGTTTCAAAACAAAACCCCCTTTTTTAAATATGCTATAAATTGCATATTTTATATAGTATATTTTAAATATTCCGTCAAATTATGTTTATGTATATTCAGCCACCATTTCCTCTAAAACATCATCAATAATATCGCTGATTTCTGAATAACCATCTTTAGGGTCTACACCCTTGGCAAGCGGTGTACTAAACCAAACGTCAATTCTCAAACTCTCAAAGTTATCCATATTCTTGGTCACGCCTTTATTAAGTCCTATAATTACTGGCGAATGAGGATTAATCTTTTCAGATATAGAAACAGGTTTACCCTCTTTAAGAACTTTCTGCTCCTTAGAATTACCTTTTGTAATGTGAACATTTTTCTTAATTTCTTTTTTCAACAGGTCTTTTGACTTTCTGACTGGTATCTTTTTTCTCACCATTTTTATAACCTCCATATTCAATATATTTTGCTTCAAGCTTTTTAAGTTCCTTACTGACATATCTTTTAAATCTTAAAAGAGAGTTACGCCCCTGCCCTAATTTCGATTTTTCGGCACAAAGACGTATAACGTCTATCTGTTCCTGTGTGTAAAGCCTGCGCCCTCTGCTATCTCTAAAACAAGTAGGGGGTAATATTCCCGAAAGTTCCCACTTTCTTATTGCATCAGGTGTTCGTCCAACCTCATAACATAATTCGCCAATAGTGTAAACTTCAATAGTATTACCATTCGGAAAACTAAACAGTTTAGGATTGTTATTTCTCATTTAAACACCTTCTATCAAATTCCATCAGTGTCATTATTGCATAATTGGCAAGGTCTTTGAGCGTATCTTCTATATTTTCATCACCACAATCATACCCTTTTTTAACAAGTGTTTTAATTCTTTCCAGTTTGTCGCTAAGACGAATAACAGGACATAACAGACCATACTCAATAAACTGCTTATGGAAACTATCACCGTAACGTTTATTTTTTTCCAAATAAAGAGTACAAAGCTGTTCTGTAACATATCTAAAAGTCACCTCTGCCTTTGATTTAACCTCTGCAACATCAATCAAGATTATCACCTCCTTAAAGCGGATTGCTCAATTTCAGGCATTTCCTCTTTTTTGGTTAAAGATATAGCATACCCCATTTCCGTGGTAGCAAAACCTTTTAAAGTTTCTTCTTCAATCTCACCGTTTTTGACAAGATTATTAAGGACCTCTTCATTAATAACATAATTAATTTCCTTTTTGTAGGCTTCTGAATACCCTGCTTTTTTAAGATATTCTATAAGTCCGTCAGTATCAATAGTAATTTTGGGTCTCGCTAATGCTCCAAAAGTAAAGTCATCATTAGAACAATAATAACTTCCCTTGCTGTCTTTTTCACCATTTTTATAAGAATAGTCCTTAATAATATCTGCAAGCTGTTTAAGTCTATCCTCAATAATTCCTTTTCTCTCCCTAAGTTCAGCGTATTCAGCAACAAGATTTCCAATATTTACGATTTTTTTAGCCGCCTTAGATTTAAGTTTAAATGCCATTCAAAAAACCCCTTTCGTAATTTTAATAATAGGTAAAGTTATCATATAAAAAATAGCATAGAACAAAATAAATTGTCAAATGACAACCCTTTACGTAATCAACTTAGTCCTTTATATAAGTAATTAGCCTTTAAATGTTCTACCTTGTTTAGCGTTCTTAATTATAAAACCTAATTTTTGGTATCTGGCAAGTCTTGTTGCAAAGTGACTTCTTAAAATTGCTACTCTTGGAAAACTATAATCGTATATCCTTGCAACTTTTCTCTTGCCCTCTTTCACACGTCTTACTCGACCTGCTGCTTG
>CATJCJ010000166.1 GCA_949738935.1 uncultured Eubacteriales bacterium | reverse complement strand
TCCGAAATTTGTATCATTTTTACAATCCAGCATAATTTCTTTTCCATGTAGAATAATAGAAAACGGTGCAAAAAATGAGACAAGCCTCAGACTCACTTTTGCAGGAAAGAATATGCCATGCCCAAACCAAGGACACGTACTGGTGAAAAAAATTTAATCAGTAAACACCTGATTGCACTGAGAGCCAAACATGGTTTCTCCCAACGTGATCTTGCCCGCCAGCTCCAACTGGCAGGCTACGATATGGATAAAAATGTGATTACCCGGATTAAGACAAACAAACGCTATGTTACCGATCTGGAACTGAAAGCGCTGACAGAGATTTTCCATGTCTCTTATGATTATCTGATTGAGGGAAAAGAATAACTGGGACGATACCTATCATAACTCCGGTTATTCACTTTCTTCTTGCATTTGAGAAAAGTTGACATTTCTCAATGCAATTATTTCTTCAAAATCATCAAAAGTTATCCTTTCCCCAGTCAAAAGGTTAGCATAATCTTTTCTGTTGAAGAAAATCTTATATTTTTTATGAATTTTAGTTGTACCACAAGACAATGCCGAAGCCAATATGAAACAATTAACATTCTGTCTGTATGATAAAAGTTTAGTTTCTAAAGAGTAAATTAAAATAATAAAAGGTGCCAATCTAATTATCCAATCAGTAGTATCAGATGGTAATGCGCTGGGTAAATATATATACATAAAACAGTATAAAAATACCATCCCCAGAATACTACCTAGAATAAACGCACAAAACTGCACTATGTTCCTCCATTTATCTGCAAGACTTATCATTAACATGGCAAATGCAGAAAAAATAATATACATTTCAGTATATGATAAATAATTCATAATTTTCCCACTACCAATATTATAATTGTAAAACCACCGAAATGAATATAATAAAAAACTTATAATCAGTGTTACAACAACTACTCTTGTATGTATGTTACCTTTTATTTCAGTTTTTGCCCGCTCCCAATCATACTTCAAAAGACATGAAATCTGATTTACAAATTTTTGTTTTATATTATCTAATTGCATAGATGATACGTTTTCTATTGACTCTACTACAAATATTTGCTCCCATATATGTGAGTCTGCAAAAATTGAGTTATAGGCTATTCCATATGCATTAATCCTAACCTTCAATTCGCTAATTGCAATTTTCAGTTCTGTAACATTTTTACTTTTACTAATTGAAAGTGAAATCGCTCTCATTTCATCACGCCATGTCTTACGTTCCTTTATTATATTTTCTGTGTAATCTTTTCTTTTATTAGAAAGCAGATTGAAAACAGAAGTAATTATCGTTGCTAATAAAGTCGACGAAAAAATAATTGTAAATATATCCGTTACATTCATAAAAAGCTCCCCCTCTATGTAAAAATAATTGTCTTTTCACATTCTTCCTTTATGATGATAATACCAAAGCAAATGATCAAAACCATTTCTACTGATTTCTATACCAGATATATTTCTAATCATATCAACCGCACTTCTATACTGTCTATAATCTGTTAAATCATAATGCTCTGTGATACCGTAATATTTTAAATACATTGGTAAAACTGTTCGTAAAAAATTATCATATATCGAATAATTGTCTTGATATTCTGTATCCGCAAAAATATAGAAACATACATAGTGGCAAAACTTACTTGCAAAAGATAGATTTGTTCTTGCTCAATTATATTATCCATATCTCTCCTAATTTTATAAAGCAATTATTCACCTCAATGGACAATCTGACATAGTTAATTTCCCTGCTAAATCAGACAAACCATATGAACATATATATTGCTGTAGTATATTAATATTCTGTTGTGACCTTGGACCTATTATTACCTCGTCAACAAGTTTTTCAAAACTAGTACCTTTTGGAATACCCATAATATCCGTTTTTAGTATAAGCACTTTTTTCACAACATTGCCAATTTCCTTAAACGCATACTCTATACCATACTGTCTTTTATTATCCAACGTCGTGATTCTTACCTCATATTCATTTTTGAAAGATTTATGTTTATGTAAATTTCCTGCATATATTAATTGTTTTATCAATTCTTCCTCAGACGAATAAATATCTATTTTCCCTGTTTCAAAATATTTTTTTATTATATCAAAATATTTTTCATTAATTACAGAGTCGGTGTAAAAAACTCTATTGAACATAATATCACTATATCCATATAAGCACTTACACAATTCTTCTACATTAAAAACCAAGCATATACCCATCGCAGAATCACCATATCGATCCCATTGAGCTGCGTCATCCTTTTCAGAAGATAAGCAAAAAACATATTTATAATTTAATGGTATTTGATTATATATTTTTTTAAAAAAATCTTTTCTTCCATATTTATCCAGTTCCTTTTCGAGCATTTCAATAAAATAAGCTGTTTCCTTCCTATCATTCATAGAGCCCGTGCTACTCATCCATATTTCACGGTTTTTTACCATGCTTAAAAATGTATTAAGAGATGTATAGTGATATAACCTATCTCCATAATCTTTTTTTCTTTTTTCTATCGCTTTTTCCAATTGGATGTAATCAGTGCTGTTTAATTCCATAATAATCCTCTTTTCACCATTAACAATTAATTATCCAAATCCAAGACATCTAATTCTCGCATGTTTCGTATTCAAAAACATTTTAATAAATTTTTCCATTATCAACTCAATAATTTCAACTGTTCTTATATATAACTCCTTGACAAGCAGAAATTTATCTTAAACTGAAATAAGATTCTCCAGTTTGACAGAAAATCTAAACTATCAATCGTTTTCTTAAATATCCGCTTTTCTTCATCCGTTCATAAGTACCAAGTGTATCATTCTTATTTACAAACTCTAATGCTTTGTCATATTCCATTCCTAATATAAGCAAATTCATTCTTACAGCATGCAAATAATTTTCGTACCATTCCCATTCTGGGTTCTTAGACAATTCTTGAATCGTAGAACGTGATACTATAGGATTTATTGCATAATCATCTGGTTGACAAAAACTTTTTACAATATTAATATTATTTTCCATCACCTTTGTTTGCCCCGCCGTAGAACCACCTATACTATTCCAAGGTGGAAAATGTCCATACTTTCTTCGGAATGATTCAATTAATATGCCCTCTACTCTCTTTATATCATCCCGTCCTTGATCACTTAACATATCCTCTATTGGAGAATTCTGCTGTTTTGCAAATTTCTCATACATCTCTCTATTTCTATGAACTAATGGTTGAGATAAAGGCGACTGTACAAATATAGTATAACCCAAGCGTTCATTTCTTGAAAAGTAGTCTTCAATTTGTTTTTGCTTCGATCCCTCATTAATCGGTAAAATCCCATTATGCTACCCGCCAACCCAATATAGAGAACCGCTTCCGCATAATAATCCCAAAAACAATAAATTCCTGCCGAAGCCCAGCCATAGTTATCTGTCGGCGAACATAAATCATCAATTGCCTTTGCCATTTCCCATGCTTCTTCTTTCCTATATGCATCCATGATAACAGTTCCAAACATTACATATCTCCTTGCCAAGTCTCGATTCGCTGTTCTAAACCACATAAACATTATAACATGCCATTCAATATAATTCCATAATTTCCTTCCAAACAAGGGTACAATAAGAAAACTGATAATGAGTTTTTTTCCTCACTACCAGCTATCCAATCTTCCCTTTTACTGTATACACATTTTTTCCTATCGTTTGTGTATACTGTTCCATATACCCATCTTTTTTAACTGTATGCACCATATACACAGTGAAATACCATACTCCATTTTACGGCAGTAAATCCCCTCGCTTTTATTAAAATATATAAATTCATTAGGGCTGTCCCAATAAATCAATTCCTTTTTAGATAAATAACGACATATTCACATTTTTCCTGCGTCCGAAACGGAAATCCCCATCCCGCCATACCAGATGATACAATTACTTTACAGCCCCCTCTCTCGTACTCTCCATAGTTCAAGGCTCCTGTCAGTGCATTAATATAACCAATGGGAATGAGCTGCCCCGCATGCGTATGTCCGGACAACTGCAGGTCAACACCCTGTCTGGCATTTTCCTCC
>CATJCJ010000165.1 GCA_949738935.1 uncultured Eubacteriales bacterium | reverse complement strand
TCCTTGTTTTTTGCAAATTTTTACACTTATCTTCATTTGCATTATTATCAAGAAGGATTTTTTTTATACTGAATACACAAATTTTTTTAAAGGCTCTTTCCTCAAGCCACCCTTTTGAAGGGTGGTCTTGACTATCCTCGTATACTTCCAACCATAACAGCCTTAATCGTATGCATACGATTTTCAGCTTCATCAAACACAACTGATTGATTTCCCTCAAAAACTTCTTCTGTGACTTCTTTTTCTTTAATAGCCGGAAGACAATGCATAAATATAGTGCTTTCTTTACCTGTCATTCTCATAACATCAGAATTAACCTGATAAGGCGATAATAACTTTATTCTCTCGGCAGATTTATCTTCTTCTCCCATAGAACACCAAACATCTGTATAGATAACATCTGCGTCTTTAACAGCCTCTTGAATATTATCTGTAACAATAATACTTCCCCCACTGATTTTAGTAAATCTCTCACATTCATCAACAAGTTTCTTTTCTGGCCACAATTCTTTTGGAGAAGCCACAACAAAATTAATGCCAACCTTAGAAGAACCAATCATCAATGCGTTTGACATATTATTTCTTCCATCTCCAATATAAACAAACTTAATCCTCTCAAGTTTTCCAAAATGTTCTCTTACTGTCAAAAAATCCGCAAGAACCTGCGTTGGATGGTCTTCATCCGTAAGTCCGTTCCAAACAGGAATACCACTATATTTAGCAAGCTTTTCAACAACCTCCTGAGAAAACCCCCTAAATTCTATTCCGTCAAACATTCTTCCCAAAACTCTCGCCGTATCCTCAACAGATTCTTTATGTCCCAGCTGAATATCATCTTTTCCAAGATATTCAGGATGAGCCCCCTCATCAATACAAGCGACAGTAAAAGAACATCTTGTTCTTGTTGATGGTTTCTCAAAAATAAGAGCTATATTTTTATTAAGCATATTTTTTTCAAAAATTCCTTTTTTCTTTTTATTTTTCAAATCTGCCGCCAAATCAATAATATATATTATTTCCTCTTTTGAGTAATCTTTCAAAGTAAGCAAATGTCTGCCTTTCAAATTAACTGACATAAAAGCACCTCCATAATTATTTTATAATATTATCCTCTATTATTTTCCAAGAATACTCTCCTTTTTGAGCTACAATTTTATGCGTTCTGGAAAAATAAGTTTCCTCATCAATTCCAATAGGAGCTTTCCAAACATCTTGTACAACAGCATAAAATTTATCCTTCAGTAAAGATGAACTTATAATCTGAGCTGAATACTGAGCTCTCTCAACAGTTTTCATAGGAGCATACTCAGATAAAACATCACCGCTTTTAACAAGACGCTCATCAAATCCCATAACTGCTTCTATACTTTTTTCACCGGATTTATAAGCAAGCCTTCCCTTAAAAGCGTCAATAACGTCACTAGAAGCCTTTTCTTTTTCCTGGTTATTTGCTACTTCACCTTTGCTTAAATCATACTCAAATTTCAAGTCTTCTGTCTTGATAAGAACTGACTTAATTCTTATAGTTATATTATTAACACCAAGATTATAGAATAAATCTCTGTTACTTTTACTTATTGGAAATACCATATCTGTACCATAAGCCGCGGAACGACAACTTCCGTTCAAAATAATTTCCATACCCGAAGAATTTGTTGAAACAATTTCAGCGTCAAGCCTAACTTCAACTCTGTTTGCGTTAGGTTTTTTAGAGTCAAATTTTACATTTTTGTTTTCTCCATGAAAAACAAGAATAACACCGTTATTCTGAAAATTTACACCCTCAATAATAACATTGTAATTTCCCACACTAATAGGAAGAGGTTTCTTTTCAGAAGACAAATTATTTGCTGAAATATCCCTATTAACAGCATAACTTTTAAAAATATTGCTAAAAGTTAAATAAATCTTACTGTTCAAATTTTCAATACTGTCAAAATCCATTCTTCCAAGAATAATATTTCCACTGTTAAAAGTATACATAGACGGATATTTTTTAAGTTTTTTAACAGCTGAGGCATTTTCTTCCAGATTGATAATACTTCCATTTTTTCCCTTTTCCTGAACAATTGAAAAACCTTTTCCGGCAGATTGAATTGTATAATTAACAGAAGAACCTGCGCTTGAAAATACCATATTGTCAATATTTATCTTAACGTCCGAATTCTTAGAGGAAATTTCTTTATCAAAAATATATTTAACAGGAGTTTCCTCAATATTTCCATTAAAATCAAATTTAAATTCTATTCCCTTTCCTGATTCAACATTATAGAGAGAAAGATTAATGCTTCTTGCGTTAATATTAAGCGGCTCAAACCTCAAAATTGTTGACTTTTCCTCATCCTCATCAGAAGAAGCCATATTTTGAATAAAAGATAAATCCATACCATAAACAACGCCTTTATCATCACTTAAAATAATATTATATTTTTGAATATCGAATTTATTATTAAAATAAAATAAAGTAGCCTTTGAGTCAACAAGCATTTTAGAAAGCTCAAATTTTTGCTCGTCAAAATCTTTTTTTTGTGATAAATATATGTAATTAGCATTATTTGATTTATATTTGTTAAAATCAATAACAGCAGACTTTGAGCCATTACTTACTTTTTTGGTTGGCTTTGCGGAAGCCACAATAATTATAAAAGCGATAACAGCGATTATAAGAACCCCTATAACAGCGATAAGAATAATATACATTTTATTTATTCCATTATCAATGTTATTCTCATTGTCCGAACTATTCTCACTTTGAAGCTCCTCATTTATTTCTTTGATAACTTCGTCTTTTTCATTTCTTAACGTATCATAAACCGAAATATCATTTATATATTCATAATCAACATCTTCAAGCTCAATTTCAGCATCCTGTTTTAATAGCTTTTCAATTTCAGCATCATAATTAGGTTCAGATGAGTTTTCTGATTGACTTTCAGTTTCTTTTGCAACATTTTCATCTCCAGCGTTAAGCAGATTAAGATTTTCATTAATATTATCATTATTGTCAGTTTTTCCTAAATCAGGAACATATAAAGCGTCCGGATCAATTTTTTTCTCAGCAATATCTTCTTCACTTTCAATATTCTCAGGATACACTATATTTTCATCCAAAGAACTTTTATTTTCCTCAATTACACTTTCAGCGGTATTTTCCTCAGCATCAGCCCTTCCTTTAAAAACTTGTTTTAATTTATTAAAAAAGTTCAAAAAACACACCTCCAAAATATAAAATCAGTGTTTCCAACAGATTTTATTTTTATATCATATTCCTATAATATAATATATCACAAACTCATTAATACTGTCAAAATATTTATACAAACTTTCTGAATATTTGCCAGAGTATATGATAAGAGGTTTTGACATAATATAAAAATATTGTCAAAAACTTTATAACGAAAAACTTACTTTTCTCAAAAAAATTTTATCATTAATAAATTATAGCAAAGCAACAAAAGGATAAACAAAAAACCATAGGCTCTGCCAATACCCGCAAGCCCTTAAAAAAAGCTTAATACTAAACTTTATAATGGAAAACTCCGCTTTCCTAAAAAGTTTATCATTAGACCTGTTTAATAAATTGTTTTGTTTTTAGACAGGCTTTTTTTAGATTTTAGACAGGTTCTTAGACCTATTCGATAACATAAGCGATTATAATTGACAAGAAATTTTTTTGTTAGAGCATATCTAAAAACCTATTCAAAAAAATTATACAAAGTATAGAGAAAAAATGTCTGCCAAACGATATCGCAAAGGTTATCGAACAGTCTATTTTACCATTAAACAATATTTATTTTTTCAAAATAGGAAAATAAATATCTGTTTTCCATTCCTCAACAGGAATTCCATCCATACCGGAATTTCTATAAATCTCATATGGAGGACCAGCAATTTCATACTCATTCTCATTTATCCACCTTAAAACAGTAGCATACGCTTCAGGCAAATTAGCGTAACTTCCCTTATGAACGGTAGACGCGCAAAAACATCCGCCAACAAATCTATCAGCTTTACTTTGTTCTTCAATTCCGATACCAACCTCAATATCACTGTCCTTTTCATTCCATTCCTCATCATGATAAACAGCAAGAACAATACCTGTTGGCTTAACTTTTTCTTTAGCGGACCTTTCAAAAAGTAAACCATAATATTTTCCAAAATCCTCAACAGACATTCTCTGTCTGGAACTCATAATAAAAACTTTCTCACTTTCAACAACAGAAATTTTATAATTACTTTGATAATTCATAATTTCACCAGTCCTTTCAAAATTCCTTATAATACCGCTAAGTTCCTTTAATAACATCTCTTTGTGTCTAATTTCAGCGGTAATCTCACCAACTCTTAAATTTAGCATTGAGAGGAGCGCTCCGTCATCACCGGAATCCAAAAATGATTTAATTTCGGAAAGAGAGAAACCATATCTTTTAAGTCTTGATATATTAAGCATAATTTTAATTTGGGTTTCTTCATAATATCTGTATCCTGTCCATCTGTCAACCATAACTGGCTTAAGTAATTTAATTTTATCATAATACCTAAGAGTTTTAACGCTAACAGCGCATATTTTTGAAAATTGACCTATACTTATCATTTTTGCCTCCGAATATTTAACACAAAAAACTGTAAATTTAATAGATTTCAAAATTACAGTCACGCAATATTGCTCTAAAGAATTCTTAAAACAATTATAAACCTTGCTCTAAGGGGAGAGTCAATAACAAATTAAATTTTATAGCAGACTTATTTTGAAATTATGGAATTATTGTAAATTTTGAAAAGAAGTCCAGTTATTAAAACTCAAATTTATCCTCAACATACTTTGCCAAATTACTAGTTCTTGTAACTTTGGGATATTTGTCATTTTTTCTCTTTGTTTTAATTTTCAAAAACTCAATTTCAATAATAACATTTCCGGAAGTTTCAAAAAACAAAATATCTTGAGCCATAGAATGACGATAAATAAATTTTTGTTTAACCTCAAGCCGCAAATCTAAAAGCTTTGTGTTTTCTGTTTTTTTGTTATACCTTTTCTCTTTGCTTTTCGGTGTATACTCAGAAAAAGGAGTCATATTTGTATCAGTAAAAAAACTATAATCTCCAAAAGGATAAAGGTTCATGATTTTACATATTTCCATATGAAACAAATTCAAATTATCAGTTGAATCAACCTCCAGAACTTTCCAAAAATCTTTTTGGTCTTTAAAACGAACTTTCATTTCATATATATACGAAGATTCCTCAAACTCGCTCTCAACTTTTATCGTTTTTTGATCTTTTACTCCGGCGGTAATTGTGTCAATAACAATATTCATGGGAATTCTATCAAATACTTCCTTATATTCATCATAGCAGCCTCTTTTAATATTAAAATAATCATAAGCTACAGGAGTAATATAATATCTTGAGCAAGGATAATACAAAGCGGAAGAAAAATCAGAGATTCTACCCATAGAATACTCATCAATAAGCTCATTCATTTTTTGTGAAAAATCATAAGGAAAAGTATAAATTGGCATAAGAAGTTTCAAGTAATCACCAAAAGGAATTAGAAACCACCTATCAAGCATAATTTTCAGAAAAAAAGCGCTTGATAAAATCATATCCGTAAATTCCTCAAAATCACTGTTAATATAAGGTTCATCACTTTGCCAAAATTCTTCTATATTAACACCAACCAAGTCATAAATATCCTTAAAAATTTCCTCAATAGGTATAGGATTTTTAATAATA
>CATJCJ010000164.1 GCA_949738935.1 uncultured Eubacteriales bacterium | reverse complement strand
CAAGTTCTTTTTCATTATTAATAAGTTCTTCTTCATATTTATCATTTATTATCTCTCTATTTAAAATATCTTTATATAACTTACTTAAAGATTCTTCCATATCTCTCTCGGTTTCTACAATATCTCTTTCTTTATTAGAAATATCATTTTCTTTAGATATTTTTGTGGAATAATCTGTATAAATATTATAAGTTAAATACTCATATTCCGCAATATCAAGACTTTGTTTTTGTTTTTTTAAGTTAAGATTATTTTCAATACTTTCTTGAATCTTTTTCTTAATATCAATATTACCAACTTTTTCATACTCTAAATCAACAGCAACAGAATATTGATTTTTCAAATCAATGCCTAAAATTTTATTTACATCAATAAATAAATTGTCAAAATCTATTTTTTTATTTTTCAAATCATTATATTTTTTTACATATTCTGTATTTTCACTTTGGAAGTCAGCCTCACTTAAAAGACCCTTTTGAAATTTAAGTTTAGAAAAATCTAGTTCTTGTTTGGTAATATAAACGCTTTTTTCTTCGAGTTCAATTTCCCTTTTACTTTTAATAATATCCACAAAAAGTTTTGTAATATCATATTTCAAAATATCTTTTATTTTGTGAATATTTTCATCATAATTATCAAGAATATTTTTAATTTCGGCGATTTCTACTTTAATAGAGTGATATGTATCAGGATTTAAAGCCAAAGATTTATTTGCTTCCTCATAATCATTTTGTAAAAAAGGAAATTCCTCATTTGAATTTAAAACTTCCCTATTATATTTTAGAGCAATTTCAAGAGCTTTGTCAACAGTAAGGTATGAAACATTTTCAATTTCTAAATCTTTGGTCTTGTCATCAATTTCCACTTTTTTCTCACAAAAAACAACTGTATTAAAAGAGCTAATCAATATTATAAACAAAAAAAACTTTATAAATTTCATATTACACCACCAATTCTTAAACTAATTCTAACAATTATAGCAAATCAATAAAAAAACAAACATTTAAATTTCAAAAAAACCTATATATTAATGGACTTTTTAGTTAACTCACACTAAGGGTTCTGAGAATTGCCATAAATAAAAATATATTTAAATTTATCAAAACCTCCTTAAACTTTCGGAAATCTAATCGTAAATTCAGTCCCCTTACCAACTTCACTAATCACATTAATTTTTCCATTATGCTGTTTTACAATAGTTTCAGCGATAGAAAGTCCAAGTCCATTACCTGATATATTACTGTTATGAGATTTATCGACTCTAAAAAACCTGTCAAAAATATGAGGAATATCATTCTCTGCAATCCCTATACCATTGTCGGAAATCTTTAAAACAACAAAATTGTTTTCAAAAAAAATCTCAGCAATAATTTTAACAAAATCTTTATCAGAATATTTAATAGCATTTTCAAAAAAAATCCATAACAATTGTTTAATAAGATTAAAGTCTCCAACTATCTCAACAATATCATTTTCAATAATAGAAAAATCACCATTAACTTCCAAAACAGAAATCTCTTTTATAACTTCAGACACAATTTTTCTTTTTTCTCACTAATTTGGTTTTGTTCATTCTTAGCTAGAAACAAAAGTTTTTTAACAAGATTTGACATATATTCAGTTTCATCTTTAATTGAGTCTATCGACTCCTGCAAAATCTCAGGGTCACTTTTTCCCCATCTATCAATAAGATTAGCATATCCTTGTATAACAGAAATAGGTGTTTTCAACTCATGTGAAGCGTTTGATATAAATTCTTTTTGTTTATTAAATGAGCTTTCAAGTCTAGCAATCATATCATTAAAAGTTAAAGCAAGTTTGGATATTTCATCTTTTGAGTCAGGAACATTAATACGTTGACTCAAATCATTAATACTAATACTTTCAGCGGCTTTTGTAATCTCAGAAACTGGATTAAGTATTTTTCCGCTAATAAATCTTCCAATTCCAAAAGAAGCTATAATTCCTAAAATATTAGCTATTATAAACACAACACCAAAACCCCTTAAAACAGCCCTCTCACTTTCATTTGTTCTAAAAACATCAATAAAATACTGTTTTCCTTTATACTCAATTTTACTTCTTCTTGACATATATGGAATACCACGAAAAGTTTTTGTTTCAAATTTAGCTTTCATTCCCTCCTTATACTCAAAATTTTCTTTAGCTGGGTCAGGCGGAGGAAAATTCACTCGAGGTTCACTTAAAATATTAAATTTATCACCCTCCGATGAAACAAATATACGTATCTCAACATTTTTATTAGGGTTAAGTTTTGAAATTTCATCATCATCAACAGATTTTCCTGATTTTATATACTCAGTTACTTTTTCCAAAGTTTCCGAGAGTTCATTTTTTGAGACGTCCTCATAGTAATACCACATATTAAGCATTATAAAAATAGTGAGCAATATAAAAGTAATTGAAAATACCATAGCATAAAGCAGTGTTATTTTATTACCTATAGATAAATTACCACCTTTTTTTAATTTATTCAGTTTACTCATCATCTTTCGCAAAATAACCAACACCCCTTATAGTGTGTATATACTTTGTGTTATATTTATCATCAATTTTTGTTCTTATATATCTAATATAAACATCAACAACATTAGTTTCACCTATATAATCATAACCCCATACATTATTTAAAATTTGGTCTCTTGTAATAACTATGTTTTTATTTTTAACAAGATAATAAAGCAACTCAAATTCTCTTTTAGTCAACTCAATCTCATCATTGTCAACCTTAACAACTCTTTTAGCAGAGTCAATAGTTAAATTTTTAAGCTGTAAAACTGAGTTTGTATTTTGAGAAAAAGTTTTAATCCTTTTGAGAGCCACTCTCATTCTAGCCAAAACTTCCTCAATAGCAAAAGGTTTTGTAATATAATCATCAGCTCCGCTATCAAGTCCAAGAACTTTATCTATAGTTTCCCCTTTCGCCGTAAGCATAATAATCGGAACATTAGAATTTTTTCTTATTCTTCTGCAAACCTCAATTCCGCTAAGTTCAGGAAGCATTAAATCAAGAAGCACAATATCAGGTTTTTCATCATAAAATTTATCCAAACCATCTCTTCCATCATTAGCAACAAAAACCTCATATCCTTCGTGTTTTAACTCAAGCTCAACAAAACGAGCAAGTTTAACCTCATCCTCAACAATTAAAACTTTATCCACACTCATATAATCACCATTCCTTTACTCATATCTTAAAGCCTCAATAGGGTCAAGCAACGCGGCCTTTCTAGCCGGATAAACTCCAAAAACAATTCCAATAGCCGTAGATATAAAAACAGCCATCAAAACAGAATTAACAGAAACAACACTCGACACTCCCATTAAATTTCCGGCAATCATACCAAAAATCCATCCAAATAAAACACCAAGAATGCCCCCAATTCCTGTAAGAATAACAGCCTCAACAACAAACTGAAGCATAATATCTTTGTTTTTCGCCCCGATAGACTTTCTAATTCCTATTTCTCTTGTCCTCTCAGTAACAGTCACAAGCATAATATTCATAACACCAATACCTCCCACAATAAGAGAAATTGCCGCGACCCCACTAATAAGCATAGTAACCGTTCCCGTAACCTCATTCATGGCATCCATCTGTTCAGCAGCACTTTTTGCCGTATATTTGTCACTATTTTTATGAATTTCACTAAGCTTATTCGTAATTTCTGAACATAACGCATCAGAATTATCTGGATTCTCAGCCACAAGCGTTATACTAGATAAAGTTTTTCTGTTAAACAACCTAAAAGCGGAAGTAATTGGAACAATTATTCTTTCAGGATATTCATTTTCATAAAGACTTTCTGTTTTAGAATCATTGTTTTTAGAAACGCCAATAACGATATATTTAAAACTGCCCTGCCAAGTTTTTATTGATATTTTCTTTCCGATAAGAGTCTCGTTACAATACCCAAAAATCTTCTTCGCCGTAGTATCATTAATAACAGCAACTTTACTTTTATTTTCAACGTCTGAATCATTTATATATCTTCCATATAGCATAGTTGGAGACATAATACTTTGATAATCAGGAGTAACCCCTGTAATTGAGGCGTTATTTGTTTCTTTGGGATTAAGAAGTTTAACCGAAGCGTTATTTCCGCTGTAAATAGGTGAGATTGATTTTATACCTCTCATTTCTTTAAGTTTTTCATAATCATCATAGTTCAAAGCATCAGCGCTAACCATATTTCTTGGACTGTTACTTCTCAAACTTACAGTAATTCTACCAACGCCCAAACTATCAAACTGCTCTGTAATCTGGGCCTGACTTCCATTTCCAACAGATGTAATCGCGATAACGGCGGCAATACCAATAATAATACCAAGAGTGGTAAGAAATGTTCTCATCTTATTGGAAAAAACATTTTTAAAAGCGGATTTAATATTTTCAAAAATACTCATTTCATTTCCTCCTCAGCAAAAACCCTATTTTTAACCACTTCGTCAGAAATCGCCTTTCCATCTTTAAATGTAACAATTCTTTTTGTATATTGAGCGACGTCTGGCTCATGCGTAACCATAACAATTGTGGCGCCCTCATCATTTAATTTCTGAAATATATCTATAATCTCAAAAGTCGATTTACTGTCAAGATTACCTGTAGGTTCGTCAGCCAACAAAATACTTGGCTCATTAACTAAAGCTCTGGCAATGGCAACCCTTTGTCGTTGTCCTCCTGAAAGTTCATTAGGTTTATGCCTCATTCTTTCACCAAGTCCAACTTTTTCAAGAGCTTCCGAAGCTCTATAATGTCTTTCTCTAAGAGGAACTCCCATATATGCCATAGGTAATTCAACATTTTCTATAGCGGAAAGTTTAGGTAAAAGATTGAATGTCTGAAAAACAAATCCAATTTTTTTATTTCTTATCTCAGCGAGACCGGAATCTTTAAGTTCTGCAACATCTATACCATCAAGGAAAAAAACTCCATCCGTAGGCTTATCAAGACATCCCAAGACATTCATCATCGTTGATTTTCCTGAACCTGATGAACCCATAATTGAAACAAACTCACCCTCCTCAACACTCAACGAGACTCCATCCAACGCCTTAACCTGAAGTGTACCCTGAGTATAGTATTTTTTCAAATTTTCAATTTGTATCATCACTTTACTCACAAAACTCACCCCTTTAAAATTATTAAATTATCTTCCGCCAGGACCGCCTCCCATTCCGCCTCCGGGACCGCCTCCCATTCCGCCTCCAAACATCATTCCGCCTTGTTCGTTTTCATCATTTTCTTTTTTCTTTGAGGAAACTCCGTTTGAAATAGTCATAGCATCCATAATCATCATACCATCTTTCATTTCAGCGGAAGCTGTTGAAATGACTTTATCCCCCTCAGAAAGACCATCTATAATTTCTGTGGAAGTTTCACCATAAATACCAACATTTACAACTGTTTTTTTTATTTTTTGCTCAGAATCAACAATAAACGCATAATAACTATTATTTTCAGTATCATTAATCAAAGCCGCGGTGGGAACAACCAAAACATCACTTTTATCAACCGTGATAATTTCCAAATCAAGATTATAACCCGGTTTTAAGACCCCATCAGGATTATCAACCGAAATTTCAATAGGAACAACCGTCTCAGAACCCATATTTGTAGTTTCAGCGTTAGCGCTCGGATTAATTTTAATAACTTTTCCTGTATAAGTTTTTCCCTCAATACCATCTGTAGTCATAATAACATTTTGGCCAAGCTTAACGTTTGGAGCATCATACTCAGCAATAGAAGCCTGAACAATAAGTTTATTAAAGTTAGCTATTTTTAGCATAACTGTATTTTCCTCGGTATAAGTTCCCTCGTCAACACAAATCTCCGTAACGAGACCACTAACTAAACTGGATGTGGAATAAACAAGTTCAGAAAGTTTTTTCTTATATTCATTTAATGAGTTTTGAGTAAGAGTAATTTGATTTTGCTGCTGCTCATACTTGATTTGAGTTTCCTCATCCGACATGGGATTATCAGCGTTTTTCAATTTAGCTTGAGCTAGATTTAAGCCAAGCTGAGCATTTTTGAGAGTATATTCATCGGAAGTTTTATTTTTTTCTATAGTTTTAAGCTCTGTCTGAGCCTCATTAAATACCACAACAGCGTCATCATACGCTTGCTTTGTTTTTTCATGTGCCTGAACTTTATCGTCATATGCCTGAACAGCTTTATTATATGCCTGTTTTGTTTTTTCGTGTGCTTGAACGGCTTTATCATATGATTGTTTAGCTTTTTCATGTGCCTGGACAGAATTATCATATTCCAAAACGGCATCATTATATGTATCAGAGGCTTTATTGGCCTCATCAACAGAATTATCATATTCCTGTTGAGTAATCGCTCCCGCGGAAAGAAGCTCTTTATTATCACTAACAGTTTTTTGAGCTTTCTGATAATCGCTTTGAGCGTTATTAACTTTTCTCTGAGCTGTATCAATATTTTTCTTAGCGTTGTCAATATCAACTTGCGCATTATCAATATCAACCTGTGCGTTATTAATATCAACTTGCGCATTATCAATATCAATCTGTGCGTTATCAATATCTCTTTTAGCATTATCAATATCAACTTGTGCATTATCAATACTTCTTTTAGCTGTATTAATAACTGTTTGTTGCTTGTTCATACTATCTGTATATGTCCCAATTTTAAGTTTTGAATCATAAACTGTTTTTTCAGCTTGAGCTATATTACTCTCAAGCTCTTTTTTTTCCGTGTCACTCAAAGGAAGACCTATACTTCGCAAACTCATTTGCTCATTTTTAAGATTAATCTCAAGTTCTTTTATTTTATTCTCATATTCCTCTTTTTTATCATCAACATCATAATTTACAAGCAGTTGACCCTCTGTAACATTATCGCCTTCCTCAACAAGAAATTCTTCAACAATATTACTTTCACCTTCAGCGTAAATCTCAAACTCATCAGCAAGAGCCGCAACACCTGAAGCGGTAATAGATTCTTTAATTTCGCCTATCTCAACCACCGAAATACCTGAATTCATATCAATAGGAGGCGCTTCAAGCCTATCTCCTGAAAAATATTTATAAGCAAAAAATCCTCCAACCAGAACAATAGTAACAATCGCAAATGAAATTCCAATTTTAACAAATCTTTTCTTTTTCATCTAATCTCTCCTATCTATAGGGAATCTCTGATTCAATAATTTAAATTAATTTAATCAAAATTTTCCTAACAATAATTACTTTTTATATCTTAAAAAAATTATAAATTTTCATTT
>CATJCJ010000163.1 GCA_949738935.1 uncultured Eubacteriales bacterium | reverse complement strand
TTTTGAGGGAGCAAGGCGAGCGAAAAAGTCAAGTGCTGTGAGAGGCGACGTAGGAGCCGCTCACAGTGCTTGAGTGCTTGCACCGGGGTAGTTGATTGAAAATAATCTTATCAAGCTTTCCGGCAGTCTTTAGCATTTGTCTTAACAGTTCTAAAAAGAAACCGGGATCATATTCGCTGTCATCATTATATTTCCATATCAAAGAACACAGTTCATCACAAAACGCAGATGCGTCTTGAACATCTGGATATGTATGTCTTATGAAAATATCGATTACTTCGTCTTGATGCTCAATCACAAAATCATACAAAGCACCTTTGATATCCCACATATACATAATGCACTGAGGATGTGTTTCCCATAGAGAATCCACAATATCAACCAGTGAATAATAAAGGTTGTTTAATGCACTGTAATGAATATACAAACCACTTTTGCTTAACCATTCCAAAAATCCTGTGGCTCTTTTATTGCCTATGAAAGATTGGAAATCTCTTGAATTATGATATAGATGTTTGAACTTTAATTCCTTTTGACCCTCCTTATAGTCTAGTGCTGCGTATAATGAGGGAACATCAATGTCAAAAGATCTACCCTCATGTGCAACACCAGCTAACACAAAATCTCCCTTCAGAGCATCTGTATTATTGAATCCTGCATCTGTAAGAGAAAATTTTCTGCAGTTACCACTCTCATCGTAATAAAAAGTCATTTCTTCTTCAAAAGGTGGTATGCCATTCAAATCAAGGATTCCTTTCTTTTGGTCTTCAACATTGATTCTAGCCATACCTACACCTCAATTTCTCCGCTCATCAACTTAGGTAATAAACGGTCACGTGCTTGTCCAGATATAAGCATTGCTTTTGATAATGCTAATATCTTATCAAAAATTGGTTTGCAAAATTCATTGTATTTCATTACCAAATCTTCTGTAGGATACAGAACTTTTATATTGCTGAATTTAGTTTTATTTACATTCGTCATCGTTGCACCATTGCTACCTACACCATCAAGTAACGCTTTGATTCTTTTCATGGACTCATAGAAGAAATACAGATCATTATCATCATATAAAATGACAGAATTAATCTGCTGATTGGTTTGGCAAGGCTCAATGGCTATATTTACTAGACCTACAGTTGCAATGCAAGATACTATAACTGCATTTGCAGGCAAGTACTTATTCTTCTGTGTTTCAGCACCTGCTTTAGTTAGTGTTTTTTCTGTTATCAATGGAAATACATTTCCATGCATATCAGGAATTGTAACAAATGGAATGTTTCCTCCGTAATATTCGGTTTTTGATGTAGACGGAGTTTTTCCAGTTATAACATCGCCAAATTCTTCAACTCTTTTATATAGCCATCCCTCCGGCACACCATCAACTATCTTCACATCTTCATATCCCGGAAAATGTAGATCCACAAACCATTCCTTGTACAGACGCTGTGCAGCTTCCTCAAGAAGCTTGATTTGTTTTTGGTGGTTCTCGATAATTTTATCGTATGATTGTAGCACATCTATAATCTTATCTTGTTTTGAGAAATCTTCTTCATATTCAATGGCAAAATTTCTCATTGTTCCTAGTAACAAATTTTTTTGAGCGGATCCATTTGACTGATTCACAAATTGATTAACACAATTCAGGAGGCAGTAATATAAATACGCAGGACGAATAACCTCCTGATCAGGTTTCACAATGGCAACGCTTTTTTGAAAAGTGGTTCTATAGGTATAATCGTTTTCTTTAACTAATGCCATACGACCTATTGTACCGCTATTAGTCACCAGAATATCATTTGGCTCAAGCATTGTACGGCGGTGAGCTTCAATGAAATCTTTTTCTGTTATTTGTCGAGCCCCATCGTAATGTATTGTTCCATCGTGAACATCTTTACAGCTAATAAAATAAAATCCTGAATTATTTTCGTTTTCACAATCCCCGTGTTTCCCATCGGTAATATTAAGCGTGATATCTTGAAGTTTTTTTGTAATCATAATCCCATCTCCTTCATATTCTGTGAGATGGTATCCATCAAGTCATCAGATTCTGCCTGCAACGATAAAAGCTCGCGATGGATCTCTGACATACGCTCTTCAAAATCTACACCATCATCTTCGATAGGAGCAACACCCACGTATGCACCCGGAGTAAGAGACCAACCTTTTTCCTCAATTTCAGAAATAGTTGCAACCTTGCAAAGACCGAGAACGTCTGTATATAAACCATCACCGAATTTTTCATAAAGCCAGTTTGCTTCCTTTGCTACTGTGAGAATTTCAGTAAGTTCTGCAAGCTTAATATCATAAGCTTCCTGAGTCTTTTTCTTTTCACGTTTTTCTGCTGATTCAACTGCTTTCTTTGCTTCAGAACGAAGTGCTTTTGCTTTTTCAGAAAGTTCATGTACCTGTTCTGCGAAAGGCTTATCACAACCAAGAGCAGTACGATACTCATCAAGAAGAGCAGTGTATTTATCAACCTCTCCACGATAAAGCCATACTATGGCATTCATATTTTTAAGCTGCCAGTCAGACCATTCGTTAAGAGTACGGTCAACTACTGTATAGTAATTTCTTGCATCAATGAAAAGAACCTTATCCTTGATAGCATCAGACTTTCCCTTATCAAAGAACCAAAGAGAACAAGGCAATGATTTAGTATAGAAGAAGTTATTACCAACACTAATCATCGCATCTACATGACCTGTTTTTACAAGACCTTCTCTGATGTCTTTATCCTTACCTTGGCTATCTGTGGCAGAAGAAGCCATAACAAAGCCAGCACGTCCAGTTTCATTAAGGTAACTATAGAAATATGAAATCCATAAGTAGTTACCATTACCAACTTCTTTATTCTTATTGATACTTGGCATACCAAAAGGTAAACGTTTAGCACTTTCACATGATTCAGCTTTTACTTTATCTACATTGAAAGGCGGATTTGCCATTACATAGTCACAGCAACCATCAAGATTGTGAGCATCATGATAGAAGCTGTTAGCTTCATCACCGGATTTGATAACACCTGTAAGTCCATGAACTGCCATGTTCATAAGACAAAGCTGAGCATTATATTCAACCTTTTCCTGACCATAGAAAGTCATAGTGCTGTTAGCATTCATTCCTGCAGCATTTACAAAATCTCCGGACTGAATGAACATACCGCCAGAACCACAAGCTGGGTCAAGTAAGACACCACTTGTAGGTTCGATAATATTAACAATCATCTTTACAAGAGACTTAGGTGTAAAGAAAACACCATCGTCTGATGCGATGTTCTTTGCAAATTTATTTAAGAAGTACTCATAGATTCTTCCAATGATATCTCCGCCAACTTCATCAAGAGCAGAGTTATTAAATATACGAAGAAGCTCTGATAAAATCTCATCCGAGAAATCAGTATAGCTTTTAGGCAGTACACCAACTAGCTGTTCGCTCTGATCCTCAATGAGCTGCATAGCATTGTTGACAACTTCTCCTAAACTGTTCATGTTGTGACCGTCTTTATTAACAAGTCCGGCAACAGAAATATCTTCAGGAAGATTTAGCAAGTAATCATACTGTGCCTCCTTAGGAAGATATAACGCACTTTTAGCTGCGAAGTCGCTTGCTTCAACAGGCATTACTCTGCCACCACGAGATGGACGTCCTTTTAAGATTTCTGCTTCAACCATCTTGTATCTGCTATATGCGTAGCGTAGGAAAATAAGTCCAAGCACCGGCATACAATATTGGTTTGATGTAAGCTTTGAACCTGCACGCAATAAATCAGCAGATTCCCATAATTCTGATTCAAGTTTTCTTATATTAATCATTTCGATTTTCCCTCCACCTTAAAATCAAGCCATGCCTCTTCAACGCCTGTATAGTCAACATCATTCTTAAGGCAGAACTCCTTTATATTTTTCATTGCAATAAGGTTAGGCTTTGCTTTACCGCCTTCCCATCTATTAACAGTAGAAAATGCCACCTGTACTTCTTTGGCAAAGTCCTGCTGTGTTAAAAAACATCTCTGTCTGATTCTTTTAATTTCTTCTGGAAATCCCATATTGCATCTCCTTCCCGGAATTATCTCAAAAATATAGCGTTATTATACCACAAAATTATGAATTTTTCTACCCCTCCAGTCCATCTGTAACTTTTGCAGATGGACTTTTTTTATTTTTTTCTCAAAAATGTCCTTTTGATGCCTCTTTCAAGGCTAACAGTTAGGAAGGACAGAAATTCTTTCAAATGTATCCGCTCAAACTGTAAAGCTTTCTCCAGTGGGAAAGTGTAAGGACGATACAGAGGGTTGTCCTTAGGAAGGAGGTCATACAGATGTATGGATAAGAAAAACGAAAAACTGAATGTGGAGGTTTTCGATTACTCCACGATACCCAAGTTCATGAAAGACCATGGCAGGTTCTGTCTGTGGAAGCTTGTAATGAAACCGGGTAAGACCAAGCCCGACAAAATACCATATCAGCTTAACGGAAAACGAGCCGATGCTACTAATCCACAAGATTATTCATCTTTTGATGAAACTGTGGAGGCATTCGCTAAAGGTGGTTATGCAGGTATCGGTATTGGTTGCTTTGAACCATTAAGACTTGTGGTCTTGTCACCGCCTGACTGTGGTCTTTTTCTTTCCACACGACCGAATTTACGAAGTTCGTGCAGGAAGTTTCTGTTGTTCTCGCAGTAGCACCCATTGTCACTGCACCATCTGCGATACTCCTCATATACAACTGCAGTCTTAACTTCAGCGGTAGCATCAGGCACAAGCCTTTCTTCTGCAAACTGTGCCAGCTTGTCGCTTTCATACTGATAAGCACTGATAGCTGCAGTAACTGATGATGGTTGTATAAACCCTTCATCATGAAGAATGCGATACCCGGCTATAAGCCAGTTAAGGATTGCACTCTGCGTTGTCGGTCTTGCAAATTCCTCTTTGAGTGTTCTGTCCTGCTCCCAAGGCTCGAAGTGTCTGTCAAAGGGAATGATGATAACTCTGTTTGAAGAAAACATCGTCATATCAGAAATCACAGGAAGATAATTGGTGTTGATATATAGCTTGAACTGTGGTTCAAAATCAAAACTGTTCTCATTGAGAAATCTTGCGTTAAGGGTGTCATTGCCTGTCATGTTCTTTACCTGTGCAGCATTAAGGACTAAACCTCTGCTTGGTTCAGATATATTGGCAAATCGTATTCCTGCAAGTCGAGCAATATCTTCACTTGGAGCCTGTGAATTAACAGTATGCTTTTGTGCGATGGTTTCAGGTCTTACGGCTTTGCCATAATCACCAAGAACCCTGAGTACACTTTCCATAAGTGTTCCTTTGCCATTTCTGGTTGTCTCGCCATAAAGGAAAAACATACATTCATAACGGGTATCACCACAGATGCCATAGCCAAGTGCTTTTTGCAAAAACAATGCTTTATCCCTGTCAGCACTCATGACTTCATCAATAAACCTATGCCGTGGGTGGCACACCAATCGATGACACTCATGCCTGCAGGACGGTTCTGGCATTCCCTGATCTGTGCGGCCCATTCTTGTAAACGGTATTGTACA
>CATJCJ010000162.1 GCA_949738935.1 uncultured Eubacteriales bacterium | reverse complement strand
CGAGATCATATTGAATGGATCAGCGTCCTTTGTTTTTCGCAGGTGATGTACCAGAACAATGGCGACAGAATGTTTGTCTGCAACAGATTTCAGAACGGACAGTTCCTTGTAATCGGTTGCGTAAGTACTGTCGGGGGAGTCGGAGCGAATTTTCTGGAGCGTGTCGATAAAGATTATTTTTGTATTTAGGTGCTCCGAAATAAATCTTTCTATCTGTTCCTCCAGTCCACTGCCTATTGAATTAGCGAGTAGAGCGAAGTGCAGATGCTCGGTTGACTCGTCGGTCATTTCGTACAGCCTATTTTGGATTCGTATCCTGCTGTCCTCAAGGCAAAGGTACAGTGCTGTGCCTTGAGAAGTCGATGCGTTCAAAACAGGCTCGCCTTTTGCTACACTCAAACATATGTCGAGCGCTAACCATGACTTCCCGATTTTTGGTGCGCCCGCCAGAATGAACAGTCCCGGCGTGATGAGGTTATCCACCACAAATTCAATCGGCTTCAGCGGCTCGGTCATGAGTTCCTCACAGTTGATCGTGTTTAATTTCGTCAATAACATTTCTCCTTTCGATTTCGAATGATGATATTTATTCTAACATATCCTGACCAAAACGTAAATATGGAATGGATTTTCTTTAAATTTAAGAAAATCCATTCCATACAAAATTTCATATTGATTTTTCTTTTCAATAATGCTAAAATGTAGATGGGGAGGCGAACAAAATGACTAACAAAAACGGGATATACTTATCTGTAGACGGTGATGACGCGGTTCGGGTCATCATTGAGAACAGCATGAGAATCCAAACCGATAGAATTAAGATTTCAGAAGAACTGATCGGCGAATTGGAATATGATATGTCGAATTATGAAATTGTGCTTGAACATATAATTGATGAAACGGAGCCGCTTGATGATATAGGAGCGTATTCGGAGGAGCAGTTTACCGCTGTGTCCGATGCTGCTCTGGAGCTTGCCGACGGTGTTCGCGAGAATGATTTGACATCGGGAGTTCTTCTTCGGGCAACCGTAAACAGGCTGCTTGATTTTGAGGACGATGGTACGGCAATGTGTCTGATGATGACGATGAGCAATATAGTCAAAGCCCTACGGGAACCGCTGGACACACGGTATATTCTGTACAAGTACCTGAAATCCCGGAGTGAGTTTGATACACATGATATGTGGCTTGAAACAAATGTGTTGCCTGAGGGCTTTTTCTTCCGCAGAGACTACCCATGCGAAATTATAAATTACGATTTGTTTACTAATGAACCGAAGCTATCGCAGGTTTTCTTTTTCGACAACTATACCGACTATTTTGTGTTTCTTTTCCTAAAGTTTGCGGAACAGCAAAGGCGCGTGTTGGAATGCCCGTGCTGCGGCAAGCTGTTTGTTCCAAAATCCAACCGCGCTGAGATGTACTGCGATAGGATTCTCATCGACGGTAAGACTTGTAAGCAGATCGCGCCGAAGCTGGCACGGAAACTTAAACAACGAAACGATCCTCTTCTTGAGGAGTATGAGAAAGCGAAAAACAGGAACTACAAACGGGTGGAGCGTTATGAAAATGCCGATGGAAGCAGTGGTGTCATGCGGCTGACATTCAATGAGTATAAGGCTTGGCTCGACAAGGCGAGCGAAATGAAACGGCTGTATTTGCAGGGGAAGTTGTCGAAGGATGGGTTTAAAAATATTATTAATGAATTGGGCTAATTGTCGGTTAATAATAAAAACACTTCTACAAAACTTGTTTGAGACGCTCTTTAGGTACGATGTGTTGTAAATAATATCAATTCAAGCAAAAGTGTCAAAATAAAAAGCGGCGAATCAAGTGATCACCGCATAGTAATTATCTGGGTTTTAGCCTAATAAACTGTGAAGAGTTTCTTTGTTGGGATAATGTGCCTTCTCTTAAACAGAGCAGTTTTTCAAGTTCCTCTGGAAATAAAGATATACCGTGGTTCTTGAATATAAGCATGATGCTTGATGGAGAAAACACGCCCTGTTCAAAAAGCAGATCCAATGCACCCTGAAAAATATTTTCGTTAAGAGGGAATGGTTCGTCGTAAGGCTCCCTCGTTCGCCACCCTTTTTTTGAAATTTGCCTCATCAAATATTGATATTGATTTGAAGAAATAATTTCAAGCTGATGGCTTCGATATATCATTGATTGAATGGATGATTTCCATTTTTTCTTCAGCCAAAGGTAATGACTTAAGTCAGTTGCATATGCTTTTGCATCACTTTCAAAGCTTTCTTTTGGCAATAAAAAAGCGCTGGCAAACATATTGGCCTGCCTTTCACGCGCCTTAAACTCATCCTTTGATATTAGCTCAAGGCTTTCACTCCATGGGTGCAGCAAAATATGTCCAAGTTCATGAGCCATATCAAATCTAATCCGTCCCTCTGAGTCTTTGCCTTGATCCACACAGATAAAGTAAACGGTTCCGTTGTTCAATGAAGTCCTTTGACTAAATGCATCTATTTTATCATCTTCTGTGTTGAAGCCCGTGACTATGATGCCATGTTTTTCCAATTCATATTGCAAATCCTCAATAGGTTCCATGCCCAAATCCCAATATTTGCGCACTGAGTTAGCAATTTGTTCAATTTGGTCAAATTCCTTGATATTCTTGCTTATAACAAGATCATCAGAATTTGAATCAAAATCTACATCGGGAAGTTCCAGACTTGGAAAATCAATATAATTTAAGAGCACTTCATATATTTGAGCTACAAATTCGAGCTTTATGCTTTGAGAAGTACGGCTCATCTTTGTAGCGCTAGTAAGCGAACGAAAATATGTTACATCCGTTGACGTCTTATTGTGGTCGTTATATAAAAAGAAATCATACGGAAAATTAAGAGCTAAAGCTATTTTTTGCCCTTTTTTGCTATCCGGGTAATTTTCTCCATTTTCGTATAAGGACAACGACTGTTTGCTGATACCCGTTCGTAACGAAAGTTCAGTTAAAGTAATACCGCGAAATAATCTAGCGTTTTTCATACGGTCGCCATAAAACTTTTTGACGTTCATTCTGAATGTCTCCTAAATTTATTACTCGTCTTTGTCCATCTCGACAAGGTTGAGTTTAATCCCGCTCTTCAGCGCAACAAGGTTACGAGCGGATTTTGTTGTAGAAGCGGATTTATCTGCAGGCATATCAGTCAGTTTTCCATAGTCGGGTGCGATAAAGCGGTTAAGAGTGGTCCTTTCGATCTCATCAAAATGCGAGTCAAACAAAATCAAATCTACATCGAGTAATCCACTTGATGAAATCGTGTATGCTACAACGTAGTGGGTATACTTCTTGAACTCATCTGCGTTTGAGAACATGATATCATGATAATCATTCTCAAGCGTTTTGTATTCAAAAGGACAGGTGTCCATTAGCGTAAGTTGCTCATGCGGATTATAGCATTTTTTGTTTTACACAGCTAAAACGGATTGCAAATAGTGAGGTATCTGACGACCTTTTTTACTGAAGACTGCTTTCAAGTTTGCATGTGTAGAAACAGAAAAAGTTTGTTTATTTTCTCTGTCGACTACAATTCTTCCTTGCCATGAGTAACGCTTAAAACCATGTATCATTGCACTCGTTTTTGCAATATATTCTTTCAAACGCTCATTAATGAAATTTGCTCTCATTAGACCAAATCCACTATGTGTATCGAGTGAAGAATACTCTTGAACGAAGTTGGAATAGTCATCAGATGTGGCAATGTATATTGCGTACACGATATAACGAAGCAATTTTTCTGTATTGGAATCAAAATCCATATTTTTACCTCCGAGATTAAATTTATACTAACATTATATCTGATTAGACACAAATCGTCAATATGCTTTACATAAAATTATAGATTTGTCAAGTAAAATCGTCGATTTCAACAATTTCCGCCCTTGCAACGTTCTGAAATTAAGCAATACGCACAACGGAGCTAACTATAAATTGTTACGGTATGTAAAATAAAGAGTTTGATCAAATCGTCTTTCGGGGCTGAGCTTTTCTATGTAGCCCGTCTCAATAATATCATTTACTACCTCCTTTTTCAACGCAGGCTTTAGTATACGCTTTGATGACACATAGGTCCGCCATTTTGAGCCCCCTATTGCAAATTCTTTATCGGTTTGATTCCCAAAAGCCATTTGCCT
>CATJCJ010000161.1 GCA_949738935.1 uncultured Eubacteriales bacterium | reverse complement strand
TTGTTCTGTATGTTGGTGCAAATATTTATTCCGTCTGCTGTTAGAGCGGAAGAATCTGCTTATAATGATAATCAGATCTATCAAATACAAAATGATGTAGATACTCAAGAGATTAATTTTGATGATTTAATGTGTATGCATGGCAAAAAGCAGGGGGAAGAATGCGTTGACTGTGGTCGGCTTGTGCATAGCACAAAGAATATTCCGTTAGTAGGATGTGCAGAAGAATTTTTTGTCAGTGTTACACCTCCGGCGGATGTTGATGAAGAAGATTTGTTACTCTATAATATGAAAAACATAAGGTTAGTATGTGAACATATTGTAGCTGATGGTCTTTATTGTGAGCAATGCGGTGGTATAGTCGATATACAGCCAGACGATTTTATAGATTGTGCAATTTTTGATAGTTGTATACATGGTAAGATTATTGGTGAAAAATGTGAGGATTGTAATGCTCTCAAAATTGAGCAGGGTGATTATGAGCTGTTTGAAGGTGAAGAATGGGATGATCCGTTAATTTATCCAACAGAAACCTTGATTGATGGGACATTCAGACTTCGCTTTTCGGATAAGTATGATTATGAATGGTACTGTCCATGGTGTAATTATGGGTTTGGCGGCACAAACTGGCATGGGAATGTGCATTATCATGGTAAATATAATGGTGAGAGTTGCTGGGCAAAGCCAACAGATTATATTCGTTTGACTGGTACTTGCAAAAATCATTCAAGCAAGGTGATTTACGTTGATGGACATGTTGACGAAAGCTGGTTTTCACATCAATATTATACGCCACTTCATAATTATGTAAATATTGGTGAAGATATTGAACAGGTCAAGGCTAGTTGTAAACAATCGGGTAAACTGATTACGATTGAAAGATTTCGTTGTAGTATTTGTGGAAATATCAAGTCTGGGAATCGTTCTTCTGAAACAACAAATCAGTTAGCTCATAATTACACAAGTTTTATTTATAACAATGCCAATCAGCATAAAGCAAACTGCTCTGGTATAAATACCGCCAGTCATAGTGATTTATATAATCATAAATTTGTACAAAACGGTGATGATTGGTTTTGCGAAAAACATGAACAAGGTTGTGATGCATTTAAAACAGTTGTATATTTAGATGCTTATACCATTGTTGATGGGACTGAAACTTTGCTTAAAGAAAATTCAGTAAAAACTTTAAGCGGCGTCTATTCTGCGTCTAAGTTAAACAATATTATTAAAGCTGAACAATTGTTGGGAAAATGTATGAATGAATTTAACATTGGTGATACAAAGTATGCTATATGTGATGTTCAAACGAGCCAGGCTGGTATTGTGCCAGGCGGTGTAAGACTTAAAATTTATTATGATGAAGTGGTTGATAAAGCTGATTATACTGTAAAACATTATAAGGAAACTGGTTTTGAAACAGGCGAATATGATTTAGCTGACACTGAAACAGGTCAATTTGCTATCGGAAGTATGTTTGAGGCTGGTTTTAAGAATTATTCAGGATTTAAGCCTGTAGATAATCAAACTAAAACTTTGGTTATCAGCGAAGAAGCAGACTTAAATTTTATAGAGTTGTATTATAATGCAAGACAGATGCCTTTTCAGGATGAATTTTCATTTTGGGTTCCGGAACGTATTTATATAAATGTTGATAAAGATGGTAATACGAAGATTCTGGGTGAACCGTCAGCAATTAATGCGGCGCAGAAACGGAGTGTTGCTGTTAAAAGCATAAGTTTAAGAGCATTTGACGATTGGTCTTTTGTTGATAATGCTGAAATGCTTGAGGATGAGTCAACTGGTGTTAAAAAGCTTGCGGTAAGCATAAATGGAGATAATGCGGTAGCATCTGGCAATACTGCTATGTTAAATTTAACTCCAGAAAGTTGGATAATTGCAGCAGATACGGCTTTGCCGCTTAACATTAGTATAGTAGCAGCAAAGCAAATTCAGAATATCAATCAGGAATATGTATTTTCGATAGATTTTGTGGCTGATTGGTCAGAAAACGACCCTCCAGAGTTGACGGAACATAGAATTACACTGGTAGATGCTGAAGGCGGCAAGATTGATAATGACGCTAATAAACAATTATTTAGTGTCAACGAGCAAATACCAGAGTTGCCAAAATGTGATGCAGATTATTTGTATAAGCACACCGGTTGGAGGGTTGCAGGCACAGATACGAAAATTCATTCAGGTGATGTTATTAATGATGATATAACTTTAGAGCCAGTTTATGAACTGCGTGGTAAGGTTGTTGATTTATATATCTATCCAAATAGTAGTGACTATGGTATAGTTTCAATTAATGAGGTCAAAGCTGTTATTGGTGATACATGGGGTGAGGTTAAGAATCAGTATAATATTATACCAACGCCAGCTGAAGATTGCTCGTTTAAGGGCTATACAACGGAGTTGGAAGATGTGCTGGGCTATATATCAGATGATTATGTTATAGGTCAGGAACAAGTGTTAACGGTTTGGTTTGACAATCCGCATATCCAGTATGTTGTTAGCATAGAACCACCTGATGAACATGGTATGATTGAGAATAACACTTACTTGATGAGTACAGACAGAGGCGGTATTATAAGACCTTTTCCTAATGTTATTGCTGATAAGTGCTGGGAGGTTGACAGATGGGTAAATATTGCTGATAATAGTACAGTGACAGTGGGTCAGGCTGTTTCATCGAATATTACAGTGAAGCCTATAATGAAACTCAAAGATGATGTAGTTGTTATCAAGATGGATGCTGATTTTTACGCTAACCTTGCGTCTTACAACTCTGTTTATGCTGAGATTGGTCAGACTTGGGGCGAGATAGCTAAACCAGCGGCAACACCTGTAAACGGCTATCAGTTGACCGGATGGTATAATGGCAGTACGCTTTTGACTGATGATTATGTGATAACCAAGGGTTTTACGGCTAAGATGGGCGCTGCAAAAGATATGAGTTCTTATTTTTATTTTGATGATAACGGTGATGATACTTACACAGTGTATCTTCGCAGGTACGATAAGATAGTAGACGAAGCTAAAAATGGTGTAATTGAGTCTCTTGTTGTGCCGTTTGAATATAATGGTAAGCCGGTCACGGTAATCGATAGTCTTTTCAGAGGCAGCCGTGGTTATCCGTTAACGAGCAAAGCGATTGGTTTTAGTATAAATAAACTGGTTATCCCCAGTTCGATTAAGACAATTAATGAAGGTGCTTTTGAATATAGTGATGTTATCAAACAGTTTGTATTCTCTGAAGGATTGGAAACTATTGGCGATAATGCTTTCAGAGAGAATACAGGAATTACAAGTGTATCTTTGCCGGATAGTATCGTTGATTTTGGCAATCGGGCGTTCGAAGATTGTGCTAATATAACCAGTGTTTATGTGCCTGCTAAAGTATTGAATAATGCAGGTGGTGGTAATTTGTTTTATGGCTGTGATGGTATTAGGTCATGGACTGCACCAGAAGGGACGATTCGTATTCCTGAAGGTTTGTTTGACAGTTGTAAGTATTTGCAGAATATTACTTTGGTGGATACTATAATGTCTATAAAATCTTATGCTTTTAACGGCTGCAGTCGTTTATCTTCTATTGTTTTACCTGATGGTTTGACTGAATTAGGTTTTAGTGCTTTTGCTAGGACAGCATTGAAAGAAATAACGGTACCGATTGGTGTTAAAGAATTAAGCGGCACGTTTTCAAACTGTTCTTCTTTGAAAACAGTTGTTTTAGAAGGTGTTGAAATTATTGGTTCATCGACTTTTATGGGCTGTACCGGTTTACAGACAGGTGTTTTTTTGCCTGATTGTCTGAGAGAGATTCATGGCTCGGCGTTTGGTAATTGCAGCAATATCTTTTTAGAGATACCTGATTCCGTTGAGACGATTCGGCAGTTGGCATTCCAGGGCGCTTATCATATTTATTATTACGGTAAGGCAACAGACTGGGCTGGCGATAACTGGGGCGCTAAATATAGAAACTAAAGGGGGCATGATTTTATGACAAGTATTTGTAAAAGATATATGGCGATAATATTAATTATCGCCATGATGTTAACCTGTTTACCTAATATGGCATATGCTATTGAAATTCCAAAAGATTATAATCAAAGCAGTACAGTTGGAGATACAGTTTCCAGTGATGTATATATGAGCATTGATAAAGGCGATATTGATGAGGACGGCGGTAATACAGGAGATAATCAAGGTAGTGAAAGTAAGCCTGGAGACAAACCTGATGATAACACAGATGATAATCCGGGTAGTTCTGGCAGTGATAATAATGAACAAGATGAAAAACCTGATAATAATGATTATGAATATACAATAAATTATTATTATGGTGATAATTTAGAGCAAAAAACTGGAATTGGGAAAGTTGGGCAGTCAATAACTTATGATTTAATTACACCAAAAAAATATGCAGACCATAATTATATTTTATCTTCGTTTGAGGTAGCACGTCTTATTACTGATAATCCATCTAAAAATATAAGTAACATATATTATGTGTTAGATGACAGAGATAAAGATGGTAATATTGTTTCTGATGGTGATGGTATTGCTGATAAGTATCAGACATCAAATGATAAATATACGGCAGAAGATACTTTTGCTTATACAGTAAGTTATAACTATAAAGAGGAGAGCGCGGTAATTAATTCTGTTACGACAACTGGACAGGGTACAGTTGGTTCTATTATTCCTTATACCTATTCAAATATTGTAGATAAAGAAGGGCAAAAATTTAAGCTTGAGAGCTTGGTTGTGAACAGTAATATTGTTACACCGAATGAGGCGGATAATACCGTAGAAGTTAATTATTTATTGACAGACAATAAACAATCAGGAACTGGTGACAATAATCGTCCCGGAACAGATGATACTGTTCAGTATATGGTATCAGCAGATCCGGATAATGGTTTACCAATAAAATCATATTCTGTTAAAGAGGGTGATAAATTGCCTGATTTAGGTACACCTACTAAAGTTGGTTGTGAGTTTGTTGGTTGGATAGATAATGATGGTAATATTGTTAATGATGATATGATTGTTAAGTCCAATATGGCTCTTAAAGCGGTGTGGAAATTAAAAGATATGGCGGCTGAATATACGGTAAGTCATTATAAGCCTGTTAAAGCTGATGAGTCCCATGAATTTACAGGATTTGAGTTGGTTTCTGTCGATAAATATATTGGAGAAATTGGTTCAACAGTTCAAGCTAAGACAAAGAATTGGGATGGATATAAAGTTGATACAGCAAATAAGAATACTGTTATTTCTGGTATTATTTCCTCTGACGGTAAATTAGAGTTGCGAGTTTTCTATATTAATGATAATGGCAGTTCTGGCAACGCTCCAATTGGAGGTTCTTCTGGAAGCGGTTCCACTGGTGGCTCCGGTGGTGGTCATGGTAGCGTAAGACCATCTGGCGGTAACAAACCGGCTAGACCTTCAGATGTCAATAGTAACAATACTGGTTCTTTAAATCCTAATAATAAGCCAGAATCTTTTGAGATGTTGGTTGGTTTGAATAAGACGAACCATATCGCATATATTCAGGGATATATGGATGGCACTATGCAGCCTAACGGCAACATAACCCGTGGTGAAGTTGCTGAAATTGTTTATCGACTTATGACCGATGAATACAGGGGCACGTATTATACAACTGAAAATTCATTTGTCGATGTTCATAAAGACATTTGGTGTAACGCTTCAATTTCAACAGATGCACAGGCTGGGTTATTAAAAGGATATGAGGATGGAAAATTCCAATTTAACAACTCAATTACTAGAGCTGAATTTGCAACAATTGTGAGTCGTTTTTTTAGTATTGATAAAACTGCTCAGTCTGATTTGACCGATATTCAGGGTCATTGGGCTGAGGATGCTATTAATAAGGTTGCAATGGTTGAATGGGTAGAGGGTTATTCTGATAAGACTTTTAGACCGAATGATTGCATTACTCGTGCTGAAGCAGTAACGATTTTCAATCGTATTCTTGACCGCAATGTTGAGGAAAATGGACTGCTTGATGAAAGAAAAGAATGGCCTGATGTTAATAAAGCGTCTTGGTATTACTTGGATATTCAGGAAGCAGCTAATGCTCACACCTATACAAGAGATGCTGATTATAATGAGTTATGGCAATCTCTTGTTGAATAAATAAACAAAAGAGGTTCCGTTAAGGAGCCTCTTTTGTTTATGATTTTAAAATACTTATTCGATAGGGATGGAAATAATTTGTCCATTCATCTTGATAAATTGTTCAGGATTTTTAAAGTGTTGTTTGAATTTTTGAATGAGTTCATCGCTCAAATCTGTAAAATCATCTTCCGATAAGCCAACTACGAGAAATGTTCCGGCAATTATATCATAAATTTTGCCAGTCTCATCATACAAAGCTCTGTTTAATGGCATACTCATAAGTTTACCTTCTTCGTTGCAAATTAAAGCAACTTGATCTTCAAATGGATATACAACTTCGATATAACCACTAACTTCGTTTTGCAAAGATTTATAGCCTTTTTCAATATCTTTGACATATGGATTATTATTTGGTTCTACAACTAAAATTTTCAAAAAAATTACCTCCTTAAAATAATTTGTTTAAACAAAATAACAAATCCTTATTATTTAACCCTTTCTTTATATTTTGTTTTGTTATACGGAAATGTGTAAAAAACTATTTTTTTTGTAAATTGTTTTTCAAGATTGGAATACTATTAAAGGCATATTTTCTTAATATTTTGTGAGCTTTTTCCGTATAACAATGCGTTGGTTAAATGAATGACTAGCGCAAAAGGCATTCAACTAACCAATATCTCTTCTTGTTTATTTAAGTAAACATTTGCAAGTTAATCTGTTTAATCAAATTTTGTTGATTAAAGAAGAGAGTACCTTTATTGTTTGCTGAAAAGAAAAAGGAGAGT
>CATJCJ010000160.1 GCA_949738935.1 uncultured Eubacteriales bacterium | reverse complement strand
CGAAAGGCGCTTTGTTCTTTAAGCGCCGAAAGCGTTAAGAAACATTGTATGTAATATTTTTTTCTATCATTTCTTCTATAACTTGAAGTTTCCGAGGAAGTCTAATTAAAAAGTGATTTCATCAACACTTCCAAAACACTACAATTTAGGAATAAAATCAAAATACTCACCAACAGAGGCGTCATTCATACATGCCTCAATTATTTGCTTTCCAAGATAGCTCATTCCATCAACATTAAATTGTTCAAGCTGAGACTTAAAGAAATCCGTAAGAATTTTAGCGCCAACATCATAAGCCTCATTACCGACCTCAGGCTGATGATTAACCTGTAGGAAGTTTTTAGGAATAGTATTGCCGTCAATCTTAATAGACTCAAGAGCGTATCCCAAAAGAGGACATCTTGAATCCACAAGAGTCTCCCGTCTAAACTTAGCTCCGCCTCTTCTCGAAAGATATTCTCTTGTAGCCCATTCGCCGGCAAAACCAACTTTATAAGCGCCTATATACTGATTTGGAATAAGTATATAGCGAGTCGAAGGGGTTCTTCTGATTTGCTCAAGCAAAAGATTAGCTTGGTCAACCTTTTTACCTGTGGCAAAAGGCCAGTAAGAACCAACGCCCTCACTTTTCATTCCGGCTGTGTTGTCAATAATACTTGGATTAGCGAATCCCCTTGGGGCAACAATTCTCCAAAGCCAAGCAAGCGCCGGAGGAAGAACATGAAACATTCCAATAATTCCATAACTTGGTTTTTCTTTAGTTGTCGGCGGGGTACGAACACCAAATGAACGGATATCAATCTCAACAGCACCCTCAACAATATTCTTTTTAAGTTTTCTCGGAATAATAACACGAGGGTTTGGACACGGCTTTCCGGGAGCATCCTCAATATGTTCCCAGATAAGACAAGTAGATTTGGGAACAGCGTCCATATTAAGAAACACAAGGGGTTCCTTAGGAGACAGACAAGATTTCTCAAGTTCAGGGTCCGTACCATACTGAGAAATATGGTCAACTCGCAGGAACCATCCATATTCCGCATCCGCGACAACAAGCTTATTGCTGTCATTCTGCAAAGACGGGTGAGCCAAAGCCATATCATCAGTAACAGGATAAAGCTCTGAGGAATCCGTTATATTAACAAGCGTCTCCTCATCACTTAGTATATTTTTAGAAAGAAGCAGCCTTCCGTCCGATTGTCTGTGAAAAGG
The DNA here is from genome assembly GCA_949738935.1 of uncultured Eubacteriales bacterium. GTDB lineage: Bacteria > Bacillota > Clostridia > Lachnospirales > CAG-274 > MGBC114079. The sequence goes on along the minus strand of CATJCJ010000160.1, from coordinate 4,270 downwards.
TTCTGTCATCTCACTTTTTCCGCCGCCGGAAGCGCCCTCATGCATAATAGTTAAAGACATCTCATAAGGCGTCACTATTCTGACAGTGGAAGCGTGAAGAGTAACCCATTTCTCTTGCTCGCCAATATCAAGAAGAATACTGTAAACACCTTTTTTAGCGCTTGGTCCGGGATAAAGGTTGTATGAGAACACCTCGTGAAAATCAAAGCTTCTCTTATGAACAACAATCTGTTTTCCGTCATATTTAGTATGCCTAAAAGCCGGCGCCACATAAATAATCGCCTTCGGTCTAAAAAGATTTGGTATAGAGCTCGCCGGAACAAAGCCCTGAAGGTCACCGAGAGCCGCGGCGAAAAAAGCGGCGTTCGCCGGAACAATAGCGATAGACGGATACCCAAGCCCAACATCCTCATTTCCGGAATAGAAAGGAAGAACAACAAGCTTTTTCTGGTCTCTAAGCCATTTGAAAGTCTCATTTCTTGTTTCGTTAAAAGGCTCGCCAAAACGTTCCTGATGAGTCGGCTTATCAGTGGGGAGGTCATCAGCGATAACCATACTGTTAGGGTCTCGTCTGCGCATAGAAAGGTCATCAAAATTAACGACAATACCATTTTTACATCTTACAACATACGCTTCTCGAACAGTCTTACCATCTATGTCATAATTTACATCCCAAGTATCATTCTCTTTTCCGCCAAGGGCAAGGTCAAAGAGTTCTTGTTTTGTTTCCGGAATAATAACCTCAACCTCATCAGCCTTAAGAATATCTTCAACTTGCTGAGGAAGAACCATTTTACTAAGTATTGAATTGGTCATTATATCCCTCCTTAAATAAAAATATATATTACTAAAATCACTCATTAATATAATTTTATCAAAAAAAGGGAAAAAAGACAAGCTAAATTTATGAAAAAATTTAAAAAATTTTTAAATTCTAAAATCTCAGCCCACGTTTTTTAATTATGCGGTGTTCTTTAGATTTTAGACAGGTTCTTATATTTTGATGTAAATCACTTTGTATATTCCTCATAAATACTTTTCTGCGATATAATACTTTTCAGGTGATTAACAACAGAATTTGGAACAAAAGGCATCCCCTTTGAATAAAAATCGCAGCATATTTTTATATACTTTGAGGGAAAGCTTAAAATCGCCCGCAAAAGCCTGATATTATCATCAGAAAGAGAATTTATTCTCACATACGAGTCCATAATGTCGTCAAAACTCAAAGCCGGCGGGGTATGCTTTCTAATATACCGATTTATTATATCCGAAAAATCCGACACAAATAACCCAAAAGCCATATTCTCAAAAGATATAAGACTCATATTATTTTTATATCTGACAGAAGTTTCCTCTTTAATGTTATTATGACAAACCGCCAAAAACTCATTTTCAGAAAAAGACTCACCAACAATCTCATTAAGAGTAAACAAAGCGTTCGACGCTTTTCTCAAAAAATAGTCATAATTTTTAATAAACAAGACATCAAACTCAGAAAAACTTCCTTTTGAGGAAATACTTTTTTTAACACTTTTAAAATTAGAGAGCAATTTTTGATAATTTTTAAGAATATCATTGTTTTTATCTAATGAAACCCGAATATCTTTTGACAGTTTATGAAAACGCGCGGCCGCCCGTATAACGTTTTTAACATCATCGGCTTTTGAAAAATCCGCCTCTGTAAAATCCTTAAAATCCGTCATTATGTATTTTTCGCCGTCGAGAGAAAAATAAGGAACATTCTGAACGGAAACATAAAATCGGTCATATATGGGATAGCCTTTTTCCTCAAGAATCTCCTTTATTTTGTTAGCCGCCAAAAGCGAACTTTCTTTAACGTTTGTTTTTTGAATCACCCTCATACCTTTACCGGTTTTACATATATAAGAATGTTTTGATTTTATAATGGATTTTGGTGTTATTTCAAAGCCGGAAAGAACCTCGGCTTTTAAATTTTCCATTTTTACACCTCCCAAAAAAAATAATTTCAAGGGACAAAACTGACCCTTGTCAAATTATATGTTATCCTTTGGGAGATTATCACAAATTCTTTTTTAAGGCAATACCGCATAGTTCGATAAAATAGATTTCAGACAGGTTCTAAAATTTCTCGATTTCTATTTTTTCAGCGACACACTCTTTTTTTAAAACAAAACCACAGACAAAATCAAACTTTTCAGTATTATCACTCACAAAAAACTCGACCTTCCCCGAGTTTTCACCAAGCATATCGTTTTTTTTCAAACATTGTTTCATTTTAACGGCGGCGGCATAAGCCGGGTCAACAATTTTAACGTTATCACCAATAACTCTTCCGATACATTTTTTCAAAAGAGGATAATGAGTACAGCCCAAAATAATAGAATCAATATTCTTTTCAACAAGCTCTCTCAAATAAGTTTTAGCGGTAAGTATAGCAATATCATTATCAATCCAGCCCTCCTCAGCCAAAGGCACAAAAAGAGGGCACGCTTTTGAATAAACCTCAATACTTTTGTCTCTCTCTTTTATTTTTCTCTCATAAGCTCCGCTTTTAATGGTCGCTTCCGTTCCGATTATTCCAACAATTTTGTTTTTAGTTGTCTCAACGCAAGACTCAACCCCGGGAGTAACCACTTCTATTATAGGCAGAGAGAATTCCGCTGTCAAAGCCTCAAAACAATTTGAACTAACAGTGTTGCAGGCGATTATAACAGCCTTAACATCTTTAGACAATAAAAATCTTATAATCTGACTTGAAAATTTTGTGACAGTATCTCTGGACTTTGAGCCATAAGGAACTCTGGCGGTATCGCCAAAATAAATTATATCTTCTTTTGGAAGCGCCTTTATAACTTGTTTTACAACGGTCAGTCCGCCTACTCCCGAGTCAAAAACGCCAATGGGTCTGTTATCCATTCTCAACACCTTCTACCTTTCATATCTCTCAAGGCCAAGCTCAATTAATCTATCCAAAAGCTCTCCCATATTTATACCTCCGGCGGCAAATAATTGAGGATACATACTTATTGAGGTAAAACCAGGAAAAGTATTTATCTCATTAAATATCACGCGGTTTGTGTCCTTTTCCACAAAAAAATCAACTCTCGACAATCCGCAGCCATCAATAGCCTTAAAAATTTTAACGGCGTCTTCTCTTATCTCATCAGAAACAGCGTCATCAAGGTCAGCGGGAATAACAGTTTTAGAATCTTTGTTATTATATTTCGAGTCAAAGTCATAAAGCCCCGAATCACCGGCCGCCAGAACTTCCCCGACACAAGAAACGGCAATCTTATCATTTCCAAGAACGGCGCATTCAACTTCTCTTCCAAAAACAGCCTCCTCAATAACAATACTTCTGTCGTGCTCACAAGCCAAAGCGATAGCGTCAGCAAGCTCATCTCTGTTATTTACCCTTGATATCCCGATTGATGAACCGGCATTTGACGGTTTCACAAAACAAGGATAACTAATTTCATTCTCAATTTTCTCATATATTTTGTTTTCATCCTCCTCAGAGGAATCCTCAAACATATTTCTGTATATAACGGTATACTTAGCCTGCTCAACGCCAATACTTTGAGCTATAATTTTTGTATACGCTTTGTCCATAGCTAAGCTTGAGGCAAGAACACCGCACCCCACATACGGAATACCCGAAAGCTCAAGAAGTCCCTGAATAGTTCCATCCTCACCGAATTTACCGTGCAAAACAGGAATTACTATGTCAACAGGAATAATTTTAAATTTATTTCCAACTATTCTTAAAAGACCATGATGTTCCGAGTCAGGGCTCAAAATAACCCCGGCCGAATACTTTTCCCACTTACCCGACGGAATATTCTCAACAGGGCCGTCATACATGAGCCATTTTCCTTCTTCCGTAATATAAACAGGCATAACAAAATATTTATCTTTATCCAAAGCGGAAATAATGGACACAGCGGAAATTTTAGAAATCTCATGTTCCGATGATTGACCACCAAATAATACCGCGACAACCTTTTTATTCATCATCAAATACCTCTTTTCAAAATTTATGACACTGCCATATATAGTAATTACACTTAAATTATAACAAAAAAGTATTTTACGAGTGCGTAAGCACTGCTGGGCGATAAGCGAATTGCGAAGCAATTTGCAGCCAGTGCAAGTAAAATAGTTTTTTGTAACCTTTAAAGTGTAATTATAGTCAATCAACTTAAAAAATGAAAAAGTTCGGCGGTCAAAAATCATTTTCACCGCGTTGCCGTCAGTTGACGTAGGCTTTCGACTACGCCTGCCT
>CATJCJ010000159.1 GCA_949738935.1 uncultured Eubacteriales bacterium | reverse complement strand
GGCCAGCGCGGGGCTGAAATGAAGTTTGGTGAATTTTCCTAAACCAGACAGGTCGCCCAGCATCTTGATGTCGGAAAACAGCAGGTGAGAGCCGCTGCTCTGGCGTTTATAATACTCCACCGCCGAACAGATCATGTACAGGGCGCCGGTGGTCAGCCCGCCGGCCCAGGCCCTGCGGGTAAGCAGCGTCCCGATCCAGAAGATCGCCGTCGTCAGCAGAATCGAAAAGAGCGTTACCCCCGCTCGGCGCAGCGTAAACTCCGCCAGTGCGCCGGGATCCTGTGCCTGTCCCAATTCCGCCGCCAGGTAAACGCAGACTGGGAATAAGATCAGCAGCAGGATGCGGAACACTTTGTTCTGGAAAAAGGGAAGTGTGCGCAGCCTTTTCGGCTGGAATTTGTCCATTTATTTCAGATCCTTTCACGAAGCTTCTGTAAAACAGCTTGGATATCTATTTTTGGAGTGATTTTTTTCTTTTTCAAAGAGTATAACGCCTCAGCAGCGCAAAAGGTTTCAAGGAATCTGGATTTTTTTCCGGATTCTGCGCAGTATCTCCTTCTTGACAAATTTTAAGGGGGCGCTGTTGAAAAAATGCGTAAAAAAATATGAAGACAAAAAGACAACCACGCGCCCTCAGCATCGTGGTCATCCTTTGCTGCTCAGCGAGCAGGCCGTCTGCGCCCCTTATTATAGCATCTGATGCCAAATTGTCAAGCTGACGATCTTTTTTGATTTTACTTTTTCAGCCTTGACAGCTGCGCCGGGGCAGGGTACAATATAGCTGGCAGTCTGCCTGCCGTCCTTGAAATTGTCTTTATTCTATGCCGGCGATCGCCGAAAATCAACCATAAGGAGAAAATACGATGGAGATTCTTGTCCAGAAAGCAGTCCGCGCCGATATTCCCGATATGCTTGCCTTTATCAACGGTCTTGCCGCCCACGTCGGCCATCCGGAGGCCGTTAAGGCGACGGCAGAAACGCTGGAGGCTTCGATCTTCGACCGCGGCGAGGCTCAGGTGCTGATCGCCCGCTGCGGCGGGGAGGCTGTCGGCTGGGCGCTCTACTTTTATAATTACTCAACCTTTCTTGCTAAGCGGGGAATCTTTATGGAGGACCTGTTTGTCAAGCCGGAGCGGCGGGGATGCGGT
>CATJCJ010000158.1 GCA_949738935.1 uncultured Eubacteriales bacterium | reverse complement strand
TTTACTGTCAAAAGGAATGCAGTACCGGCTGTTTTTTCGGAAACCATACCCGCCGTACCCTATTGTACTAGCACTTTTCGGATTTTTCAATAGTTTACCTATGAAACACTCTTTAATACTCTGAAATTAATTCCTTGCATTATCATTGGTCTTTTCATTCGTACCTTCCTATAGAAATATTTTTTCCATTATCCCATTCTCCATATCATCAATACTGTAAATCGTATCCATGACCTCAAATGTCTCTCTCAAATTCCCTTTGGCACTCTTCCAGCCAATTCCGTCTGTAAACCACACAAAGATAAATCCATCTATGGTATCTGCTTCCTGCGAAAGCATTTTATAGCTTCTTGCAGTTTCATTCAGTTTTGAGCCACCGCCACCATAGAAGTTTGTTTCAATACCGTAAATCATTTTATCCGTCTTGATTACGAAATCAAATCTCTTGGCTGCCTTTCCCTGATTTGATAGTGCTGATAAATCAATATTCCACTTTTTTTCAATGTCCTTAAGGTACATTTCCTTAAAATAAGTTACATCTTTTTCATAGCCTGCTGCCACAATGTACTTCTCAACCAAGTCTTCCATTTGGTGCCCGCCACGATTCTTACGACCATTAGAATCCAATCCGGTTTCGATACCCAAAGCATAATCCACAAGATTATTTACCAAGTGATTAGCAATCATATCAAATAATCCTGTTTTTCTCATAAATATCTTGTATTGTTCCACACTATAATTCATCTTCTTGAAATGATACAAGAACGCACCGTCTTCATCCTGCGCATAGATTTCATATCCTCTCACTGCAAGAAGCAACGGTAAACATTGCAATGTTTCCGGATACTTTGTTACTATTATTTCAAAGTCTTTCTCAATATTTTTTGAACCGATAAGAGAATTCAAAATATTCAATTCCACCTTGATTTCATCTACATTTTTTACAACCTTTTCAAAATCAATATAGTAATCATAACTTGATATACTAGGTCTGAACTTACCCAACCATTCATCAAAATTTCTATTTGTCATTTGCTACCTTCTCCAATCTCCGCTTGGATATCTCCAAGTATTCTTCACTTACATCTATCCCAATAAACTTCCGTCCAAATCGCACAGCCTCTACTCCGGTAGTTCCTGAACCGAAAAAAGGATCCAGTATAACCTGTCCTTCTTCCGTAGACGCTAATACAATCTTTTCAAGCAAATACTCTGGCTTTTGTGTAGGG
>CATJCJ010000157.1 GCA_949738935.1 uncultured Eubacteriales bacterium | reverse complement strand
GCAATTAAAATCAAACATGCTCAAATTTTACTTATAGCAATCAAATTTAAAAATAAACAAATTTTATCTCGTTTCCTTTTGTTCATTTTTAAATTTGATTGCTATAAACTAGATAAATCTACTGAGGTAAAACCATGGACTGTCGTGGATATTAGTAAATAATTGTCATCATAAATTTTGCACATTGTATTAAAATGCTTGTTGATGAATATTATCCAAAGTGTGAAAAAATTGTTTTAGTTATGGATAATCTTAATACACATTCGACAGCGCCTTTATACGTGGCTTTTCCACCAGCAGAAGCAGGAAGATTAGCAGATAAGCTTGAAATTCATTATACTCCGAAACATACACGCTGGTTTAATATGGCAGAAATTGAAATTGGCGTTATGAGCCGCCAATGTTTATCTGAATACCTTGCTATAAAAGATAAAATAGAACTTTTTGTTTCAAAATGGTGTTTTGAGCGAAATAAAAAATTGTGTAAAGTAAATTGGCAGTTTACTACCTTTGATACAAGAATAAAATTAAAAAGACTGCATTCCATTATTGAATAAACGAACTTTTTATAGTACTAGTAAAAATACGGAGGCGATTAAAAATGGAGATAGAAATTTTTAATAGATATGAAACAAAATATCTTATTGACACAAAAACATATATGACATTAGAAAACGCATTAATAGATAAGGTAAATCCGGATGAACACAATAAAGATGGCAAATTTTATAATATTCAAAATATTTATTATGATTCTTGGGATGATAACCTTATAAGAACCTCACTTGAAAAACCAGAGTATAAAGAAAAATTAAGACTTAGATGTTATAACACTTTAAATGAGAACAAACTTGTTTTTTTAGAAATAAAAAAGAAATTTAAAGGCATTGTGAACAAAAGAAGGTGTCTCATAGATATAAATTCAGCAAACAAACTTATTGAAAAACACATATACCCAAAAATAAAAACATATATGAATGAACAAGTTTTAAATGAACTTTATTATTTTACAAAAAACTATGATTTAATTCCCAAAACATTTATTGTCTATGACAGAAAAGCATATGTTGGAAAATATGACAAAGACTTAAGAATAACATTTGATACCAATATACGTACAAGAAGATATAATGTTTCTTTTGAAAAAGGAGCCTATGGCAATTTACTTTTAAACAAAAAATTATGGTTAATGGAAATCAAATGCTACCATGCCATTCCAATATGGCTTGCTAGGTTATTGAGCGAAAATAAAATATATAAAACATCATTTTCAAAATACGGAACTGAATATAAACAATATTTACATAAAGAGGAGGAACTGAATTATGCCTGATATAATATCGAATTTTACAGAATTAATGGGAACAATTTCTTTAATAGAAGTAATAATTACAATATTTTTATCAATAGCGTTAGGAGCAATGATAGGATATACTTATAAAATAACCACCGACTTAGTTGATTACTCAAGAAATTTCTTTTTAACATTAATATTAATCCCCGCTGTAATAGCTGTCATAATATTACTTATAGGAAGTAACGTTGCAAGAGCCTTTAGTCTAGCCGGAGCGTTCTCCATAATCCGTTTTCGAAGTGCCCCAGGAAACCCAAAAGATATAACATATGTACTCTTCTCAATGGCCGCCGGACTTGCCTGCGGAGTTGGAAGTTACATATATTCCTTAATATTTACAATAATATTATGTGCATTTATGATTATATTATGTAAAATTAAACTTGGTGAGGTGAAAAATCATGAATATATACTAAAAATTATAATACCTGAAAACTTAAATTTTAAAGGAGTATTTGACGATATATTAAAAAAATATAGTAATAGTTTCAAGCTTACAAAAATAAAAACTGCCGATATGGGAAGTGTATTTGAACTTTGTTACAGCTTAACAATAAAAGATAATATTGATTTAAAAGAGTTTATGGATAAAATTAGATGTAGAAATGGCAATTTAACCATATTATTATCTTTAGCAGCAAATAACAACGAATTTTAAAGGAGTGATTTATATGTTTAAAACTGCATTTATGTCAATTATGTTTTTTATTTTATGTGTTTTTATTACAGCTTGCGGTATTCAGAATACCTCCGCTTTAGAGTATGACTCAACTCTAACATCAGAAAATACTTATACAAAAGAATATGAGAAACATTTCAATAACGACAAGGTTATTGATATAAAGATTAATATTGATAAAACAGAATACGCTGATATGCTGAAAAATGCCCAAGATGAAAAATACAAATCAGCAAATATTATTTTTGATGGCGTTTCTGTTGAAAATGTTGGGTTTAGAACAAAGGGGAATTTAACATTAAAATCCTTAAAAGAATCTGACTCTGACCGTTATAGTTTTAGAATAAAATTGGATAAATATGTAGACGGTCAAAATCTTGATGGACTTGATGAATTTGTGATTAATAATATGTACAGTGACGCCTCATATATGAGAGAATATTTAAGTTATGAGCTTTTAAAGAAAATCGGAATAAATGTTCCAAAATGTGTTTTCGCTAATATATATATTAATAATGAATTAAAGGGCTTATATTTATGTGTGGAAGCCATAGATGACAGTTATATTGAAAGAGTATTCAACAATACAACAGGAAACCTCTATAAAGGCGAAAATAACAGTAATCTTGTCTACAAAGAAAATGACAATTATGAGTCTTTAGAGCTAAAAATGGGAAATGATACAGAAAAAAGCGGACTTAAAAATTTAATAAAAGTTTTAAATTCTATTGATAATGATGACAGCAAAAACATAGAAGATATTTTAGATATAGATACAGTCCTAAAATATATAGCCTTTAATTATGTATTCTCAAATTATGACAGTTATCAAGGAAATAATGGAAATAACTATTACTTATATGAGAATGATGGAATTTTCAGCATAATTCCCTGGGATTTTAATATGTCTTTTGGAGGATTTATGAGAGGAGGAAATGGTAAAATTTCTATGCCTATTGCTGACAATAATCCGGAAAAATATCCTCTTGTATCAAAACTTTTATCAATTAACTCATATAAAGAAAAATATTATTCCTATGTTAAAGAACTTCTGAATTATTGTGAGGGTCTTGAAGACCGAGTTAATGAAGTAAAAGAATTAATCTATGACTACGTAAAAAATGACCCTACAAAATTTTGTACAATAGAAGACTTTGAAAAAGCAACAACATATTCGGAGGACGAAAAAGAAAACTCATTTGAACAATATATTCCCCAAGAAACTATAAGAAATTTTAAAGAAAATAGTGAAAAACCCGAACCTCCGATTAATTTTGATGGCAACACTCCTCCCGAAAAACCTGATAATGATACTGAAAATAAACCTTCAAAAATGAGAGGCAATATGAATGGTCACGGTGATGTTGGAAAGCATGGTATCATGAACAACACAAGCTCAATAGTAAATTTTATAAGAAATAGAATTGATAATATAAATTCGCAACTTAAAGAATTATAATAAAATTTTGACATAAATAACAAAATAGACAAGAAAAATAAAAGAGTCAAAGCAGATGTTGTACAATAATATTTAACAATAATATTTAACATTTTTCCTTCTCAGAATTATAAATAAAGAAGTAAAAATGGAGGGAAAAAAATGGTACAGAAAAAATTTACGACAAGAAGTTTAAAATTCAAGCAATAAAACTTAGAAAAGAGACTGATTCAGCAAGGTAGCAAAAAAAATTGGGTATTAAACATTGATACACTTTTGCCAAAGGCTTTAATAATTGGAACAACTTTTTTTTAAATTTCCACAAGCTTTGAAAATCCGGAAAAAGGAGTAATTGACAGTATTAAAGTAGGTAATGAAGAGCCGTAAAGTATCAAAAATGAATTGCTATGTAATTTTTTCCGTCAATTCACAAGACAGGTACATATGAATTGAAACAAAATGGGGGAAACAAATCTATTCGTGAAACGATACTTTCACGAATAGATTTGCTTCCATATTTTTTAAAATTTATTTTACTATACCCGTAATTTCAATTTGAAGTCTTTAGCGGCTTCTTTTTGCTGATCTTTTTTAGCTATATCACGTCTTTTATCATACAACTTTTTACCTTTAGCGATACCTATAGCCAATTTTACAATACTTCCCTTAAAATAAAGTTTCAAAGGAATTATCGTAAGTCCATCAGTAGTCACAGAACCCAAAAGCTTATTTATTTCCGACTTATGAAGAAGAAGTTTTCTTTCTCTTAATGGGTCATGATTAAAAATATTTCCTTGTTCATAAGGACTGATGTGCATATTTTTTATTATAGCCTCATTGTCCTCTATTTTTATAAAGCTATCTTTCAAATTACATCTTCCCGCACGTATTGATTTCACTTCTGTACCTGTCAAAGCAATCCCCGCCTCATAGGTTTCAATGATGAAATAATCGTGATAAGCTTTTTTATTTTGTGATATTGTTTTTATTGAGTCTTTTGACATATTTTTATACCTCACTTATTTTTTAAATTTTCAAATAACTTATATGGCACATATAAGTTTCCATATCCTATTCCTAAATCTATATCCGGCTTATTTGACCCATGAAAATCACTTCCTCCTGAAATTTTTAAATCATATCTTTCAGCGACAGACATAAGATATTTTGTATCCTCTTTCGTATGAGTTGAATATATACATTCCACTCCTTTTAAACCTAAACCCTTTAAATAATAAATCATTTCATTAAGTTTATCATTTGTCATATTGTATAAAAGAGGATGAGCAAGAACAGCGATTCCTCCAGCTTTATTAATTAAAGCTATAGTTTCTTTTGGGGAAATAACCTCTCTTTTTACATAAGCAGGTTTGCCTTCTCCCATATACTTGTCAAAAAATTCTTTTAATGATTTTACATATCCTTTTTTAATGAGAACTTTAGCAAAATGTGCTCTTGTTATTATTTTATTTGAGCTAATAGCCTCAAGCTCATCATAAGTAATCTCCACATTAAGACCTTGAAGTTTTTCCACAGCTCTTTTGTTTCTCTTTTCTCTTTTTTCTTTCAAAGCTTTTAAAGCAGAGTTAAAATTTTCATCATTTATATCAATAAAAAGACCAACTATATGAATTTCTTTGGACTCAAAATCTGTAGACATTTCTATTCCACTCACCACAGTTACATTTTTTTCTTTTCCACATTGAATAGCCTCCAAAACTCCATCAAAATTATCATGGTCAGTAACAGCTACTACTTTTATAGATTTTTTAGCGGCAAGTTCCACAAGCTCTGTAGGTGTAAGTGTACCATCTGAAAAGGTAGTATGTGTATGCAAATCTATTCTAGACATTTTTAAACTCCTTTATTTATAAACTTTATTCAAAAAATAATTTTTTACTTTTAAAAATTTAATT
>CATJCJ010000156.1 GCA_949738935.1 uncultured Eubacteriales bacterium | reverse complement strand
TTGCTGCTAAACGGTTCGGAGGACAATATAACACTGCATAGGAACACAATACCGGTTAAGGGGGCGATAACAAATGTTGATTGATTATTACCCAAGAGTAGTAGGGCAAATCCGGGAAATGAAAGAAATATGCAAAGCAGAGCAGCCGGAATTTGACAATATAAGCAAAGAAATAGACCGGTTATTAGCAAATATGTTTATCGCTACATCAGACGAACACGGAATAGCGAGATTTGAGGAGGAACTAGGGATAGTACCAACACTGGAACAAAGCATAGAGGAACGCCGCATAGTGGTACTAATAAGAGTTGCAAAGAAAAATCTTAGCTTTAAGGATATTCTAAATCTGATACAAAACTATTCGAGTGAGATTGACTTAGCACCAGACTACAACAATGACGAATTGAGCGTTATTGTTGGCGACGCAGTGAATAATGTAGAAACAATATATAAAACTTTGGACGGAATTTTAGGATTAAACATCTATATATATTTTGCGTATGAGGCTACGGCATTTCTTGAAATGATAGAAACGACAAAAGCACTTGACTTGGAAACAACAGTTAATTGGTGGGGGAACCGAAAAGACGCATGGTACTTAGACGGTTCTGTAAAGTTAGATGGCAGCAGGCTATTAAATGCGGCAATATGGCGGCAGAATATAGCCTTAGAATTAGAAACGAAAGCGAAAACGGCAGAGCAGTTTAAGTTAGAGGCTATAGAAAATGAAATAACGACATTTCTTGAAATGAAAGAAACGAAAGGGGAAACGGAGTTAGAAACAACTGTTAATTGGTGGTTGAGCAATCCTAAAATATGGTGCTTAAATGGTTCCGTAAAATTGGACGGCAGCAAAAAACTTGACGCCGTTTTGTGGGAACAAACAGCGGCGGTAGAGTTGGAAACGTCAGTAAAAACGACGGAAACTTTTGAGGATATAACCGTAACAATGCGGCGGGATTTATGGTATTTGGACGGTTCCGTAAAATTGGACGGTAGCAAACAACTTGACGCAAAGGAAATAAAGGAGGAAATTTAGAAAATGGCAACAAAAGCAATTACAACAACGATAGCAAAAAAGAAAATGCTACTTGCGAGAGCCGGGCAGCAGGAGTTACCGCAAATTACGAAAATGGCTTTTGGAATTGGCGGCGTTAATGTCGCCGGGGAAGTATTAGAACCAAGTGAGGGGCAGCAGGAGTTAGGAGAGGAGGTTTACAGAAAAGATATTGATAAATTTGAAATTATAAGCGACACACAAATTAAATACTACTGTACGTTAGATGAAAATGAATTAGTAGACAAGGATATTAGCGAAATTGCGCTTGTAGACGCTGACGGAGATTTAGTTACTATCAAAAACTTTAAGGCAAAAGGAAAAGATAGCGATTTCGAGATGACATTCAAGATCAACGATACTATGTAAGGAGGGCATAAGAAATGGCAAAATTACCACTTGCGGATAATCCGGTATTTAATTTAGTCATGGAGGCTATGACAAAGGACACGCCGGGATCCTACGAGGAATTTAACCCGCGATATATTCAACTTTTGGAAAATTTGTTATATCTGAAGAATAGCAAATTTGACGTAGAAAAGATTGTAAAGAGCCTCAACATAACAGAAAACGGCTACATACCAGATGGCGTTGTAATTGCAGAGGCAATACAAGATTTACGAGATCGAACAGGCGCGGGCTATGACGGTGTTAATCTGAATACGACTTTTGCACAGCTTAAAGCAAAAGTGGCAGCAGGGGATTTTAGCGGATTACATTTGTATGATTATATCGACTTTTCAACAACGAGCGGCGAGGCAGTACGCGCAGAAATCATGGGATTTAACACTATGCTTTATTTTGGCGATACGCCAATTATGAAACCTCATGTTTTAATGCAGACAAGGGATTGTTTGGCTACGACTTATACTTATAACGACGAGGGAACCAATGCAGG
>CATJCJ010000155.1 GCA_949738935.1 uncultured Eubacteriales bacterium | reverse complement strand
GGCGCCCATGTTGCCGCCGCACATATTACAGATCATCTTTCCTCCAAATACATGAATATGTTTTGTCTGGCGCAGTTCGGACACGTCGCGGGTTCTGGCGTTTTTCTCCATGATTTTATTACAGCGTTCAAATTGTTCCGCTGAAATAATGGGCTGATGATTCTTTTCTTTTACAATCCATTCACTTTCTGGCCTGAATTTATCGTGTGCTTCGCGCTTGTTATAGACATAGGTTCCGATATAAATTTGATTATGTATTGCATTTTTTACAAGAGCCGGGTTCCATTCCCTGTTATCCGGAAGTTTTATATTGTTATTGTTCATAAATCTGGCTACTTTCACACAGGATCTTGTTTTTTCGTATTCATCAAATATCAGCTGGACAATTTCTTTTTCATCCGGATCCGGTTCAGGCGTCATTGTTTCACGGTTCAGCCTATAGCCGAGAGGAAGCCTGGACCCATTCCACTGGCCATTTTCGGCACGGTCAAGCATGATCCCGGTCACACGTTCCGAAGTCATGTTTCTTTCAAGTTCAGCGAAAATCAGAATGATTTTCAGCATTGCTTCACCAATCGCCGTTGACGTGTCAAATTGTTCATTCATGGATATAAACGTAACGCGGTGATCCTTTAGTTCTTTATACATTGTGGAGAAGTCCAGCAGATTCCGGGAAATCCGGTCAACCTTCCACACGATCAAGTGTGTAAATTCGCCGCCCCTGACACGGTTCATCATTTCTTGAAAGCGCGGGCGTTCGGTGTTTTTTGCTGAATATCCATCATCTTCAAATATTTCATACTTGTGTATGTCCAGCATTTTACAGTATTCTTTTAACTTTTTCCGCTGGAATGGCAGGCTGTCTTTATCAACCTGATACTTCGTTGAAACACGGACATATAAAGCCGCTTTCATTTTGTTCATAGCAGATCCTTTCCCCATGAACCGAAAAAGGGCGCAAAAAAGAAAGCCGTTGATTTTTTGCGGCTTTCCATGCTATAATATATATGCTTATTTCCAGCTGGGAAGCCGCTTGTTTTCGGTTCCTGGTATTAGAGCCGGCCGGTGATTGCCGTCACTGGCCGGCTGTTTTTATATTTAGTTTATTTTTTCAGCAAAACCACGTCATACATATTCACATTTATATCAAGGCGATCTTCGTTATCCCAACGGACATATGCGAAACCATCCCCATACAGCCCCTTTTCAACAGTTCCATCCTTGAACTGCCGTGTATTGCCTTCATAGTAATACATACGGACACGCTGACCTTTACGGAGCCGCCCAAAATCTGAACATTCAATCATTTCATTCATCCCCTTCCGCTGCTGGCTGGATCAATCCTTTATCCAGGGCCAGCTTGTAAATGTGTTTGCATGGCTTATGTTCTTTCTTGAATTCCTCACACTGGCAGATTCCCAAAGCTACAAAACAGAAATCAGAATCAGATTCCGCTTTCATCCGGCAGATCTTACCGCCAGCATTCCCCACGGGTTCAATCTGGAAATGTTCCATTTGCGCTTGCCGGATCTGTTTTATTTGTTCCGGTTCATGGTGGACGTTTTCCGGCCATCGGTAAAACGGCTTCTTTTCCGCTTCAGATTTCTTTTGCCATTTCAGATATATCCGGATCTTATTCGCCCATATTAGGAGAAAAACAACGGCAGCAGTAACAAATATTTTGATCATGGTTCACCTTGCCTTTATTCGTCTATTTTTTCAATATCTCCATTATCAGCATATACAATATAGCTTTTTATCGGAGTACCGGAATACAGAAGTTTTGCGTCGTGTTCCTCGCCGTCCACATAATCATATTCAGTAACGGTCAGCATTCCGGCGGCATAATTGATCCGCGTGGTTGTTTTGCTGGCAAGATTCACGATTCCATGTACTTCATTATCAGCTTTAAAATATTGCTGATAGTATGAATAGATATAGTCCTGAATATCTATATCTTCCGACATTACAGCAAGCCGCCAGTTTCCCGTTACATCATCAATCACGCTATCATAATATACCAGGTGCAGATCGGATATATCCTTTTCGCTTATTCCGATGATTTCATCCCCGGAACGGTGTTTGACTTCTTCCGATGGTTCCGTTGATTCCGCTTCCGGTTCGGCGGTCGGTTCTGCTGATGGTTCCGCTGACACGGTTCCGGATTCTTCGTTTGTATCAGCCGTTTCATCCTTGCCAGATGGAAGCAGGCTGATAATTGCCGCAACGATGATAATTAAGCACACCACAACAAAGATTGTTTTCATTTTCTTGCCCTTCATAACTTCGCCCTTTCCCTTTTCGGTGCTTGCCGCTGTTATTCAATTTATAATATAGTTCACCCGGCTTTTGATAAAGAAAGGTGATTCCATATGATTAGAAAATACATCCATTATCCAGACGCAGACATATTCGCTATATACTATTTAAAACAGAAAATCCTATATTATAATCTGAACTTCAACGGCAGAACAAAAATATATGTGATACAGTAACTAATAATTGCCGGGTGCTTGTTTCATCCGGCGCCGGATTCTTTCCGGTCGGGTTCCACTGGTGGATATTTGTTTTCTAGTTCTTCCGGCGTCCGTGGAATCTGATTTTTCATGTGCTGGAATACCTGGACGGCTTGATCTTCCGAAAATCCGGTATATGTACCTTCCGGCAAAGCGGCTTTATGAGGATCCGCTTCACTTTCCATGATTGCCTTCGATATTTCCATAAAGAAATCAATCAATTCTTTTCTTTTTTCCGGACGCAGGTTTACAAACTTTTCTACTACGATATGGGCAGCATTTGAAAGTTTATACTTGTCGGCCAGCTGATCCAGCACATCGGACGGCGCCGGATTGAACATTTCCCCTTCACCGTTCCGGAGCCATTCTTCATTTACATTGAATTCACGACATATCAGCGAAAAAACAGCGTCAACAGGTTCATTTCTTCCTAGTTCATATTGAGCAACCGTGTTTCCCTTTATTCCTATACGTTCGCCGAACTTTTGTTGTGTCAGATCCAATGTTTTCCGCAACTTCCGGATTCTTTCACCTATGTTCAAAAGAATTCACCTCACTTTCTATATCAAATTATACAGTCAACCATTCTTCAAGTCAAGCCAAAACTTCACAAAAACAAAAAATATCACAAAAACAAGAAAAGGCCATTGACAAACTTGTTTTTGTGAATTATAATCTTCACATAAACAAAAAGAAAGGATGTGAGGGCATGGGAAAGGCAAAGGAAAAAGGCTATTCGCCGGAACAAATTTCCGACGCACAGAAAATGTGTGAGCTGATCAACAGCGTTCCGGAAGGCAAGCGAAGCATTGTAAGCGTTGTCATGCTG
>CATJCJ010000154.1 GCA_949738935.1 uncultured Eubacteriales bacterium | reverse complement strand
ATCGTACACGAAAAAATAGACGATGATAAAACAAGACACATATCTATTGAAATTCATTTTAATCTTAAACCTATTCCGGAAATTGAGCGGGTCGAAAATTGACCTGCTCTGTCCGTAATAATCTTATAATATTCCATAAATTATTTTTTGACTTACGCCGCTTTTGCCGTAATGTATAATTGTTCCAACTAATTAGAAGTGACACAGCTCGTCAAGAGTACAGCCGAAAACATCGGCAATCTGTTTGCCGAGGGGTACGGTAAGAGTTTTTGTTCCTCTCTCAATCTGACAAACCATTGAGAGGGTAACACCTATTTTATCTCCAAGCTGTTCCTGAGTCATATCATTCCGCAATCGCAAATTTCTGATATTTTCTCCTATGCTCATTCTTGTATCCTCCCTTTTTTTATTGTATAATCAAGGGGTAACCTTAACTATGGTTTAATTATATCATTTCTGATATCAGAAGTCTATTGACATATTTCACAAATCTGATATCAGAAATTTGTATATTTTTTCTGATATCAGAAAGGAGTGTTATTATGTCCAATAAAATACAAGAATCAAAAAATAAATATTTAAAGGAAAAAGTTGAATCCTTCAATATTCGTGTGCCAAAAGGTCAAAAAACAATAATACAAGAACACGCAAGGCAGAAAGGTAAAAGCCTTAATTCTTATGTCGTTGACCTTATAAACAAAGACATGCAAATCTCCGAATAAGCTTAATATTTATTTTTAAAGGATGATATACTATGAGCCGATTATTCAAAGATGTTTTTGTACAATTATTACAAAATAATAGTTTAACTGCTTATAAGCTATCAAAAGACTTAGGTATTTCTGAAGCATTAATAAGTCAATGGAAAAGTGGTCGACAATTGCCTAAATACGATAGCATTAATTTACTTTGTGATTATTTTAATGTTTCTGCTGACTACCTGCTCGGCAGAACCGACAACCCTAATTCACATAAGCAATAACTTTATACATTCTATTTTCAGCCTTTCGGGGCTTTTTCTTTGTTCTCTTCTCATTCCCTCACCCCCCTACACTGCCGTTTCCCGCTTAACCGACTCTTTCGGCGGGTCTTCAAATAAAATTTTAGCCGTCATAATCATTACTTTTACATCTCGAAGTTGCTCTTTTGGTAATTTTTTTATAGCTTCATAAAGTTCATCAGCAATTATTTTTTCCTCTTTGTTTTCAATTAAAGTTTTCATTATCATCACCTTGCTTTTTTAATTCATTGTGTTATTATTATAATTTATCGAGTTTAAAAAGTCAATACTTTTTTTTAAAAAAATATTGCATTGAATTATATTTTGTGATAATATTAATATAAAGTAAAGGTGGTGAAAAAATGAATATAGGCGAACGAATTAAAGAATTGAGAAAAAATCTAAATCTCAATCAAACTGAATTTGGAAAACGAATAGGTGCAAAACAAACAACAATAGCAGGATATGAAAATAAAATACGAACTCCAAGTGAAGCTATTATTAAATCAATTTGCAGAGAATTTAATGTAAGAGAAGAATGGCTTAGAGACGGCATTGCCCCTATGACTAATGAATCTCCTATTTCTATTGATGAATATGCTCGACAAAAGAATATGACAGAGCTTGAAAAAAGCATCTTAATGGAGTATTTAGACTTAGACGATTTAACAAGAAAAAAAATTATGGAAATGCTTAAAAAAGTTTTCAGAGAATATCTCCATAAAGAAAATAATCAAATTGAAAATGATATAATTAAACAAGAAACTCAAATCAAACAGGAATCTAAATGCAAACCAACTATTATAAAAGTTCCTGCTCGTGGAGGATATTATGAAATAGAAGAAACAGAAGAATCTAAAGCAGCTTTAAAGAAAGATTTAGAAGAAGATGACGACTACGACCCAAATGATTTTTAAATATAAATTACTCTCTAATTCCCCATTAATCTCCTAATGAATAAATATCGTCTTTCCCTTATATTTATAGGGAAAGGAGCGGTATTGATTGACATCATATGAACATTACAAAATTGCAAGAAATAAGGCTTGGGAAATTTTAATAAAATGCAAAGTTAATGAACTTCCGCTTAACTTAACAAAAATTATTAAATTACACAATATCAAAACAAAAGCTTATTCTAAAAGTAATTATATCAAAACTTTAAGTTATGAAATTCAAAACGGAGATGGTTTTTCAAAAATAGAAAACGAAAGAAAAGTTATTTATTTTAATGATAAAAAAGGTTCAAAAGCTAGAAGACGTTTTACAATAGCCCACGAGCTTGGACATTGTTTACTGGGACATTTACAAAGCAACGATAAAACTTTTTACAGAAATTTTGAAACAGATGTTTCAGACTGTATAGAACAACAAGCTAACGTTTTCGCGAGAGATATATTAATGCCCGCTGTTGTTCTTCACTACACAAATAATACAAACTATAAAGATATTATGAAACTTTGCGGCGTATCTTCAACATCTGCAAAACTAAGGGAAGAAAGAATGAAAATTCTTGAAGCAAGAAATAAATTTTGTTTAAGCCCTTTAGAAAGACAAGTTTACGATAATTTCAAAAACTTTATCGAAACTTATGAAAAATAATCTTGTCGAAAGACCAAAATTTTTTAAATTAATTGACAACCAAATAAAAACTGTTATAATTAAATTGGGCAGTCAGTCTGCGGGGGTTTGGTTTCCACTTCCGAAAAGAGGTGGACGCTATGAGCACATACGAGATTTTGTCATTAATAGCAGAATATTCTGCTTTGATAGTATCTGTTGTGGCACTTGTAGTGACAATACACAACGGCACAAAAAAATAACCACCCTCGCCTGGACAGCTTGGTGGTTATTTTATAATTACTTAGTTTGTGGAAGCCACTCCTGTGGAGCTGACTGCCTTTTGTGCCATTATAATAACACTTTTTTAATAAAAAGTCAAGTAACAGTTTTTACTTTTATAAAGCTGTTACTTTTTTTTACATCTTATTGAAAACCCTCATTTTCAATAAGATATAATTATTCTTACCCATAAGCGGCATTCCTCACAAATGCCATTAATAATAAAATTTGCGTTGTTTTCTTCTTTATTTTTAGAATAAAGGAGGAATAAAAAATGAGATTACCAAACGGTTACGGCGGTGTAGTAAATTTAGGAAAGAAACGCCGCCGCCCATTCGCCGCCAGAATAACAGTTGGCTGGACTCACGAGGGCAAAGCAATCTATAAATACATTGGCTACTACGCAAAGAAAACAGAAGCCCTGCAAGCTCTCGCTGAATACAACAACAATCCCTATGATGTGGACAGCCGGAATTTGACTTTTGAGGAAGTCTACAATATGTGGTCTGAAAAGGCGTTAAAAGATGTTTCAAAAAGCAAACTAATATGCTACAAAACAGCGTTTGCAAACTGTCCAACCATTCACAATATAAAAATAAAAGAACTAAAAACTCCCCATATGCAAAAAGCTATAGATAACTGTAAAAAACGCTCTCAAAGCACATTAAACAATGTAAAAATATTATTCAATCAAATATGCAGATTTGCCCTTGAAAATGACTTTATAAGCAAAGACTACTCACAATTTGTCACAATCTCAAATACAGATAATAAAAAAATAAAAAAAGAATTTTCAGAAGATGAAATAGCAATATTATGGGAAAACTCCGATAATTTTTACGTTCGATTCGCCCTTATTCTAATTTACACCGGTTTTAGAATAAGCGAATTTCTGCAAGTAAAAACCGAAAATGTAGACCTTGAAAACGGTTCAATCAGAGGCGGACTGAAAACCAAAGCCGGAATAAACCGCCTTGTGCCAATCCATAAAAGGATACTGCCATTCATAAAAGAATTATACAATACCAAAAATATTTATTTATATAACAATATGGGCAGTACATTTAAATACAGCACTATAAAAAATGACTTCACTAAAACACTTAAAGAACTTGGCATTTCACACACCCCACACGAATGTCGTCACACCACAGCCACATTACTTGATAAATACGGAGCCAACCCCATAACAACTAAAAAAATACTCGGACACTCAACGCAAGATTTGACAAGTTCAGTTTACATACACAAAGACTTAGAGGAACTAAAAAAGGCTATCAATTTAATTCCATAAAAGCCCCATAAAATTCCTTTTTATATTAACTAATTTGTATATTGTGTGTATATTGTCAATGAAATAACTTGCTAAATTCGAGCAATCTTTTAAACTGAAAACGGCTGAATATCAATAAATTTCAGCTATTTTCAGTTTAAAAACTTTAATTGACAATTAATTAAAAAATAGATATTTTAAAATTACAAGACTTTATTTTACGGATTTAAGAAAACGAGTACCGAAAAAATTAAATTTCGCTATTCTGCAAGCATAGCCGTAGTGTAGACTATTTGAAAAAACAAGTTTTTCAAAATCGTCAAATACTACGACATAATGTTGATACAACACCATTAATTGAAACGGTAAAAGAAATAAATAAAATTGGAGTAAATGTCAATCAGATAGCAAAAGTTATAAACACAACAGGAAATGTTTACGAGAATGAAATCAAGGATTTACAAAACAAAATAAAGCGTCTGGAGAAAATCACAACAGACGTTTATTCCTGTTTTATAAAAGCGAAAAACGGTGAATTTTAAATGGCTTATGTAAAAATACAAGGAATAAAGACGGGAACACATTTGAAACAATCCCTTGATTATATTAAAAATCCCGATAAAACAGATAACGGTATTCTTATATCTTCGTTTGCCTGTTCTTCAAGCAATACGGCGGAAGAATTTAAGGAAACATTAAAAAGAACAAGGCACAGCGGAAATAATATAGCACACCATATTTGTCAGTCATTTTCTCCCGAAGATGATATAACTCCGCAAAAAGCTCTTGAAATAGGAGAGAAAATGATGAAACGAATGTATCCGAATTATCAGTTTTTAATCTGTACTCACGTTGACAGAGAGCATATTCATAATCATATAATAATGTGTGCTGCGAATTTTAAAGATTATAAAAAACTGCACAGCAATCCTGATAATCTTAACGCTTTAAGAAAAGTTAGCGATACGCTTTGTGAGGAAA
This sequence comes from uncultured Eubacteriales bacterium, assembly GCA_949738935.1. Classification (GTDB taxonomy): domain Bacteria; phylum Bacillota; class Clostridia; order Lachnospirales; family CAG-274; genus MGBC114079. The sequence goes on along the minus strand of CATJCJ010000154.1, from coordinate 255 downwards.
ACGGAATTGGTATTATCGTACCAGAAGAAAAAACAAAAGAGAAAAACTGAAAAAAGTCATAGATGAAGCCATAAAAAACTCAAACACATTTGACGATTTTTTAGGTTATATGCAGTATCAAAAATATGAAATAAAACAAGGCAAGTATCTTTATTTCAAAGGAGAAAAAAGTGAGGTATTTTTCAATACAAAACTTTTGGGAACAGCCTATACTGAAAAAAGTATCAAAAAAAGAATTGTAAACCATACAGAGGT
>CATJCJ010000153.1 GCA_949738935.1 uncultured Eubacteriales bacterium | reverse complement strand
CAACTGTATTGTATCACAAAATCCTTGAATTTGCAAAGGATTTATTTTTATACCCAAAATTTCTAAAAATCCTAAAGGAGTGATACAAATGGCAGTTAACACAAATTACGAAAAGAATGGAAACAATTATTGCAGAGTAACTGCAACTGTTGGAAAAAAGGCAGACGGAAAACCAATAAGAAAAGAATTTTATGGCAAAAACAAGAAAGAAGCTGAAAACAAAAGAGATGAATATATAAAAGGTCTTAATTTAGGTTTAAACTCAAACTTTAACAAAATAACTTTAGGAGAATTAATTAAAACATGGCTGTTTGAGGTTGTAAAAATTTACGCTTCCCACTCCACAATGGACAGATATGAAGGAATTTAAAGAAACTATATAAAAGAAACTGCCTTGAACAGCACTAAACTAAATTCAATTAAACCTTTAACACTGCAAAGGCATTACAACAAACTTTACTATGAGGATAAAAAAAGCCTCTCCGTTATAAAAAACCTCAATAAATTTTTAAAAACATTTTTCAACTACGCCATAAAAGAAGATTATATCCTCTCAAATCCCTGCATTCGGGTAACCCTGCCCATTAAAAAAACTGTACCAGACGAAAAGGACGATATTGACCCTTTTACTCTTGAGGAAATAGCGAAAATCAAAAAAGCGTCAAAAAATTATATGCGTATGATTTTTTTACTGGATTTAGGAACAGGATTAAGAAAAGGTGAACTTCTTGCTCTTACTCCCGCTGATATTAATTTTGAGAAAGAAGAAATATACATAAATAAATCTTTGAAAAAAATCAAAGTATTCGACAGTGAAACAAAATACCATTATGAGACAGTCATTGAGGTACCAAAGACAAAAAACAGCATAAGAACCGTACCGATTCCAAAAAAACTTATTCCCATATTAAAAAGTTATATAATCAGACAAAAAGAAAAATATCTGTCAAAGGGCTTAATCCTTAAAGAAAACGAGCCTTTAAAAAATTTTGTGTAAACAGTATAAAAACAGTCTTTCTTGACAATAATGCAAATAAAAATTAATGTAAAAATTTGTAAAAACAAGGAGGACTAATTTTATGACAAAAGTATCAAAAGAATTATTAAAAAACTATGTAAAGGAACAAAATTTTAAATCATCAAATGATGTGTTAAGAGCAATGAAAGAAATATTCGCTGATGTATTACAAGAAGCTCTGGAGGCGGAAATGGACACACATTTAGGTTACGATAGATATGAAATATCAGAAAAATCAACCGATAACAGCAGAAACGGATATTCCAAAAGAACAGTAAAAAGCGAACTTGGCAATGTTGAATTAAATATGCCCCGAGATAGAAAGGGAGAGTTTGAGCCACAGATTATACCTAAGCATAAGCGCAATATT
>CATJCJ010000152.1 GCA_949738935.1 uncultured Eubacteriales bacterium | reverse complement strand
GATAGAATCATGGAGGAGTTAGATGAAGCATATTGTGATGACTCTGGATGTGATACATATATTTATGATGGTGTAACAGACGAAGAAAGAAAATGGTTAGAAGACAAATTATCAGAGTTAATGTTTGAATTTCATCAGAAAATTGGTTTGAAACCAGTATGGTTTAATGTTGTTACGATTGAAAAGATTAGGTTAAATGATTATAAGAAAATATGATAGTGCTATGTTTTGTTTGGAGGTAATTTTATGGGTGCAGGTTTAGAAACAATTTTTGATATTGGATTAGAAAATATAAATAAAAGTGAAGTTGATGAGATAAAAAGAGCAAAACAATTACTTATTAAAAATGGTTATGTGGTAAAAAAATGGACACGTTCTATGGATCAAGATTCAAAAGAGTGCGAAAGGATGGAAGAAAAAGGAAAATCAAAAGATTGTTGTGGATGTAGTTGTTCAGTTTGTTTAGCACAATAAAATGAGTTTATAATACAGAAACCGTGTAAGCAATAATTTTTATTTTATGCAAAACAAAGGTAAAATGTCTTTTAAAGAAAAGCTGAAGCGCATTTGGTATATCATTATAAATAAAGAATACTGTTATTTTGATATTCTGATAAGCAAAGATGAATTACATGGATTTAAAAATTTTGTTGCAAGATTGTAGGAGGAATGTAATTGGTAGAAGTGATTAGATTATTTAAAGAGATTCAAGACACAAGAAGCCTAAATGATAAGAAAACAATTATTATGAAAAATAGAGACAATGAATTATTCAAAAAGTGTCTAAGATTTTTGTTGGATGGAAATATTGTAACAGGAATTAGTTCAAAGAAGATTAATAAGAAAGTAACACCTAGTTCTGAATTGGCTCCTTACTATTTACATGCACATAGTACTTTTGAAGAGGTTATGGAATATCTTCAGAGAAATAATACAGGAAAAGATGAAGATATTTATGAGGTTCAATCATTTTTATATGGACATAAGGAAGACAGAGAATTTTATATACAGATGATTACAAAGAAATATAAATTGGGTGTTGATTCAAAAACTATAAATAAATGTATCCCTGGGCTAATTCCAACATGGGAAGTCCAACTTGGTTCGTCATATGAGAAATTAAAACTGAAAGATGGTTCATGGTTTTCGTTAAGTCAGAAGATGAATGGAAATCGAGCTTCTTATTATCATAACAAATTAATCAGTAGACAGGGAAAAGAATTTACTGGTATGCAGCATATCATATCTGATCTGGAGCAGCTTGGCACGGGATGGTTTTATGATGGGGAACTAATTCGTAAGAACACAGACAATATCCCGGATGGTGAAAATTTTAGGATTGGTACAGGAATTATAAATTCAGATTCAGAGTCTAAAAATGAAATAAAATTTGTCATATTTGATTATTTCCCAGAAAGTGACATTAAGAAAAAAGAATCTACAGCAAGATATAGGCTTCGTAGAGAAATGTTAAATAAGCTGAGAGAAGCTATTAATGAGAAAAAACTTAAAAATATAGAAGTAGTTACTATGGTATATGAGGGAACAGACCAATCTCAGATTATAAAATGGCTAGATTATGCTGTAAAACAAGGATGGGAAGGATTGATGCTGAATAAAGATGCTACATACAAATGTAAGCGAACTGCCGACCTGATAAAAATAAAGAGATTTTATACAATGGATCTTCCTGTGGTAAAAATATTAGAAGGGGATGGTAGATTAAAAGGTACTCTTGGGGCATTGGTTGTTCAATATAAAGAGAATGTGGTTAATGTTGGATCTGGATTTGATGACGAAACAAGAAGAAAATTTTGGGAAACTAGAGAATCCTTAATTGGACGTGTTATCGAAGTAAAATATAAAGAAATTAGCAAAGATAAAAAGACTGGATTGGAAAGTTTGCAATTTCCAATATACGTCGGATTAAGAGAGAAAAGTAAATGTGTTAGTTATGATTAGAAGGAAGATGATTGAATGCAGATATTAATAAATTTATCAAATGATGAAATAAATGCACTAAATTCTATTAAAGAAAATATTCGTGATGAACATGACTTAGTTTTTTGCATTCATGAATTGATTAAGAAAATAAAGAAATAGATTTTAGTATAGGTAAAAGTGTTATTTCATCGTTTATTGAAGACATGAAAAATTTGAAGTTTAAAACAAAATATTAAAAGAAAAAAGGAGAAGAAAAAGAATGAGAATTATTGAACCTAGTTATGAGATTTTAACGGAGATTTCTGATGGCGGAATCAAGGAATTACAGCATATCGAAAAGATTGGTAGAGTTTGTTATAAGTCGGAGGACAAGATTACAGAGGATGGCGAATCCGCTAAGAAGTTTGTGAAAATGCTAATTGGAAGAGGACATGAGGCAATGATAGAGCATTCTTCTCTGTCTGTTAAATTTACAGTAGATCGTGGCGTGTCTCATGAACTGGTGAGACATAGAATTGCTTCGTTTGCACAGGAGAGTACAAGATACTGTAACTATTCAAAAGATAAGTTTGATAATGGCATTACATTTATTAAACCGTTTTTCTTTAAAGAAGGAACAACAGAATATGAAGAATGGGAAGATGCTATGGATAATGCGGAGCAGTCTTATT
>CATJCJ010000151.1 GCA_949738935.1 uncultured Eubacteriales bacterium | reverse complement strand
TATTTTTACAGAAAGGAGAGCCATATTATGAGAAAATTTTTAATTAGTTTGTTTGCTTGTATAATGGTTATATCTATTATGTCTGTAGTCAGTTTTGCGGCAAGTAAACCTTCAGCGCCATCTATTAATTCCTACACCCCAATAAACAGTTCCTCAATCAAAATCGGTTGGAATAAAGTATCCGGGGCTGCTAAATACAGAGTTGACAGGCGAAAAAGTGATGAATCAAATTATAAAACTTTAACTTCAAGCTGTACATCAACATCATATACAGACAACGGATTAAAAGCTGGAAGTAAATATTATTATCGCATTTATGCAATAAGTAACACAGGAACATCAAATCGTTCTGTTACATACGAAGCACACACAAAATCAAATGCACCAATTATTTCTTCTGTAAACAGAGATAGTGATACCCAATTAACAATAAAATGGAATAAAGTACCTGGAGCTGCTAAATATAAAATTATGTATCGCAGAGAGGATAAAAAAGATTATCAAACATTAATAAGTAATGTAACAGATACATCTTACACCCATAAAAATTTAACCTCTAATGCTAAATATTTATATAGAGTTTATGCTGTACAAGAAGCTGATATTGGTCCGGAAGGCAATAGAAACAAAAAGAATATTGAATCAGAACCTTCAAAAACATTAGGCAACTTTACAAAAATTTCTCGTCCATCAAACGGCATTAGTAATGATACTCCTAATATTGTAAAATTAACATGGAAACAAGCGTATGGAATTAATGATTATTCGTATGATATTTATAGAAAAGCTCCAACAGACAGTAAATTCATAAAAATAAAGCGTACAAAAGATTTAACTTATACAGATATTGAACTAACGCCAGGAGTTATATATCAGTATAAAATCAATACTGTAACAACAAGTGATGGCGGAAGCTGTACATGGAGTGATATATTTTATGCGGGTCCTAAGATAAAAAAAGAAATAAATTTAACTCCGCAAAGTGCAACATCTATGAAAATAAGCTGGGATAAGCCTTTAAGTGAAACAGGTTTAAAATATGCAATATATAAATGGGATGGCAGTAAATATAATTATTATACTACAACATCTAATACGTATTACATAGACAATAACCTTAAAACAAATGAAACATATAGATACTACATTCAGATTCGTGACAATTCAGATTGCTATTTGACAAGTACATATGGGAAAACAGCAGTTTTGCAAATATTGCCGGAAAAAATTGCGTTAAATAAAACATCAGCAAGTATGACAGTTGGTGATACGCTTACACTTTCAGAAGTAGTATCTCCCAATAATAGTACAGATAAAAGTATTGTATGGTCGTCATCAAATATTAATGTTGCTGAAGTGTCTTCTAAAGGAGTTGTAACAGCTAAAAAGATAGGTAATGCTGTAATAACTGTAAAAACATCAAATGGTAAATCAGCAAAATGCTCTATAAATGTAACAAACTGTAAACATACCTATGGAAACTGGCTCATGGACAGCCAAGCAACATGTACTAATACCGGAAAACATCATAGAATATGCGGCAAATGCAGCGAGCGAGAAGAAGAGGATATACCTATGTTAGAACATTCCTATACAGAAGAAGTTATAGAACCAGAATGTATAACAGATGGAAGTAAAGAGAAAGTTTGTATTAAGTGTGGTTATCGTACTGATAAAGAAATTATACCGGCAAAAGGTCATTCATACTCAGAAGAATGGCTGGTTGAACAAGAACCTAACTGTATATCGGAAGGAAGTGAATACAGACAATGCAAAGTTTGTAACGAAAAAGAAATACGTATTATAGAGAAAAAACAGCATGAATATGAACTTATAAAAGAAACAGAGCCAACCGGCACGATAGCCGGCAGCCGTGATTATAAATGTAAAATATGTGGAAATGAATATTCTGATACATATTGGCCGGAAAAGAATGAGGGTACTATTTTAATAGAAGATAAGTACATGAAAGCGGGTGAAACAATATTAATACCAATAAAAATAAAAGAAAACCCAGGAATAGCAGGATTTAGTTTTAAGATTAGTTATGACGAAAATATATTTGAACCTGTTTCCACAGTAAGCGGAGGAACTATAAAATATATTTCAGCGGGAAATGTTTTAAAAGACGCCCAAGGAGATATAGGAGAATTAAAGACTAATCTTGATACAGATAAAGATAATAATCCAATAACAGTAGTATGGAATAATGTGAAAAAAGTCACAGGCGATGGGGAATTATTTTATATTGCTCTTAAAGCAAAAAGTACATCTGTTTTATCTGATTATTCTATAAAATTAGAATATGAAAATATTACTGATGGAACTTATGATATAATACCTGGTATTATTAACGGAACTATTACTGTTGTAGATTTTTTGCCGGGAGATGTTAATCAAGACGGCAGAATTGACGCACGTGACGGAATACTTTTATCTCAAAACTTAGCGGGATGGAAAAGAGCTCATTTTACAGAAGCTCAAAAAAAAGCGGCTGACCTATTTAAAGATGGAAATATAAATATTAAAGACAGCGTGAGTTTTATTCAAAAATGGAGTAACAATATCAGTAATGACAGCGGTTCCATAATAACATTATCAAATATATATAATACAGATAAAAAAACAACTATACGAGTAAATGAATGTTATGGTTTACCTGGAGAATATGTAGACGTTCCTATAATTATTTCAGATAATTCTGGAATCGCCGGTTTTAATTTTAAAATAAGTTACGATAAAAGTAAATTAACGCCAATAGAAGTTATAAAAGGTGATGTACTTTCAGGAGAAATTACATCAAATTTACAAGAAGAAAACATCAATTTATCAGAACTTAATTTTGTTACGGCTTGCTGTAGTGATATAGATAACTCTAATGATAACGGAGTACTATGTACTATCAGATTTTTAATAAAAGACAGTGCAGCGCTTAATGATACGATACCTATTGAAATAAGTCAGGATAAAACATCTGTATGCGGAGTCAGCAATCAAAATATAGAAGACACAGAGGTTTTATTTGTTCAAGGCAATGTTAACATCACAAATAATCCTTTAACACAGGAGTATTTATATGAAATAGAAAATGTCGTATTAAAAACTGATATTGGAGAGGAGGTTTTGAAAATACCCGCTAACGGTGATTTTTACGCTGACATTAATTTTCATACCTTAATAGAAAATTTTGTCCCTGCGACTGTTTTTGCCACCGCCTATGACACAGAAGGCAAAATTATCAATATAAATATGCAAAGTATCAAAGAAAATGACTTTATAGCTGGTAACATTAAGATACATATTAACAAATGTATCAAAGATATTAATACTATGAAAGTATTTATTTGGGATTCGGTTAATAATATGAAACCATTAGCTGGATATTATCAAATAAATTAGATACTAAGACAAAATATATTTAAATATTATTAATGGAGGTTTATTATGAAAAAGATAGTTACAGCAATTCTAATAATTTCTATGCTATTTACATTAAATGTACCAATAAATGTAATGGCAACAACAGACGAGTTAGATATGCCAATAAACATGACAGCGATAGCAAGGAAGACAGATGAAAAACCTAATTATACCAAAAAAGTTGAAAGCTATTCTGAATTAGAATCAAGACTAGATTCTTTAATCAATAAATATAAAGGAACATATTGGACTACTAACGGTAAAGCTTCTGATGGGAAAGGTACTACATCATTATATTATAAAGGTATTCAATGTAAAGGGTTTGCTTCATATATTTTTAATGATTTGTATTGTACTGGTTTTATAGGAAGTTATGATACAAATAAATACTATATCCCTTCTCCTAAGGGCGCTAAATTAGTTGGAAAGAAATGGAATATTTCATCAAGTGATACTAAAAGCGTAAAATCAATAATATCTAAAGGACAAAAAGGAGATTTAATACAGGTAAGACGTAGAGGAAAAACATGGGGACATACTATGATTTTAGTAAGTCATGATGATAATGGTCTATATATATTTGATTGTAATTCTGATGGAAAATGTGGAGTTAAATATTACTATCAGTCATACGCAGTTTTTACATCTAAGAATATAGGAGTATCATTATATCATTCTACAAAATATCCAACTATAACTCCATCAAAACCAATAATAAAATCATGCAAAGCTAAAGATACTAAATCTATTGAAATAAAATGGGACAAAGTATCAGGAGCGGATAAATATAAAATAACAAGAACGGAAGTTGACGGTAAAAATCCAACAACAGTAACCAAGGACTGTACGGGAACATCATTTATTGATAAAAAAGGCTTAAAAGCTGGAACTACATATTATTATCAAGTTTACGCTGTAGCTGGAAAACAAACATCAGATGCTTCTAAAAAATATAAAACATATACAAAACCAGAAACTCCAAATATAAAAAGTGTTTCGGCAGACAGCGAAACACAGCTTACTATAAAATGGGATAAAGTTCCGGGGGCACAAAAATACAAATTACTTTATCGTAAAATTGACGGAAAAGATGGAGATTATCAAATATTGAAAAATAATTATGATGGCACTTCATATACACATAAAGGGTTAAAAGCAGGAAGCGGATATTCATATAAAGTAATTGCGCAAAGAATAGGTAATTTAGGACCATCTGGAGATTTAAAATCAATTACGGTTGAATCGTCAAGGTCTGCGTTAAAAAACGGTTTTACAAATCTTTCATTTGCAAATCCTAAAAATGAACTGAATGAAAATGACCAAGTGGTATTACGCTGGAATAAAGCAATCGGTGACGCAAAAAAATATGTATATCATATATATAGAAAATCTCCAAATGGCAAGTTTGCTGACATAGGAAATACTACAAATTTAAGTTTTACTGATACAAGCGCAGCTCGAGGAATAATATACAAATATTATATAAAAACAGTTAACGTATCAAATGATAATAAAAGCAGCAATGGCTCTAAAAGTGTTGAGTTTTATGCGGGCCCTCGTGCTAAAAACGAACCTACTCTTAAAGCGGTCACTCCAACATCAATAAAAATAAATTGGGATAAACCGACAAGTGAAATAGGGCTTCAATATATTGTAAAACGAAAAAAAGCTCAAAAATTAGATAATGGTGAAGAAAGATGGGAGGCTAATTGGACTGATTTAGGAACAGTCAGTAAAACATCTTATGAGGATAAAGGTCTGAAAACAGGAGAAAAATACAGCTATTATATTCAAATAAGAGATAAATCCAATAATTATTTGACAAGTACACACAGCAAAGAAATTGTTATGCAAATTTTACCTAACAGTGTTGTATTGAATAAAACAGCCATTAGCACAAATATCGGAGATAAAATATCTTTAATATCTACAGTATCACCAAATAACAGTACAAATAAATCTATTACTTGGACATCGTCAGATAATTCTGTTGCTACAGTATCACAAAATGGATCTATTTCGGCATTAAAAATTGGAGAAACAAATATTACCGCAAAAAGCT
>CATJCJ010000150.1 GCA_949738935.1 uncultured Eubacteriales bacterium | reverse complement strand
TTTGTCTTTTAAACGCCGAAAGCGTTAATAAGTATTGAATGAAATATTTTTTTAGAGCGATATTGGTATAGATTAGGAATTTCGCAAGAAGTCTAATAAAATGGTTTTATGATATATCTTATTCTATTGTTTTGATGTTGCAGGTGAGAATATGAAAAAAAATAGGAATGTTTGCCATGACATATGTATTATGGATTTTAAAAATGAGGTCTATAAGAGATTTATTGAATTATGCGGGTTTTTTGAAAATCCGAAGGTGGATTCTCAAAGGAAAAAAGAGGCTTTATATTGTTTTGAGAAAGCTTTTCAATGTTTTGAGAGCAAAAGTATATACTCGTTTTTCGATTGTGGGGATATGTATAATAAAGACTATTTTATTAATAATTGGGTCTTAGGCAAATTTTTTGACCGCAATGTTTTGGGAATGTTTCTCTTTGGTATTGCCGTGACTGAAAAAGAAATAAATTATAAAATAAGTATTTTGGAAGAATTTTATTTTGATTTGACGGGAACGGCTATTGTTGATGTTTCAAGAGATATTTTGAGAGGATGTTTTTTTGATTACTGTTTTTCTGAATTTGATAAGTTCTTTATTTCACGGGCATTTGGGGTTGGATTTTTTGACATTGAGCATGATAAGATTTATGATATTTTTGATATGCTCGATTGTCATAAAATAAATTTATGTTTAAATGAAAGCGGAGTTATGAAGCCTGATAAATCTTTTGTGGGTTTTTTTGTTGTTTCTGAAAATGAAATTTTAATTGAAAATGATTGTCGAGATTGTGTCGGAGATAAAGCGGGCTGTTATTTTTGTAAAGGCGATTTTTAAGAAATATTTCACTTTTAATTCATATTTAGTTCACAAATATGCTATATAATATTTATTGTAAAAGTTAAAAATATTAATTTTTAGTATTTTTATTTAATATTATTATTTACTCTATAAGGAGGTATTTATAATGACTACTATCGCTTTTTTATCTGATTTTACATCTTCTGACAATATTACCTTGAAATTATCGAAAACTCAAAAGTCTATAGCGAAAATAATAGAAAAATATACTTTGGATATTAAAAATATAAATCAATATGATATAAACAATATAATGGATTATTTAAGTGAAAACTCAAGAAGGTTGAATAATCTTTTAAGTAAAAATAAACAGCTCTCAGAAAAAATTGACGCTAAATTGGATTTGTTCTCTTTTTATAAAAAAACATTTTCAAAGTCTCAAGTCAAAAGTTATAATGAGTATATTTCTGTGAGAAGTACTTTTGACAATTCTATAAAAGAAAGTTTATCTTTGATTTATAGTAAGGAATTGATAAGTGAGCTTACTAATTCAATTCTTCAAAGTGAAATGGATTATAATTATATAGCCGGACAAATAACAAATATTTTAATTGAACAAAATAATGCGATTAAAAAACTTAATAAAATTATTGGAAAAGCGAATAAATTTTTAAAAACTTTCTAAAATATTCATGTGTAAATGAGAAATTTTAGAAATTATTTGATTTATATTTCCATGGATTTGTACATAAGCCAAAAGAATTTTCATATTATGATATATAAACATATTATAGGGATGATTATATGTGCTTCAAGAGAAAGTTAATTGGAATAATTTGTCTCGCTATGGGAATTGGTATGTTTCTTTCTATTCTTATCCCTTGGTTTAATTTTCTTACTTCTGTAATTTTGATTGCTTTTGGAGTATGGGAAGTCTTCTTTTGTTGAGAAATGCAATAAAAATAGAATTATATTTTACAAGTTTTGTTGAAACATCTTAATCTTTTATAAAAGTAAAAACTCTTAACTAATTGTTTAAGTTAAGAGTTTTTTATTAAATTATGCTTTATTTTCGATTTCAGTTTTTATTTTGTCGATAAAATCAGATGTTTTTAATGAACCAAGGTCTTTTCCTCTGCTTTTTATATTTACCTCGCCGCTTTCGGCTTCTTTTTCTCCCACAATTAAAAGATAAGGTATCCTTTGAAGTCTTGCCTCTCTTATTTTGTAGCCTATTTTTTCCGCTCTGAAATCGTTGGAAACACGGATTTTGTTTTCTTTTAACGCGTCAATAACTTTTTGAGCGTAGTCATGGTATTTTTCTGAAATTGGCAGAACTGTTGCTTGAACAGGCGCGAGCCACGTTGGAAAATTTCCGGCGAAATGTTCTGTGAGAATTCCTATGAATCTTTCTATTGAACCAAAAACAACTCTATGAATCATAATTGGTCTGTGTCTTTCATTATCAGCGCCAACGTATTCGGTTTCAAATCTTAAAGGAAGCTGGAAGTCAAGCTGAATTGTTCCGCATTGCCATGTTCTGCCAAGACAATCCTCAAGGTGAAAATCTATTTTTGGACCATAAAAAGCGCCGTCACCCTCATTTATTATATATTCCATTCCCATATCGTCAAGAGCATCTTTTAAACCATTTGTCGCGAGTTCCCAATCCTCGTCACTTCCCATACTGTCTTCAGGTCTTGTTGAAAGCTCAACATGATATTTGAAACCAAAGAGAGTATATACTTCGTCAATTATTTTTACTACACCTTTAATTTCATCTTTTATTTGTTCAGGAGTCATAAAAATATGAGCGTCGTCTTGAGTGAAACATCTTACTCGCATAAGACCATGAAGCTGACCTGATTTTTCATGACGATGGACAACTCCAAGTTCACCCATTCTTATTGGTAGGTCTCTGTATGAATGTTGTGTTGATTTATATACAAGAAGTCCTCCTGGACAATTCATAGGCTTGATGGCAAAGTCCTCGTTATCTATTGTGGTTGTGTACATATTATTTTTATAATGACCCCAATGACCAGAAGTTTCCCAAAGTTTTTGGCTGAGCATCATTGGAGTTGAAATTTCAACATATCCTTCTTTTTCATGTATTTCTCTCCAGAAGTTTATAAGCGTGTTTTTTAGTACCATACCTTTTGGAAGAAAGAACGGAAATCCTGGGCCTTCGTCCATAAATGTGAAAAGTCCAAGTTCTTTTCCAAGTTTTCTATGGTCTCGTTTTTTTGCTTCCTCTATTCTTTCAAGGTATTCTTTTAGGTCGTCATTTTTTGTGAACGCTGTTCCATAAATCCTTGTAAGCATTTTATTTTTTTCATTTCCTCGCCAATAGGCTCCGGCGACAGAAGTAAGTTTAAAAGCTTTAACAAGTTTTGTTGAGGTAAGGTGAGGCCCCGCACAAAGGTCTGTAAAATCTCCTTGTTTATAAAAAGAAATAATTGAGTTTTCCGGCAGGTCATTTATTAACTCGACTTTATATGGCTCATTAGCTTCTTCCATAAGATTAATCGCTTCGGTTCTTGGAAGCTCAAATCTTTCGATTTTAATATTTTCTTTGACAACTTTTTTCATTTCTTTTTCAATCTCAGACAATTCGTCAAGAGTGAAAGGTTCTCTGTCAAAGTCATAATAAAAACCCTCGTCTGTGGACGGACCTATAGCTAATTTTGTTTCTGGAAAAAGTCGTTTTACAGCTTGAGCAAGAATATGAGACGCTGTATGACGGAAAGCTCTTTTTCCCTCGGGACTGTCGAATGTTAAAATGTTAAGTTCACAATCATCATTGAGAGGTGTTCTTATATCAACAACTTCACCGTTTAAAAGTCCGGCGCAAGTGTTTCTGGCGAGACCCTCACTAATGTCTTTCGCGACATCCAAAATTGTAATTCCGGGCTCATATTGTTTTGATGAGCCATCTTTTAATTTGACATTAATCATTAAAGTAACCTCCAAACATATTTTTGAAATAAAATAAAAAAGCCCGTTTCCAAATAGGAAAAGGGACGTAAAATCGTGGTTCCACCCAAATTCAGCAAGATATCGCTCTCAAAAGTCTTTAACGCGGACAAAACGTACTCTGTTAAAGTCGCTCAAAGGGTGGTTTCGATTAATAGTTATACATAAAACGTTTTCAGCAGACAAAATTTTCTGTTTTGCCACGTTTCTCTCTGAAAGATAGCTTATTAATCTACTTATCCTTATCAACGCTTTATAATAATTATATCACTGATTTATTATATGTCAAGTTTTTTTGAAGTTTAAAATTTATAAAGGATTGTTTTCTATTAAGAAATATTTATTTGTACGGTGACATAAAATGTATATATAATTTTTTTGGTGGGATTTTATGAATGACATTTTTAAAAATAAATTTAAAGTCTTGGCTGTTTTTTATTTGGCTTTAATCATTTTTGGGGTGGGGCAGTCATTTTTTGTTAAAAGTGTTGAAACGTTTTCAATGCCTGTCGCTAAAAAAAATATTGTTATTGACGCCGGACATGGGGGATGGGACCCGGGTAAGGTTAGGACTGATGGGGTTGAGGAAAAAAAGATAAATCTTGATATTAGTCTTAAACTTCAGCAATATCTTGAACAAGGCGGGGCTAATGTTTTTACTACAAGGATTGATGATTCCGCTCTGTCTAAAAAGAAAATTGAGGATTTGAAACAAAGAAAAATTATTGCTAACGGTGATGATATTGATGTGTTTATAAGTATTCATCAAAATTCTTTTCCCAAAAAATCGGCTAATGGGGCACAAGTCTTTTATTTTAAAAATTCTGAGAAAGGAAAAGTCTTGGCGGAATGTATTCAAAACAAAATTAAAGAACTTGCTGATGAAAATAACACTCGTGTTCCAAAGCCTAATGGTGAGTATTACATATTGAAGAATACTAAAGCGGCTTCGGTTATTGTTGAGTGTGGTTTTTTGTCAAATGATGAGGAAAACGCTAAGCTTAATTCTGAGGAATATCAGCAGAAAATCGCTTGGGCTATTTATAATGGCGTATTGGATTTTTGTAAAGAAGATGATTTTAGTTAGAGCGTGTTTGAAAACTCTGTATTGACTGTTTTAAATTGGATTGCTATAAAAATAGACCTCCTTGAAAACAGATAAAAATGCCATCTAAACACATATTTTTCCGGTTTCCGAGGAGGTCTAATAAAAACTTAGCCGTCTATCTATTATATCAGATTTTGCTGATTTTTTACAATTTTATACTTGACAAATGATTTTATGTATTGTATACTTTAAACAGTGTATGCCAGAATAACTCATCCGGTAGAGTACTTCACTCGTAATGAAGAAGCGGAGGGTTCGAGTCCCTTTTCTGGCTTTTGTTATTATTTTACGGTGGAATGTTTTTATTTAAAGAAATGCCGTATAACTCAAAATAGAGTGATTTTGTTTTGAGTTGTACGGCATTTCTTTAAGAACATGTCTAAAATTTAAAAAAAGCCTGTCTAAAAACAAAATATACACAAAAAATCAGCGAAAATAAAAGCATTTTGGAGCGTAATGATATTATTTTCACTGAGTGAAATTTTAGCCTGCTTTTCTTACTTTTGAAGCATTTTAAAATTTCATTTTTTTGGATATTTTAATAGTTTTTAGACAGGCTCTTAGAAAATAACTATAAATTCAAGTTTTTTATAAAATTAGACCGGTTTAGTAACCTAAATGATAACGATTGACAAAAGATTTTTTTGTTAGCCGAAGCCTGATTTTTGCGGGAATACTCGAAACGGTATTTCAAAAAAATCAGGCAAAGACAGGCGGAAAAAGATTTGTCAAGCTTTATTATGGAGGGTAGGTCTATTGAAAATGGCTTTTAAGAAAATACTGTGCTGAAAATAATGAAAATAAGTTTTCGGTATCTTATTGACTATAAAGGGGAAAATTTAATTGATAAGTTATATTAAAGGTGTTGTGGAATATATCTCTGAAAACTATATTATTGTTGAAAATAATGGAGTTGGATATAATATACAAGTATCGGAAAGTACAATCGGAAAACTTTCTGTCAATAATAACATTGTTAAAATTTATACTTATATGAATGTCAAAGAGGATGAGATAAGCTTGTTTGGTTTTTTATCTATGGAGGAACTTGAGATTTTTAACAAGCTTATTTCTGTTTCTGGAGTTGGACCGAAAGCCGCTTTATCTATTCTTTCGGCTATGAGTCCGGATGAGGTTGTTTTGGCTATTATTTCGGATGATGTTACCGCTTTGTCGAAAGGTCGTGGAATTGGCAAAAGAATCGCTCAAAGAATCGCTCTTGAGCTTAAGGATAAAATTGATGCCTTTAGATACTCAAAAGGCAATTTAGTTGATTTTAGTTTAAATATCAATGAACCTGATAATATAAACGGAGGAGAAAAGCGAGACGCTGTTGAGGCACTTGTTTCTCTTGGATTTGGAAGAAGTGAAGCTGTTAAGACTGTTATGGAGACGGCTGACGATAATATGTCCTCGGCGGATATTATTAGTCTCGCTCTTAAAAAATTGTCATCATGAGCCAGTGATTAAGGGGTGAGTTAAAATAGATAATAGGATTATTCAAACTAATTTAAAAAGTGAGGATTTGGAAGTTGAGCCTAAACTGAGGCCTCAGTCTCTTAAAACATATATAGGTCAGGAAAAAGTTAAGAGCAATATGAAAGTTTATATTGAGGCGGCGAAAAAAAGAAACGAGAATCTTGACCATGTTTTGTTGTATGGTCCGCCGGGACTCGGTAAAACAACTTTGTCAAACATTATAGCTAATGAAATGGGCGTTGGGATTAAAACTACTTCAGGACCGGCTATTGAGCACCCTGGTGATATGGCCGCTATATTAAATAATCTTAGCGAGGGCGATGTGCTTTTTGTTGATGAGATTCATAGGCTGAATAAGCTTATTGAGGAAGTCCTATATCCGGCTATGGAGGACTTTGTGCTTGATATTGTAATCGGAAAAGGTCCTTCGGCGAAAAGTATAAGAATTAATCTTCCGAAATTTACCCTTATTGGAGCCACCACGAGGATTGGTCTTCTTAGTGCTCCTTTAAGAGACAGATTTGGTGTTATAAATCGTCTTGAACTCTATAATGAAAGTGAGCTCAAAACTATTGTTATTCGTTCGGCTAATGTTCTTGGAATTCAAATTGATGAAAACGGAGCTGCTGAAATTGCCAGACGTTCCAGGGGTACCCCCAGAATTGCTAACAGGCTTCTTAGAAGAGTTCGTGATTTTGCTGAGGTTAAATATAATGGAATTATAACTGAGGAAGTAGCTAATGAAACGCTTTATGTTTTGGACGTTGATAAAGTTGGTCTTGATATTACTGACAGAAATATGATTATGGCTATGATTGAGAAGTTTGGAGGCGGTCCTGTCGGACTTGATACTCTCGCTGTATCTATTGGCGAAGAGGCGGATACTATTGAGGATGTGTATGAGCCTTATCTTATTCAACTTGGATATATTAAGAGAACTCCAAGAGGCAGAGTTGTTACTGAGCTTGGATACAGACATTTTGGCTTAAAGATAAATGTTGAACCTGAAAATATGAAACTGTTTTAGAGTTTGTTTAAAGTTTTTAAAAGCCTGTTTAAAAATAAAACTAATTGGAAAATATCAAAAATAATAGCATTTTAGAGAGCAAAGATATGTATTTTCGCTCATTTTTGGACGGGCTCTTGGGAGAGTTTTTATGATAAAATTACTTATTAATGATTTTGTTTATGAGGTTAAAGAGGAAATTTTGAG
Source organism: uncultured Eubacteriales bacterium (assembly GCA_949738935.1). Taxonomy (GTDB): domain Bacteria; phylum Bacillota; class Clostridia; order Lachnospirales; family CAG-274; genus MGBC114079. The sequence goes on along the minus strand of CATJCJ010000150.1, from coordinate 4,736 downwards.
TTATGAGGATTTGGGCAGGGATAAAGCTTATGAGTGGGAAAAATGCTTCTTTCAATGGCTTGAAAATCCTAAAATTAAGAAAAAAAATATAAAAGAAATTTCGGGTAATAAATATTACCTTATTAAAGATGAAAGTGAGATTTTTGATATTGTTGATGAGTATTTTGACGCTGTTGAGAGAAAGAAAGAAACAGATTATTGGAAAAAATTTCAATAATACGTTTTGTGTCAGCGGAGGAGGCAATTATGAATATAATTTGGGATACAGATGATTATACTGAAAATTTTGATTTTGTATATAAATATGGGGAAGATGTTATTAGTCTTATAGACGCCGAAAAAGGAAGTTTTATAGTCGACCTTGGCTGTGGAAATGGAGCTTTAAGTGAAAAAATATCTGAAAAGGGATATCATGTTTTGGGAATTGACGTTTCTGAAAATATGATAAAAAAAGCTCGGGAATTTTATCCGAATATAGATTTTAGAATTGCTGACGCTTTAAGTTTTCAGCTTTCGGAAAAAGCTGATGTTATTTTTTCAAACGCTATGATTCATTGGATTGATGAGAATAATCAAGAGATTTTTATAAAAAATCTCTCTAATCAGATTAGGCTGGGCGGACAGTTTGTTTGTGAGTTTGGAGGGAAAGGCTGCGCTGAGACCATACATCTTGCTTTGGAAAAAAATTTTGATAAAAGAGGGCTATTTTATCCCAGAACTTTTTATTTTCCTACAATTGGAGATTATTCTCATATTCTTGAGAAGTTTGGATTGAGAGTTGAGTATGCTTATTTGTTTCAGCGTCCTACAGAACAAAAAGGTGAAAAAGGTCTTGAAAATTGGATAAATATGTTTTTGAAAAAACCTTTTGAGAATATGGAAAGTAATATTAAAAATGATATTATTAGAGATACTGTAAATGAACTTAAAAGCGGCGACTTATATGTTGGAGATAAATGGTTTGTTGACTATGTGAGAATAAGAATTAAAGCTAAAAAAATATTCTAGAAATCACGGAACTTTGAACTATATATTTTTTGGATAAAATGACAGGAGGGAGGATATTTATGAGAAAAGTTAAATTAGCCGTAATTCAAATGAAGTGCGAAAGAAAAACTGAGAAAAATATTGAGAAAGCGGTGGGAATGGCCGTTGATGCCGGAAAAAACGGCGCTAATATAATTCTTTTGCCTGAGCTTTTTGAGAATATTTATTTTTGCCAAGAAAGAAGATATGAAAATTATGAACTGGCTAAAACTATTGATAAAAATGAGGCTGTTAAAAGATTCAGACATATTGCCAAAGATATGAACGCGGTTATTCCGGTTAGTTTTTTTGAAAAAGATGTTAATGCTCTTTATAATTCTGTCGCTGTTATTGACGCCGATGGTGAGATTTTGGGGATTTATAGAAAAACACATATTCCTGATGACCATTTTTATCAAGAAAAGTTTTATTTTACCCCCGGAAATACAGGGTTTAAAATATGGAATACTAAGTTCGGAAAAATTGGTGTTGGTATATGCTGGGACCAATGGTTTCCGGAATGTGCCAGAGCTATGGCTGTCTTGGGTGCGGAAATTATTTTGTATCCTACCGCGATTGGTTCTGAGCCTGTTTTGAATTGTGACAGTATGCAGCATTGGAGAAGATGTATGCAGGGTCATTCAGCGGCTAATATTGTTCCTGTCGCTGCCGCTAATAGAATAGGAAAAGAGGATGTATTTCCATGTTCTGAAAATAATATGCAGGAGTCTTCTATTTTATTTTATGGGTCTTCCTTTATTACCGACGAGACAGGGCAAATTGTTTGTGAGGCTTCCCGTGATAAGGAAGAAATTTTATATTATGAAATGGATTTGGATTCTATACGAGATATGAGAATGAGTTGGGGAGTTTTTAGAGACAGACGCCCTGAATGTTATAATTGTATTATCAGATAAAGGGTGTCTGAAAACTATTAAATTTCTTTGAACGATTAAAATTTTAGGCAGTTTTAACAATGGATACAGAGTTTTCAGATACGCTCTAATAAAATCAGCAAATAAAGAGGTCGATTTTTTATGAATATTGTTTTACTTGAACCGGAAATTCCTCATAATACGGGAAATATCGGAAGAACTTGTGTCGCTACGGGAACGACATTGCATCTTATAAAACCGCTTGGATTTAACACTGATGATAAGTCTTTGAAAAGGGCCGGACTTGACTATTGGAAAGATATTGATTTAAAATATTATGATGATTTTGAGAATTTCATACAAAGAAATCCAAATTCTCATATTTATATGGCGACTACGAAAGCGAGAAAAACTTATGCTGATGTTAAATATGAGAAAGATTGTTTTATAATGTTTGGCAAAGAAAGCGCGGGTATTCCTGAGAAAATTCTTTTGAAATATAAGGATGACTGTATTCGTATTCCTATGTTGGGAGAATATCGTTCTTTGAATTTATCGAATTCTGTCGCTATAATATTATATGAGGCTTTAAGGCAAAATAATTTTGATAATCTTGTGGGTTACGGAAATTTACATAGACATAGTTGGGATGAAATTTTATGATAAAAATATAAGACCATAATAAAATTATGGTCTTATATTTTTACGTTAATCTGAGATTTAGGCTGATTTTTATATGGCATTAAAAAGTCTTATCATTGTCATTGCTGTTTGAGCTCTTGTGTAAACACCATAAGGTCCGAAGCTGTTGTTTCCAACACCATTCATAACTCGATTTGAGTTTGTTTTGTCAACTAAGCTGGATGTAAAAGAAATACCTGTTTTTGCCCAATCGGCAAGATTATTTGTGTCGGAAAAACTTATCGCTTGTCCGCCTGACGCTCCGAAAAGTTTTGCCAGATTCATAAGTATAGTTGCCGCTTCTTGTCTCTTTATAATTTCAAGACCGAATTTATCCTCGCTACGTCCATTTACAATTCCAAGCGCGTTCGCGACGGCAACATTATAACTTTTAGTATCAGTAAATTTATTTGTATTTACTGTTATATTTTTTTCTTCCAAATAAGTTTTAATATCTTTTCCGGATTTTGCCTCAATAAACTTAATAATGAAATCACAGAATTGGTCTCTTCTTATTCCATCGGAATAAAGTCTGTAGTATCCGTTTGGAACAAGGTTTTTACGCATTGCTGAAATAATTTCCGCTCTTTGAGGGCACTCGCTGTTTAGAAGTGTGTAGATTGGTTCAAACTCTGAAATTAAAGAATAACTTGACATTCCGCCCATTTTTAAGTCATAAACCATAAGCATCCTGTGTCTCATTCCGCCGTCTGTCTCAAAGTAGATTGTTTTTCCGTTTGAGGTGATATGTCCGCTCCCCTCTGTGCTGTCATAAACAAGATTTGGAGAGGCAAGCCACGATTTATCAAATTTAACGTTTTGGGCGCTTCCTTTTGCCGTGCCGAAAGAAATCGCGAAACTTTGTGTTCCAAGATAAATTTTTTCCGGCGGTATCTTATATGAGGCGTATTTTAGAACCCTGTCGATATAGACTAAACTGCTGTTGCAGCCGGGTTTTGTTATTCTGCCTGTGTTAAAAGCGTTTGCTGAGTTTTCATCATAAAGAATGATGTGAACAAAATCGCAGACTTTTCCTAAAACATCATAGTTATAGAAAGATTGAAGCTCATCTTTGTCCTTGAAATAAGCTCCAACAGAAACCATAAGTAATTTATCATATTTTTTTAATTCTGTTCCAAGTTTATTCATAAATATGGAAAATTTATCTCTATATTCTTTTCCGCCATACATGTCAAATGTAACATTTATACCGTTCATATTATATTTGTTGAGGGTGGTTATAAGTGAGGATATTGTGGAGTCGGGATTATTTATCATTTTGAAAACTATGTCTTGGTCATATACCGCATATCCGCTTGCTTGAAAATTGTAATTATCTAAAACAAGAAAAGATTGTATTCCATTATCATGACAATATTGAATAGCCTCGTTTTGAACGGGTTTGTCATATGTAATTACGGGAACACCGGCGCTGTCTATGGTTTTAACTCCAAAAAACGATACTTGTGTGATTGAGTTTGAATATTTTTTCAGTAAATTAAATTGAAAATCCATTTCAGGTCCGTTATTCTCAAAAAATACATGAAGATTTTTCATTGACTTGTCTGAAACTAAAGCTCTTGGATTAGCTTTTTTGAATGGTTTGTCTAAAAGCATAGATGAAACGTCTTTTCTCTTGAATATTGTTTTCGCGTTGATTCCTTTATAATATTTGATAAGTCCATTGTCAAACGCTACGTTTAAGTACATTTTATCTTCAGCTGAAAGACCATCTGTTCCGGCAACGTCATATTTATTTACAAAGTCCCAATGATAAAGTCCCCTGGCGTTTGAGAGATATTTTGCCGCGAACGCGACTGTCGCGGGGTCGGAATAGTTAAACGTTTTCGGGTCAACAACCTTTTTGTTGATTTCCGCTTGAACATAGGGAGCTGCCCAAGCTATTGGAGTTTTTCCGCCTTTATCAGTTGTATATGTTCCGGATATACCTTTTGACCAATAGGAAATATGAGATATAAGCGCAACAAACTCATCAGCGCGCATGTTGTCATTTGGTCTGTTTGATATATCCAAATTGACGTTTGGATAAGTTCTTGCTTGAGTTAAGCATACATTTCCTAAAATTAATATGAAACTTAATAATAATACTGTGATTTTTTTCATAATATTCTCCTTTGTTTAATAAAATATTTT
>CATJCJ010000149.1 GCA_949738935.1 uncultured Eubacteriales bacterium | reverse complement strand
TAAATTATTATTTATCATAGGAGATACATAATGGAAAAAGACTTAAAAATCAACTTCAACGCACCTCTTCGAGAAGAAGACACCGCAACGCAAACATATGGTTGTAGACAGAATAATCCTGACATATGCGGTAATAATGGTTTGCCCGGCATCTGTGCTTTTGTCACGGATGACTGCATTTGCAGAAAACCTTCACGTGCATGGAAGACACAATATCAAAAATTAAAGGGATAAGAACCCACCTCTCACCAACGGCGAGAGAAAAAAAGAGCCGCCGTTGCATTGTTGGTCTCCAAATATAAAAAGGAGATACAAAATGAAAGAGATAGTAATCAACGAGGTAATGCAGGGAATGCTGCCATATCTCAACAATGGACAACTAACTGAATTGCATAGAGTGTTGTCCAAAGCACTTCACGAGAGGACTGTGATAGAAGAGAGAGTCGAAACAAACGATAGGAAAGAGAACAACCAAAAGTTGACCGAACTTTTTGTGGCGGCAAAGCGTGTGGAGGGGTGTTCGGAAAAATCCCTTACATACTATTCAAACACTATTGGAACGATGCTTCAAGCGATCCAAAAGGACATACGCAACATCGTAACCGATGACCTCCGTGAATACTTAACAAAGTACCAAACAGAGAAACACTCAAGTAAAGTAACAATAGACAATATTCGCCGAATTTTTTCGAGTTTCTTCTCTTGGCTTGAAGACGAGGACTATATCGTAAAAAGTCCCGTGAGGCGGATACATAAAGTTAAGGCAACCGTCAGTATAAAGGAAATCTATTCGGATGAATCCCTTGAGCTGATGAGAGATAATTGTATCACGATACGTGACCTTGCCCTAGTGGACTTCCTTGCATCAACGGGAATGCGAGTCGGGGAATTGGTGCTGTTAAATAGAGATGACATCAACTTCCAAGAAAGAGAATGTATAGTCCTAGGCAAGGGTGATAAGCAGCGACCAGTATACTTCGATGCAAGGGCTAAAATACATCTTCAGCAGTACCTCGACAGTCGAAAGGATGATAATCCCGCTCTTTTCGTGTCTTTAAAAGCACCATTCAATCGTTTGCAAATTGGTGGAGTAGAAGTGCGAATACGAGAACTAGGGCAGCGGTTAGGGATTAAGAAAGCGCATCCACATAAGTTCAGGCGAACCCTTGCCACAACAGTAATCGATAAAGGGATGCCCATAGAGCAACTACAAACGCTACTAGGACACGCTCGAATCGATACAACGCTTATGTATGCAAAGGTAAAACAAAGCAACGTAAAAATAGCACATCGTAAATATGTAGGATAGGAGAATCACTATGGAATACACACTTGAAGATATTGTAGATTTAAAAATCGGCAGAACGCCCCCTCGCAAAGAGTCTCAATGGTTTAATACGACGGGTGACGGATACAAGTGGGTATCCATTAAGGATATGGGAGCGTGTGGTCGTTACATCAGCGATACTTCCGAGTATTTGATAGAGCAGGCAAAGGATAATTTTAATATCCCGATTGTGGAAAGAGGGACAGTTCTTTTGAGCTTCAAATTGACTGTGGGAAGGGTATGCATAGCGACCGACACAATGCTAACAAATGAGGCGATAGCACAGTTACCCATAAGAAACAAAAAGCTAGTAGATGCAAAATATTTATATTACTATTTAAAGGGATACAATTTTAATCAATTAGGAAGTACTTCTTCGATAGCAACTGCAATAAATAGCACTTATTTAAGGCGAATGAAAATTGAACTCCCCGACATAGAACAACAAAAGAGAGTGGCGGCGGTACTTTCATCATTAGACGATAGAATAGAGAAGAATCAGCAGATAAATAATAATTTAGCGGCTTAAATCTCAACCTCGGACACATTAATTTCGCCGTTAAGGAGCTTCGGCAAAAGGCTATCTCGTAGAGTCGACAGGCGT
>CATJCJ010000148.1 GCA_949738935.1 uncultured Eubacteriales bacterium | reverse complement strand
TCCTCTGTTGCTTTGGTGTTTTGCGCTACGGCTTTGGTGTTCTTGTTTGTGTTGGAAGTGGATTTTTTTGCATTATAAGAACCAGATCCTTTTAAGTTGCCATTTCCAGTATTTCCCATTGTCCAAGAACCAGCAGAAAACGCAGAACCATTACTATACGCTAATTTCCCATGACTTCCGGTGACATATCCATTTTTAAGAATTTGTTCACTTTGTTTATGGTTAAATACAATATCACCTTGTTTTAGATTTGCTAACGTTGGATATCCATTATTTAATACGAACCATTCACCATTACGGACAATAATTTCTCCACCAAGTTCATTTATAAGAGAACCATTTTCATCATGCTGTAATCCCCAACTACCACCAGCGTGTGCTTTATTGGAATTATTACTATAATTTTGATGAAGGGTTGAACTAATGTATGATGTAGTCCCATTTGCATGAGCTGTTCCATTTACTTTTGGTTTTCCCGATGTATCATAATTAACTTTTACTGTTACTTCAGGCGGTTTTTCAACTGTTCCTAATTTGTAATTTACTGTGGCAGTTTTAGGCGATGTTGGATTAGCTTGCTTACCTTTATTATAGTTGACCTTCGCATTTTTATCATCTGGTTTCTCTTGTTTTCCCTTATCATAATTAACTTTAGCGTTTTTATCTTCGGGATTTTCTTGTGAACCTTTTGTGTAATTTACGGTAGCAGTAGAAGTGGTAGATGTATCAGTGTTTAATAAACTACTTTTATCTGGAACAATTTTTGCTACAATATCTGGTGCTTTTAATTCAGTATTTAGTGATTCCATTGAGGTTGTGTCAACGGATACATCAGCATTTATCTTTAAGCTACCTTCTGAGGACATTTCTTGAATTTCAGAAAATATACCATCTACTTTTGCTTTTGCATCATCAATTTGAGAAGTATCAATTTGAATGCCAGCACTTTGTAATTCTTGTAATGCGCTTAATTCATTTACAGCAGTTTGGTATTCTTGTAATTTTGAAATTACATTTGCCACATTAGCATCTAAATTAGAAGTATCTATAGTCATTATTTCAGGTTGAGATACTAATTGTTTTTGCTGTATTAATGTTTGAAGAATTGCAATGGCTGACTCAGCACCATCAATACTAAGGTCAACATTTCCATCCTGATTTTTGAATTGTTCCAAATTAGATTTGGCTCTTTCAATTTGAGAATCTAAATCTTCAATGCTTGTACTGTCAAAGTTAAAATTTAAATCTAAATTACTATTGCTTAATCCCTCCAAATGAGATTTTGCCTCATCTGCTTTTTGTCTCATTTCGTCAATAGAAGCTGAAAAATCCTGTACACCACTGGTATCACCAATTACGAAATCATCAGTATATTCAGTCATAGCACGATATAAAGACTGTACGGCTTCTTTACTAATTCCAAGCCGTTCGGCTATTTCATCGTCAGATCCAGTATTGAATTTTAGTTTTCCATCACCTAATTCTTCAACCCAACCAAGATTTTCACTATCTGATAATTGTTTCATAGAAGCGACAAATCTATCAATACCTTCTTTATTTCCAGTAAAGAAACTATCTATAGTTGGTTTTGCAGATTCATATGCTCTTACTAATTCTTCAACAGAAGCAGTGGATAAATCTTGATTTGAGAAATAATCGGCAATAGCGCGAAATTCATTAGTATTGTATCGACCCTCTTTATATAATTCTTCGCCACGTTCTCGCATAGTTTCAGATACACTGCGGAACATATCGCCCTCTTCACCATTTGCCTGAGCGTTTACCCATTTTTGATAAGCGGATGTAGCACCATCATAAGCCGAAGCTAATTCTTGAGCAATCTGCAATTGATTTTCTAAATCATTAACAATTGATTGAGAAGTGTTATAATCATCAGAATCTTTTTGAAAAGAATCTCTTTCTAAAGTAGCCTGGTTTAATCTATTTTGAAGATCAATAATCTTCTCTAAATTAGTTTTCTTTTGCAAAGATTCTTGTTGTGCTTGCAGTTGTCTGAGTGCTTCTCTATTTAAATGAATACCATTAGCGGTTCTTTCGAATAAAACAGAAGCATCATAACCATCTAAATCTTGGTATGCCTTTTTAATATTTTCAATATCTCCTGTGATGGCACCTGTTTCTTCGTCAAAACTGATGCTAAGTCCCTTACCAGAAAAACTATTTGCCAATGAACTATTGATAGTGTCTATTGAATTTATAGCTGAAACTAGAGAATTTTTAAACGAATTAAAATCGTCCTCAATTTTTGTTGTGCCACTACCTTGAGCAGATAAAGCTATTAATTCGTCGCGTAATGTTTCAACACTTATACCCGCTTCTTCACAAGCAGATGTAAGTTCTGGAAAATCATTAGTAATATCCTTAACAGATATATCTTTACCATTTCGAAGAGTATTTACCAATTTTTGCTGGGCTACAGCAAAAGAATCATTATTCCAAATTTCTGAAAGAGCCTTTGCAGCTTTTCCTGACGAAGTGAGGGTGGAATCAGTAATAGAATTTAAAGTTTTTTCTAATTCATTAATTTGATCTTTATTTGCTTTTGGATCTAATTTTAGAATATCAAGTTGATTTTGTACATTTTCCGATTTTTTACCTATATCAGAGTAAAGTGTACCAATAGAATCTTGTAAACGAGTTAATTCTTTTTCAGCCTTTTTTAATTCCCAATTTTTTCTGATATTATTATCTGACCAAATTGATTTTCCAGACGTTTCTTCCTTTAGTTTTACGACTTTTTCTTCAAGTTTAGGGATTTCTTTCTCATATTCTTTGATTAGTTTTAAATCATCTTTTATAGCTTCACTATCAGTCGATTTTTTTGTTGTTTCTTTAAATGTGCTTTTGCCTGTTGAGTCTCCCATTTTAACACTTGAGGCAACGCTATGATCCTTTTTATTCATTGCTTCCTTTGCGTCATTAATAGCCTCTTTGGATTCAATGCTTAATAAATTTTCTTCTAATTGTATTTTGCGTTCTAATTCTGAATTTTGAGATTGTAATATTTCTAATTCTGATTTTTGTGCACTAGTAATAGTATCTGCATCCTTAAAAACTTGTAATTCAGAAATACGGTTCTTTGTTGTTTCTAATTCTGCATTGAGAGATTCAAGATTAGTTTTTGTATCTTGATATTTTTGAAAAGACTCTTGAAAAGCTTTGTTTGCTTCATCGTAGTCTACGGTTATTGCGTCCATTAATGCTGCAAAAGCTACACTTGCTCCAACTACCCAAGTTAAAGGATTTGTCGCAAGAGCTAAGAATGTTGATTTTATAGATGCGCCTAAACCTATCATGGCGGCAGAAAATCCTGACGTAGAAGCTGTTGCTGCGGTTTGTGAAGCCGTAAGACCATTTGTGGCTACAGTCTGACCTGACGTAGAAGCTGTTGCTGCGGTTTGTGAAGCCGTAAGACCCACATTTTCCACTAGCAATTGTTTTTGTGTTGCACTTAGAGCTGAACTGGATAAAATAGCTGCTTGTTGTGCTTTACTCATTTCCTGAAATTCTTTAGCTACATCCATTTTTCCATTAGATGTAAATTTGTTAAGAAAATTTCCTACCGTTTTAAACTGCATGAAAATATTTTACAATAATATTGGCTTTATATGGTAAAATATGATAAACTATAGAAAATTATATTAAATGAGGTGAGAATCATGAAAAAAGCAATTAATATTTCATTCATAATTATTTTTTCTACATTGTTAATTGGATGTTCAAAAAATAATATAAATAAAAATGATATCATTGAAATATCATCTAAAAATTTACATCCTGTTCTTTATGATGAAGATGGATTAAAAGTTGCTGTAGAACAATGTGAATATTCGGGTAACGAAAAAGATGATGCTGAAATTATGTTATCTATAAAAAATGAATCGGAAAAAACAATCAATATTGATCTTATCAATATTTGTATAGGAGATACGAATATTAGTAGTGATTTTAATACGGAAAAATATATTCCAGGCGATAATGTGTCAGCAAGTTATTATTTTCCCGGAGAAGAAATAAATGCAGCTAATCTTAATGATTTTAAGGAAATAGATTGTAT
>CATJCJ010000147.1 GCA_949738935.1 uncultured Eubacteriales bacterium | reverse complement strand
TATAACGATTTTGGATAAATTAGGAACATATTTATTATTTATTCTTTGCAACGAAAGACAAACAGGAGGCAAAAATGAACGTAAAAAAGGACTATAAACAATATTTTACTCCTGATAGATTAGCAGCATATATGGTGAATATCGTTCCAGATGAGCGTATTAGTTCAATAGTAGACTTATCCATGGGAGAGTGCGGACTGTTAGAGGAAGCAAAAAAAAGGTGGGAAAATGCTGTTTTGTATGGTGCTGACATAGATGAAGCATTAATAAAAAAAATAAATAAAAGGAGCCCATATATTCATACATTTTTAGGGGATAGTTTGTCTGTTTCTATAGAAAATTGGAATGGGTATAATCTGATAGCAAATGGAATAGGGTTTGATTTGGCAATAGCAAATCCTCCGTTTAATTTTTATGATCAAAAAGAATTATGGTTAAATGAAGAACGATTGTCGTTACCAATTGAAATGCGTTTTTTCCTAAAATACATTGATATTGTGAAAGAAGAAGGTTATATCTGTATTATATTGCCATATGGTTTTTTGTCTTCCAATCTGTATGATAATTTTAGGATGAAAATTTTATCAAAAGTCACAATAATAAAGATAATAAAGATTTTTAATAAATGTTTTGATAAAATCGATGCTGATACATGTATGATCCTGATGAAAAAAAATAAGAGCAGCAGTATAAGGATTCAGGAAAAAATAATAATAGAGTATTTATCAGATGAATATCAATTGTCAAATAAACATATAGTGCTGACATCTAAAGATAGAAGGTGGGATTTGGAATATCAACAGTTGCAGTCGAATAAATTTTCTTATTGTGCCGAGTTTGAAAAGGCAAAGTTAAAAAAATATATAAAATTATGTAGAAGAGGGAAATCTATTACCAAGAATAGAGATATGCTGTCTGAAAAAGGAGTCAGATATATCCATACGACAGATGTAAAAAAGCTGTATTTTTCTGATAAACATAAGCAATATGTAAATGATTCCGGAAAATATTTTGAAAAGGCTATTCTTCATAAAGATGATATTCTTGTAGGCAGAGTGGGGCAAGGCTGCATTGGAAAGATTGGAATCGTAACAAAGAAATACCCCAGGATGTTTTTCAGCGATTGCTTATTTGCAATACAAAGCACAAATATAAATCCATATTATCTCACACTGTTTTTAGCATCGGAGTTCGGACAAATGCAGCTTAAGGGGATTGCTAAAGGTTCATGCAGTAAATATCTGACGATAGAAGAACTGTTCGATATATGTGTATTAGTTCCCGATCGATCTACACAAGACTATTTTGGGGATAAATATAAAATGCTATTAAGTAAACCGGGAAGGGTTAACAAAGAAGTTCTGTTTGATGATCTTTTAGAGGAATTAAATGATACAATAAAAAAGAAGGGGTGAGCAAATGGCATGGTCATCTTATGCACACTTACCAAATAGAGAAGATGAATATTGGAAGATATTATCAAATTTAAAAAATGGAATGTCCATTGCTGAAGCAGATAAAATTATAGCAGATATAAAAGGCAAAGAAAAAGTTCAGCACCATTATAGGAGCAATTTGGCTAAAATTGGATTGTTTGATATTATAGATAGAAAAATTTTTTTGAACTATAATGTGGAAAAGCTGGCAATAAAAAAATCATATTTGAAGAAGATATTATTGGAATGTGTTTTGGATTGTGACAATGCAGAGTTCAATATTTTAAAAACTATCATTAGACAGGAGCAAACTTATAACCTGGAAAAAATTGTTGATTGCTTAATACAAAAGCATCCTGAACTTGAAAAAAATAATTTGATTAGATGGATGCGCCCTGTCGTAAAACTTTTTAAATATGCTGATTATTTAGAAAAAGAAAATGGATATGGAAAATTTCTACAAGATTCTTATTTGGAGTTGAGTAAGGAACTGGGAAAAGTAATTGCACTTGAGTATGTTGATAAAGAATTGAAAAAAATAGATAATTCTTACGAGATTATAAGTTGTTTGGAAAATTTGTTGATGAACGGAAAAATGAAATTCAAAATCGAATTATTAATGATGCCTACATGGGCAACTCAAAATAAAGTTTATAAAATAAACGGAGATTATTATACACACATAAGGATAAAAGCAAATTTAGTATAGGGAGGCATAATTGTGAAAAAAAATATTTCTTCGAACGATTGCAGATTTATATTTACAGATAAATTCAATATGCTAACTATGAAAGATATAGGAATTGAACTGAAGCATTTTTCGATGGGGACGGCTCCAGAAAAACCATCATTTTTGGTTAATCAGGATGACTTAAAAAAGAAAATCATTGAAAAGTTCAGCGGTTTTTTTGATGAGAATATGTCTCAAGGGCTGGAAGTAATCTTTTTAAAAAGTAACTATGGAAATGGAAAATCTCATTTTATAAGAATGATTTATACATTTTTAAATGAATATGAGAATGTAATAGCCAGAAGAGTATCTTTAAAGCAAGAGGAAACAGATTTAAAGAAAAAGATACTTGAAAGTATCAGCCAAAAGAAATTGAAAGAATGTTCCGAGTTCATAGTGGAGACAGCATTGGAGGATGCGGTTAAGGATGAAAAAGATGCTGTACTACTTTCGGTAGCTGAAAAATATAATGTGAGTGCCAAGCTTTCACAAATAATATATGAAGCAGCAAGAAGTAATGAAATTACAAAACAGGTTCAAGCCATAAGTATTCTTAAAGGTAATTATCTGCCTTCATATCTGAAAAGCTTCGATTGTAAAAGTAAAGATTTAAATAGCGATTTCTACTATAATGTAATTCGACTGATTTCCGTATATTTGAAGGAGACAACTCATTATCTGGTAGTCGTTTTTGACGAATATGAACATGTCTTTTCTTGGCGAAGCAGTGAGGCAAGAAAAAGCTTATATCAAGATATTAAATTGTTTTCAGATCATATTGATACTTTTAGTAACTTGTTTTTTGTGTTTGCGGAGAGTGATTCTGTTGAAAATCGGACAGAAAGTATGGATGATCCTGCATTTGTTTCCAGAAAATCCAACTTAACATATCAGATAGCGGATATTTCTTCTGAAGATGAGGTTGAAAAACTATTTGGAATGATTCTAAAGAGATATCAAAAATATTATTCTATTTCTTTGGAAGAGTGTAAAGAGGGAATTTTGCAGTCAGTATATGAAGATTCATCAGTAAAGACGAAAACAAATTATAGAGGGTATACTCAAGCCATAATGAGGGCTCTTGATCAATTCAGGAATCAACCGCCGAAAACAAAAAAGAGTAAGAAAATTAGACTAATAAAGAAAGAAGAGATGAATGATAATATAGAAGACAGGAAAGCAGAGGAAACCAGGATTGCTAAATGGAAGAATGCAACATCTATCTCAAGAAAAACCATATTATGTGAATTATTGGAGAACATGCTGGTAAATGTTGGAGAGCAGATAATTTCGCGAAGCAGAAAAAGAGGGGAGTATGCTACCAGCTTTGGAAATGTAAGGAAAAAGTATTATGTGATTTCTACAGACAATCCGAGTATAAAAGATATTATAAAGCGGTATGAGGCGATATCGAGCGAAAAAGCGGATGAAGATCTACTATATATTTTGTATCCGGCAATAGAAGGTGAATTGTACGTGGAAATAGACGGTAAACTGGTTTGCTACGATGCAAATACAATTAAGGCGGCCTTTAAATCAATTTATGAAGATAAGGTGACATATGATAATATAGAATCATATTTGGAGATTTTAAATAGAAGGAGCGATAATGCAAAAGAAAATTGAAATACATGAAGGAACAAGCGAAAATCCGTTATTTTCAATTGATAAATTTTCATTCAAACTGGCAGAAGCAGAGAATGGAAAGATGATAAAATATTCAATAATATTAAATACAAAAGGGAATTCCTCCTTGGATGTTCGATTTCTTTTAGAAGAGGCAGACCCAGAACTGGAGTTTATTTTAGAGACACCAGAGGAATTGACGAATTACATAAAACAATACGAAGAAGATAAAAATCCGGAAGATGAAAGTTTATTCCATGATATTAGAACAAAGTATATTGAATTTATTAAAAAAGATATATCGAGTGATTTAAGCGCTGATGAAAGTATGATTCTGTTAGGTTTTAGTATTGTCGGAGAAAAAATATACATAATTGTTAAGACCTTTTCTTTGAAATTGCTTTCCGCCTTTTTAGAAAAAATTAAAATATATTGCAGGGAAAATGAAATAGATTTTACTGAGTCTGAAGACATCCGATGGCTGGAATTGGAACAGTATATAGTTAGACGGGCGGAGATGATAAGAGAACATCAAAGTGAAGAATTTCTTGAAAAAACTTTAGTGGAGAGCTATTTTCCGCGGTTTTTAAAGATTTTTAGGAAAATTGACAGAGATGGGTATTTTAAAAAGAGTTTTTATGAAGACGTTATGTTTCAGAAAAAGACACTCCGGAATGGAGAAGAAATTCCGGTTCATATTAATCAAGTGAGTAAGTTCTTTTCACCATATTGGAAGTATGTAATTAGTGCTAACAATAAAGAGATTTTATGCCTTCATGATGAAATGCCAAGTGACGAAAAAATTGAAGAATATGTTTATTCATTTAAGCCAAGCCTGTTAGGATACTATCTAAAAAACTGGTTTGAGGATTTTACAGTAGAAGTTATAAAACGAAAGGATTTTTCGCCATATACTGTTACACACATAATGCCGGGTGTCAGATTTAATTTTTTTCAAGATGGAGACGAAAAAAATATCAGAGAAATAGATGTGGCTATAAGTGTAGAAAGTAAAGGGGTATCAAAATTAATTGCCATCGAATGTAAGAAAACTTTATCAGATAAAGAAATTCAAAATACAAATAAAAAAATCAGGGAAAAAGTAATTGAAAGCGGAAACAATGTTTTTGATGCATTTGTACATATTGGATGTTTTTCAAATGACGTAGATTTCGATAAAATCTTTGAGGGCACAAAACTTAAATATAAACATAATATTTTAAATAGTTCCGAAAAATATTTGGACTCTCCATTTTATGCGTTTGACGTATTTTCAAGAGAAGATTACGAAAAGAAGTTGGCATATGTTATAAAAGATATTTTTGAAAACTGGTAACTTATTGCTTAATGTTATTATTGAAAAAAGATTAAAAACTGGATCATAAGGAAATAATAGATATAACGTTTTGAAAAAGGAGCAGAGAGGCGCATGGGTAAAATAGAAGGAATAAAAATTCAGAATTATGG
>CATJCJ010000146.1 GCA_949738935.1 uncultured Eubacteriales bacterium | reverse complement strand
CCAGTTGGAATGCATATTATTGATTTGCTCCGCGACCCGGTGCATGGTAACCTGTTCCGGAGTAAGATACTTTTTTCTTTCTTCCGATTTTGCAATTTCCGTATTGATTATTTCTTTGACTGTGTTTATTTTACCCTCGATTGTATTTTGGCTCTTTGAAATATCAGACTTTAAGTCTTTATGTTCGAGCTTTAAATCGGCTTTTGCCTCTTTTGTAACATTATTTCCGCTTTTACAGCTTCCCGCAAAAGCGATGATGGCTGCAAAAATAGTAACAGCCCCTGTAATTATGGTTGTGATTATTTCCGCATTCACGTTTCCGTTCCTCCATAATGGTATGCAAAATCCATATATAATAGTTATTAAACACGGGGCAAAATATATTAAAGGATTTCGTTGTTTCAATTATATCACCTCTGATTTGTCAAACTGTGCGGTTTTGTTAAAATAAATAAAAAAAGAGCGTTTAACTTTAAAATTAAACGCCTTCTCAATTATATTATTGCTTAGATACATAAATCTCATTTTTTCCATATTTCTCGATATAATATCCTTTAAGTAAACACATAACGGTTGATACAGAATTTATTATGACCAATGGAACAACGATCATATCAATCGCAACTACTTCAAAATCATTAATTGTAAGATGAAATATATATTCTATTATATTTATTACAGAATCTTTAATAATTAAAATTACTGAAAATGAAATTGCATAAAGCTCATTTGATATAGTGGAAATTTTATTATCAGCTATCAGGCTTATAAATGTCCAAATAAATCCAAAAGAAATAATCTCAATCAAATAGATGATAAATGGATTGTATGTAAGACTGTTGATAATCAATCCCGTTATTATACTTAACATAACGGAAAAAAGAATTGATCCTCCCAAAAAGCACCTTAACGATGAAAACATTTTTAAGAAAACTTTTATATAAACTAATATTATAATTACAATTCCAGTAATGTTGCCCAATAGAAAAACTTGGTTCAGTGCTGATATTACAAAAATAATAATTAACGGAATGAATATTATCCAAAAGATGTGCTTATGATTGTATAAATATTTTTCAGCCTGTTGAATCTTATTCCTTGCGTTATCTGTAAATGAAAAAAGTTTAAAAAGTTTTTCAATTTTATCTGAACGACACATATATTTATCACCAATGTAAAATTAAATTATATAAATTGCTAATATTGCATACACACAAAAAGCAGAAATCAAAATTAAGGAACAACATAAGATAAATTTTTTACCTTTCGCCCGCCAAAGCCAAGTATATAACAGAAGATTAATAATTGTGTTTAAGCTTGATAAGGCAATAGAAATCAAAAGAAATATTTTGTTTATCGAAAAAAAGTTGTCTAAATAAATCCATATTATTGTTAACACAAAATATCTTATACATAGTAAAGTTTCATTCCCAATCCAATCACCGGTATTATCTTCACCATGCCGCTTATTTTTAATAAAAGCAAGAACATATGTGACTATTTGCCTGATAAATTTGAAGAAAAGTATAATTATCCAAATGAAACACAAGGCTTGTATAAAATAATCAAAAAATTTTAAGTTTGTATCCATTATTATATCACCTCTGATTTTATTTGTCAAACTGTGCGGTTTTGTTAAAATAAATATAAAAAGGCGTTTAATATTAATCTTTAGAAATTAAACGCCTTCTCATATAAAAACCTAAAAATCACATTACCATTTCTTCTTCCCCCTCCCACTCATCACCATCATCAACAATAACCTCCTGCACCTTCCCGAATTCCAACCTGCTGTCAATTTCGGACTTCTTCATCATAAGCCGTTCAAACTCATCGGCATACTCAAAAGGTTTGCCGTAATTCATTTTTGCGATTTCAATTTCTTTTTCGGTTTTCTCAATCTCTCTAATAGCGGCTTGTTTTCTGTCGGGAATACTGTTTACAAGATTTTCTATCTTAATACAAATGCCGATACTTGTTAATGTAAAGGTGTTATCGTAAATAAAGCCGCTCTTGCCTGTTAAACGAACGGTTGCATTTTGCCTGAAAGCATAGAATTCGATGTCAAAACCGCGGAATTTGCCCACCGTACCGCTCGGTTCGCAACTTTTATATTTATCGGAAGCAAGATACTTGTTAAATTGGTCAATAAGGGCATTTCCCGCTTCTGTTCGCTCAGCGTATCTCACATATCCAACCTGCATTTCAAATTGCGATTTGAGTTGATTATCATTTAAAAGAGCAATATCCTCGTCAAGCTTAATTATCTTCTTGTTTAATTTTTCAATATTGGAAGGCAGATAAACCTCGATATCGGATTTGTATCTTGACTGTTGGCTAAGCCAGTCTGTTTGCAGAAGTTTTAAGCGGTCAACTTCATTATCGGTTTGCATTTTTTCGACTATAAGGGGGTTATCGGCGGTTGCGGCTTTCATTTCCGCAAAGGTAAGCGCTGTTTCGTCTATGTCCTGACAGCTTCTTGAGGGCGCTTTTCCGGACAAAACCTGACTGAT
>CATJCJ010000145.1 GCA_949738935.1 uncultured Eubacteriales bacterium | reverse complement strand
TTTAAACTTATTTGACTTTCTATTAATTTAGAAAGTCAAGGGGATAATGGTTAAACAGCGAAACGAAGTTTCGCACAGGGTTTAGGTCAAGCCTTTGGGTCAGCGCTTTTGCTTCGCAAAAGTCGGCTTTGCCGCCCGTGTTCTTCACGGCGCTAAAAGGCTTGCGGAGGTTTGGAGGCAGAGCCTCCAAAATTTTAGTTATAATATTAAAAATTTATTTTGTGTTTATTGATAAAAAATATTTTTTGTAGTAAAATAGCATTAAGAAAAATTATAATATACAAGATTGGTGATAAGTTTGAAAGACAAAGATACATACGCTAAAAAGTATATGTCTGACAATAATGTTTTTGCCGACGCTTTTAATTTCCTCATTTATGACGGCGAGGAAGTAATAAAGCCTGAGAATTTAAAAACTCTTGATACGTCTGTATTGGCGGTGCCTTTTGGAGACACCGATAAAAAAGAACCTGTTCAAAAGATACGGGATTTGCTTAAATCAGCGGAAATAAAAGAAGACGGTGAAAATATTTATCTTATTTTAGGGGTTGAAAATCAGTCTGAAATTCATTACGCTATGCCTGTAAGAAATATGCTATATGATGTTTTGGAATATACAAGACAGGTTGAGAGTACAGCAAAAGCCCATAGAAAGGCTAAGGATTACAAAGGCGTGAGTGCGGGAGAGTTTTTATCGGGTTTTTATAAAGACGATAAACTTATACCTGTAGTAACTTTAGTTGTATATTTCAAAGCTGACAGTTGGAACGCTCCGCGTTCAATATATGATATGCTTGAGATTAAAGATAAGAGGATTCTCTCCTTTGTAACTGATTATCGTATAAATCTTATTGCTCCTTATGAGCTTGATGATGAAAACGCTGAGAAACTTCATTCAAACTTAAAAGAAGTTCTTCTTTACATTAAAAATTCTAATGACAAGGAAAAACTGAGAAGTTTAGTTCAAGGCGACAAAAAGTTTTCAAGGCTTGAAAGAGACGCTGTTAATGTTATTAACGCTTTTACAAACGCTAATTTGAAAATTAATGAAAATCAGGAGGTGTTTGATATGTG
>CATJCJ010000144.1 GCA_949738935.1 uncultured Eubacteriales bacterium | reverse complement strand
GGAAGCCACTCCTGTGGAGTTGACTGCCTTTTGTGCCATTATAATAACACTTTTTTAATCAAAAGTCAAGTAACAGTTTTTTACTTTTATTAAGCTGTTACTTTTTTTATATCACTTCTCACCATCCCACAGATGGTTTTTGAACAAAAAACCGAAAGGAAAGTGATAGAAATGGCAGTAAAAACAAACTATCGAAAAAACGGAAAAGACTATTATCGTGTAACCGCCACTATCGACAAAAAAGCAGACGGCAAACCCATAAGAAAGGAATTTTACGGAAAAAGCAAAAAAGAAGCCGAACAAAAACGAGATGAGTATTTGAGGAATATCGCAAACGGTCTTAATACAGATTATGAAAACGCTGAACTCGTACCTCTTATGGAATTATGGCTCTTTGAAGTTATAAAACCCTCAAATAAAATAAAAGAAATAACTTTTGAACGTTATGAGTCAATATTCAGAAACTAGATTAAAACCGCCCCATTTGCGTATTCCAGACTTAATGACATAAAGTCAATCTCAATACAGAAGTATTATAACACATTATTTGAACAAGGTAAATCATCAAGTGTTATTCACACCATAAATTTAAAGTTAAATTCTTTTTTTGAATATGCTGTTAATCAGGGCTATATGCTTAAAAACCCAACAGAAAAAAAAAGAATTACCATACCTGGTTTATCAGAAAAAAAGAAAACGGAAATTGAGGCTTTCTCAGATGAAGAAATAATTGCTATTAAAAACGGCGCTAAAACATACAGATATGGCATACTTATTCTGTTAGCTTTAGGAACAGGTCTGCGTCAAGGTGAATTGTTAGGATTAAAATGGAAATATGTAGACCTGATAAACAAAACTGTTACTGTTAAATATACCTTAAATTATATTACAGAAATAACTCGTGACGGAAAAAAACACGCATTTTAAAACTTGATACACCTAAGACCAAATCAAGTTTACGCACAGTTCCTATTCCAAGCAAATTGATATCAAAACTTAAATTTCATAAGCTAAAAGAAAAGCAAAAATCCTTAATAAATGATATTAGCTTTACCGATGACAATTTTGTATTCACAAATCAATTTTCTAATTGTTTGTCTGACAGTAATATCCACTTAGGATTTCAACGTTTTTTAAAAAGGAATAATGTTAAAATTAAAAAATTTCATTCTCTTCGCCGTACATTTGCCACAAAACTATTTAAAGAAGGAGTTAAATTGCTAACCGTTTCAAAATTGCTGGGGCATACAAATCTTGAAACAACAAAAATTTATACTAAGGTTTCTGAAGAAGAAAAAGAAGATGCCATAAATAAATTAAACAAATTTTTCATATAAAAACTTTTGTGGGAAAAAATCGGGAAATAATTTTTTATATTATTAAAAACCTTTTATTTTTCCCACATTACAGACATTTTTAAAAAAAGTATAACTATTATCATATATGCTCAAATTGAGACGATAAGCTGCATTTTAAACTTCTCTTCACCATATACAGAGTGAGGAACATCCTTAGGCATAATAAGCGTTTCTCCCTCGTTTAAAATAAATATTTCTTCGTCTACAGTAAATTTTCCAACTCCCTCAAGTACAGTTACCATTGCGTCACCGCCTGACGCATGAGTTGAAATTTCTTCTCCTTTATCAAAAGAAAAAAGCGTCATACTGATATATTCATTTTGAACCAATGTTTTACTAACTACTTGAGCAGACTGATATTCAATTTGTTCTTTAAGCTTTAATTTAGTTTTCTTTTCAATATTTTTGTACATATTACATTTCCTTTCTTAATTATCAATAATTTTACCATCAATTGAAACTGTTACAATTTGCCAAGGAATAGATTTTTCACTGTTTTGGAGTGCTTTTTTTGCAGCCATTTAAAGACCTCAGCAGCAGGGAACCTCCATACGCAGAACGATAACGCTTTTTATATCATTGTTTTTTATTATTTCTGTCAATTTTTCGCTGTAATCTACATCGTCAAGCTTCGGGCAGCCTATCAGAGTAACTTTGCCTTTCATATATTCACCATGAGTATTTGCATAAGCATATGCTGTACAGTCGGCAGCGATAAGAAGATTTGTGTTATTAAAATATGAAGCGTTCACAGGAGCAAGCTTTATCTGACACGGCCATTAACTAAGCTAAGAAGTCGTATATGCTTCAATAGTTTCTTTTTCATTATGTGTTATTTTGTGCGTCTTTATACCAGGACAGCCTGTATGATTATTTTTTTCTTTGTTCATTCTTTTTTCCTTGGCAACTAAAACAGCGGCTTCATTATATTCAGGAGCTTCTCTCTCCTCAAAGCTTATTGCATTGGTTGGACATTCCGGCAGGCAATCGCCTAAGCCATCGCAGTAATCCTCACTGGATAATAGCTTATATACGAAAGACCTTTATATAAAATTTTACAATCTATATCTGATTCTTTATTACGATACAGAATTTCACTTACCATATCTAATATTTCAGCAGTATCAGCATTCGGGCAAATTAAAGGAAATGATAATGCCTTTACTATCAAACTGTCTGTATCAGTCGTTTTAGGATTATTATTGCAGGCACCAACTAATCCAATCAGTACGCTTATTATTTTTTCTTTTTTCAAAACAATTCCTCTTTGACTATATGTCCATATTATATTATGATTTTTTATAAAAGTATGTTGTTATAACAAAGAAAGTGAGGTTTTTATGAATTTTAATTTTATTTCCAAAACAGCCCTTTTTCAAGGCTGTACCGAAGAAGACATACAAAATATGTCAAAAAAACTAAATTTCAGAAAATTAAAGTATAAGAAAGGAAATGTAATTTTTGCTGAAGGAAGTATTGTAAACGAAATTGGTCTGATACTCTACGGAAGTGTTCAGCTTGAACATACCGATATATGGGGTAATAAAAGCACTTTCGGCATAGTGGACGCCGGCGGCATATTTGCGGAGGCTTATGCTTGTATACCCAACGAACCTATGATGATAGACGTTGTTTCCAACGAAAATTGTGAAATACTGTTTATAAGTATACCCAAACTTTTTAATCCTGATCTTGCCTGTTCAAAACAACATCAGCTTATACAAAATCTTGTTATAATTTGTGCTCAAAAAAATTTACATCTGTCTAAACGCAGTCTGCATACATCGCCAAAAACCATACGAGGTCGTCTGCTTTCTTATTTTTAACAGCAAATCTCCACACAGGGAAGCAGTAAAATAGTAATTCCCTTTGACCGTCAGCAGCTTGCTGAATATCTTAATCTTGACCGCAGTGCTTTTGTCAAGGGAATTCGGAAAAATGAAAAAAAGATGGTTTAATTGAATATAAAAAAAATACATTTGAAATAAAAATTAATATTTCATAACTGTTTTGTTATGTTTTTGTCTTTATTTTTATCATACTTATTGTAATAAAACAAAAAGCCTATCTATCAAATTACATAAATTGGCTTTTTTAGAAATTTAATATTAACATCATTTATATGGATATTATTTTCTGCCTAAAATAGCATCCATATCCTGAAGAGGGTCTGTAACAGGCTGAAGATTAAATTTATCAATGAGTATCTTCATAACACCCTCCGAAAGAAACGCGGGCATAGTCGGTCCAAGATACATATTTTTAATTCCCAGTGAAAGAAGTGTAAGAAGTATACATACCGCCTTCTGCTCATACCACGACAATACAAGTGTAAGGGGCAAATCGCTTATTGAACATTCAAAAATATCCGCTAAAGTCCCTGCTACTTTAATTGCACTATAAGCATCATTACACTGTCCCATATCAATTATACGGGGAAATCCTTCTATTTCTCCTAAATCTAAATCATTAAAACGATATTTTCCGCAAGCAAGAGTTAAAATAAGTGTATTCATAGGAGTTTGCTTTACAAATTCAGTATAATAATTTCTGCCTGGATTAGCACCATCACAACCGCCTACAAGAAATATATGCTTTATCTTTCCGTTTTTTACAGCACCTATCAATTTATCCGCATTCGCTAAAACACTGCTGTGACCAAAGCCTGTTGTAAGCATATGTCCTCCGTTTATACCGCTCATACTGCGGTCTTGTTCGTAACCGCCAAGCTCTAACGCCTGTTTGATAACAAGTGAAAAATCCTTATGCCCATTCTCATTTGCAGATATATGAGTCAGTCCTTCATAACCTACAACAGATGTAGTATAAATTCTGTCTTTATAACTTGGACGATACGGCATAAGGCAGTTTGTTGTGAAAATAACAGGAGCGGGTATATTCTCAAATTCCTTTTGCTGTGATTGCCATGCTGTGCCAAAATTACCCGTGAGGTGAGTATATTTTTTAAGCTCAGGATATCCATGTGCCGGTAGCATCTCACTGTGAGTATATACATTTATACCCTTATCTTTTGTTTGTTCAAGAAGCTGCTTTAAATCTCCAAGGTCATGTCCTGATATTACAATAAATGGACCTTTTTTGACATCAATATTTACTCTTGTCGGAACAGGATTGCCGAAACTTTCGGTATTGGCAGTATCCAACAGCTCCATACATTTAAGATTTATATTGCCAAACTCCATAATAAGGTCAAGCCATTCTTCAGCAGTATGATTTTTGTTTATTTGACTCAATCCTTTATAAAACCATTCTGTAACATCATTATCTTCAAAACCCAAATTAAGACTGTGATGAGCATAGGCTGCCATTCCTTTCATTCCAAAAAGAAGGGTAGAACGAAGAGAAACTATATCTGTATCTCCTTCCCACAAACTTACAAGTTTATGTTCCATATCATCACCCATTGACTTACGCTCATTAGAAGTTCTTTTTATAAAATTCTTTATAGCTGAATTATCAAAATTTACATTTGTAAGAGTTGTAAACAAACCATCTATTAATAAACGGTCTGATTCTTTTGTCCTTAATTTCTTTTTCTGAGCAGTTTCGGCAAGAGAAATTAACTCATATATCAAATCATCTTGAAGATTAGCAGTTTCTGGTTGTTTGCCGCATACCCCTGTTCTTATACATCCCTTATTTCCTGCCGTCTGCTGACATTGAAAACAAAACATATCAGTCATAAATATACCTCCCAATAAAATAAGTTACAGATTAACTCATTAAAAACTAATATATAGATGTTGATTAAATACTATTTTCCACATCAAGTACGTACACTTCAATAATTTATTACTT
>CATJCJ010000143.1 GCA_949738935.1 uncultured Eubacteriales bacterium | reverse complement strand
TATGAATAAACAGAAATGAAGGATAATTCCTGATTATCGGGGGTTGGCAGGAAATATAAGGTTATTTATTACTTCAAATGATAATTTGGGATTATCTATTAGCTATAATAATAGATATTTCCCAATTATTGAAAATAAATAGTGACATAACGCTAAATAAAGGATGTGAAATAATATGCCATTAAATAAAGAACAGTTTCTGAATCAATTTACGAGACAGGCACTAGATGAAAGAATATCACTTTTTGTAGGCGCAGGTGCATCTGCTGATATAGGATATCCATCGTGGTATAATTTATTTAAACCACTTGCCAAGGAACTTGGAATGACATTAGATGAATCAACAAACTATTATAGACTTGCACAATATTATTCCAATAAATTTGGGAGAGCGGAACTACGTAAAAGGATTAATGATATTATAAACAAAAATGAATTTCACAGCCCATTAATTAATGAACTCATTGATATTGGTTTCACAAATATATGGACAACGAATTATGATAATGTTTTAGAAAACAACTATAGAAGTCGTAATATTTTATTTAATAAAGTATTTAGAGATGCGGATTTGTCTAACATTGAACTTAATAAACGAATCAATATTTATAAAATGAATGGAGACATAACAAATCTCGATGGTATTGTTGCAACTCAAAAAGATTATGAGGAATATTCGGACAATCACCGCATGATGTTGATGTTTTTTAAGAGAGAGTTGATTTCCAGTACTTTTTTGTTCATTGGATATAGTTTTTCCGATTATCTGGTGATGGACTGCTTGAGCGAGATTACAAGATATTTAGGAGACGCTGCTTCATATCACTACACAATAATGAAAGAAAATAAAAATGATCCATACTTTAACCATTTTATTAATGATTTAGAATCTCGCTATCATATTCGTGTTCTTCTTGTGAGTGAATACACGGAGATATTTAAAGTTTTGAGTGAATTAAATAAACGAATACGAAATAAAAGAGTTTTTATTTCTGGAGCATTCCGTTCCTTTGATTTAGGAATTGACGAATACTCTCACAGTTTGGCACGTAGTATAACATCACACCTTCTAGCCAATGATTATCGAATTGTCAATGGCATAGGAAGACATTTTGGAACACATATTATTGGATATGCTAATGAGTATCTTGCAAAAAAGGGAATTAAAGATAAAGAAAAATATATTATTGTAAGACCATTTGTTGGTTTAGGTGAAAAGTCTTTGGAAGACAAAAAAAGAATGCGGGAAGAAATTATTGGGGAATGTGGTTCAGTAATATTTGTTTTTGGAGACTATAATGCGAATTCACCTAACCCCAATAGTGGGGTAAAAGAAGAATTTGAAATTTCATTAAAAAATCATAAAACTATTATACCTATCGCATACCCCGGAATGAGGTCTGAAATAATATGGAATCAAATGAAAAGCAATATAACTCAATATCCGCATTTGGAAAAAAGCATTGATTTACTTACTTCCAAATGCGATACAGAGGTACTTGCGAAAATAATCATTCATATCTTAGATTCAATACAAGATGAATAGTGATGTTCAATTAATATACACATTGAATTCTCTAGTAACCATAATTCCCTATAATCTATGGTTAAATTAAGGAGGGTTTCCGCAAATATTCTTTCAAATACTTTTGTTGGTAATTCACATAGCGTACTTTTTTTTACATTATTAGATTCAATGATTATAATGTAAATAGAATAAAGCATAGTAACCCTGCTATTAAGGTTAGCATTATCAATTTTACTATATTGTTTTAATAAGGAGTTTACTGTTTTAGGAAGAAACAAGTTGCTATTTATTATATCCTGAATACTCTTACACTTACAGTATTCCAACATATCCTGTGTAATTTTACACGCAATGTGATTACATATCTCTAAAGTACCAGTAGCATGAGTGACTTCTTTAAAAATCAAATTTCTGATCCAAATAAATTTTTGCGGGATGTCACAAGGCTTTAATTCATATAATACAGGAAAAATAACAACTTCCCCTTCATAATATCTTAATTCAAGTATTTTTATTTCTTCTGTTGCACATATTGAATCAAGGGTATTAGAGGATAAAATAATTATTGCATACCTACATTTACCGGCACCTTCCTCTATATTTCTTTTAATTCGGTCATCCCCCATTACCATTTCGTGTCGATCATACCAAACATTAATACCATAGTTTTTAAGATGGTAAACAATTGGTTGGGCTATATTATAACGGTCTTTTGCAGAAAAGCATATAAAAACTTTTCTTAAGTTATTATCCATTGACCCTCCTAAAATATGTATTATATTATAACAAATATTTATTTATCCATGTTGCAATGCCATCATTGTCGTTTGTTTCAGTAATATAATCTGCAACATTTTTTAGTTCAGAAACAGCATTGCCCATAGCTACGCCAGTTCCAACAATTTCTATCATTTCAATATCGTTTATGTCATCACCAAAAGCTACTATTTGGGAAAGTGGTATATTAAAAAAACGTGAGGCCTTTCGGGCAGCATTTCCTTTGTTTGCGTTTTTATGTACAATTATAGCATCTCCTGATATCGTATAATAAAATATACTTTCTGAGAACATATACTTTTTTAAAGGAACAGACATAAGAAATTCTGATTTCAACCGAACACGTTGGACATCTAATTTCGGTAATTGAGCAAGAGTACAAAATCTTTGTTCTTCTGTTTCTAGGTTACGTATACAGTTACAGGCGTTAGAAAAAGCCCAAGGTTCTTGATGTATATCTATTTTTATTTTAGGAAAGTCTTTATTTATTTTTTTCAGCATCTTATTAGCTTGTCTATAGTACAATGTATTACTTTCAATTAAACAATTTTTGGCATAAATCATTGCGCCGTTATAAAAAGCAATAAAATCGCAGGGCAGTTTGCTTAATAGATAAACATTTTTCTTTGAACTAGACCGCGCAGTAATAAAACCCATATAATAACCTTTTAGTTTGCATGCATTTAAGACACTTGCCGTTATAGGAGATACTAAGTTGTCAGAGTTTAATATTGTCCCATCTAAATCAAAAAGAAGCATTCTTATATTTTTCATAAATATTTGCACTTTGTTTAAGTAATCTATATAATACATATTGTTTGTAGTATTTGTAGGATCGAATAATACACATTATCAACATCCCTATTTGCATCCAGTTTTAAAATAGCATATCTTTCTTTATCAATCATAGATTCATAGTAAATTTTTTTCCTTCTCAAGGATTCTCTGCTTTCACTATAGTGTGGTACTATTCCATTTTTTTTACTTCTTTCCTGTATCCTTTGTATAGCAATATCAATATCTGCATCAAAATAAATCCCAAGATCGGGAATAGGTAAACATTCTAAAGCATTTGATAGACATTGACAGGAGGGGTTAAGAAAAAGTTCAGAAAACATTTTTATACATATAACATACCTATCAAGTATTATGTTATGACCATCATTAAGAAATGGCAGTATTTCGTTATACATTTTATAGATTACACTTCCGATATGTAGTACATGTTTAAATTCTTTTGAAAAAATATCCTTTCTAGAGAAGTGTAATTTACGTTCGGCTTCATATAGTTCCTCTTCAAAAATAGCGCTTGTTAAACATGATGTGCATATTATATTATCCAATTTACTATCCTTTAACATTTGTAGAATGGTGGACTTTCCACTTCCATCTATACCAAATAA
Source organism: uncultured Eubacteriales bacterium (assembly GCA_949738935.1). GTDB lineage: Bacteria > Bacillota > Clostridia > Lachnospirales > CAG-274 > MGBC114079. The sequence continues at coordinate 178 of CATJCJ010000143.1, read as the reverse complement.
AAATATTAGCTTGCCCTTCATTTCATCACCGTAGGTTTAAAGTAATTATTATCAACATTATGATTAAATGTTAAAATACATAGATAATCCCAAATTATCATTTGAAGTAATAAATAACCTTATATTTCCTGCCAACCCCCGATAATCAGGAATTATCCTTCATTTCTGTTTATTCATA
>CATJCJ010000142.1 GCA_949738935.1 uncultured Eubacteriales bacterium | reverse complement strand
AGCGGCAATTTGCTGGTTATTCATTGTGCCAGCTCCGCTAACAATGTGGTAATAACGGGAACCTCTGGTTTTAGTTTTGTAGCAAGGCCGGATTTTTATAGTGATTAATAATGCCGCTCAATTTGAGCGGCATTATTATTAGTATAATAAAACATTTTAATAAAAATATTTTTGAAGCCAGTGTCTATTATTAAACTGGTTTATTTTCTTAATCTGACTGTTTTATATTCTTTATAAGCATATAAAACAGTCATTATATTGTCTTCAATAATAGTCTTATAAAATGTATAATATAGTTGTAAAAAATCTTTATATGATTTGGTGTGGTATTATATGTCTAAAACTGCTAAATTGGGTGTTACACAAAAACTTTGCAAGATATTTTCTGCCAATCTATCAAAATGTCGTAAAGAACTAAACTATAAACAAGAAGATGTAGCGGAAGCAGTTGGCCTTTCGCAATCTTTTTATTCCAAAGCAGAACGTGGTAAATCTTTGGTTGGGTTAGAGGTTTATTATGAATTATCTAAATTATTTGGTGTAAGCCCTGGTGGGTTGTTATGTGAAAATGAAAATGGGAGCAGAAATTCGGAAAAAATAGATAGTATTATTGCTATGTTGAAAAGAGCGCCAGAAAAAGACTTAGATGCTGCTGATACGATGTTGAGAACATTATTTAAGGTATTGGAAAATCGCAAATAATATGCTAGAATATAATTAACACTGAAATATTATTGAATTATGATGAAATAAGTGTGGTGAAAAAATGCGCATAACAGGACGTAAATTGAGGCCCGAAGAGAAAGCATTTGTTGATAAACTGTATTTAGAAATGTCCTTTGAAAATGCTTTGTTTCGTTATGCAAACAAATTTATTATTGATAAGGCTTTTGTTGATGATGTTATACAGGAAACCTTTTTAATAGCTTGTATGAAAATTGATAAGCTTGTGGCAAGTCCTAATCCTAAAGGCTATATTATGTATATACTGGAAAATTCAATCAGAAATTTTAATCGCGTAAGAAATAATATTATTAAAATGTTGGCTGATGTTTCTATTGAGGATTGGCTGGAATATCATTCGGATAGTGTAGAACAAGAAGATGATTTGGATTTGCTGTATGGTGATTTAGTTAAATATAAAGAATATGAGATATTAAAGAAATTTGCTGTGGAAGATAAGTCGGTGGCGGTTATAGCCAAGGAATTAAATATATCTGAAAATGCTTGTAAAATAAGGATTTTCAAAGCAAAAAAGAAATTGAAAAAAATATTGGAAGAAAGGAATAAAAAAAGTTAAAAATTTTTGAAAAAATGGAAACCTTTTTGACTTGTCGTTACATATATATATAGAAGGGAGGTTTAGTTATGTCTAAGGTCGAATATGAAGGGCGTTTAGATTATAGTAAATTCGACAAAATGGATACTGACATTTTAGAGGCGTTGCTGCGAGCCAATTTTGACGCCCCAGAAGCTGAACAGATGGAGCCGGAGGCCGCATTGTATATTCTCAATCTGTTGTCAGAACGCCAAGAAGATGAAACTTCGCCAACGGCAACGGATATTGCTGCTAAAAAGGTGGAATTTGATGAAAAATATTATCCTATGCTTGAAAACGAGCAACTTCTGCAAGAGTTCCTCGATGATATGGAATATGTGGAGGATAGCCAAGATAATGTTATCATAGTTAAGCCTTGGATAAAGCATTGGCGCAGGTTTGCCAGTGCGGCGGCTGTAATTTTGATATTTATGTTTGGCGGAACTGTTACGGCCTATGCTTTGGGATATAATCCTATTGCCGCTATTGGCAGATGGAGCAAAGATTTTTTCTGGTTTGAGGAGCCGTCTGTAACATCAGAATTATCCGATAAATTAGCTGAATATGGCTACCCGGAAAATATTGTCCCCAAATGGCTACCTACCGGTTATACATTTGACTCAATAGATGTAAATGAATACGAGGGCACATTTAAATGTATTGACATTACATTTATTAAGCAAGCAGATAATGATATTGATACACTGATTATCTCATATATAATATATCTTAATGATAATAAGAAAAATCTGTATTTCAAAGATAATGCTGATGTTCTACAATATGCAATAAAAGACAGGGTGTATTATGTTATGACTAATCTGGATGGACGTATAATAGCTTGGCAAAACGGTGATTTTGAGGGAGCTATTATGGGTAAATTTACAATAGAAGAAGCAGAAAAAATAATAAAATCTATTGATGGAGAGTGAACATAATGAGAAAAAATATTGCCTTGACGGCATTGCTTTTAATGTTTATTTTTAGTATTGCGTCTGTAGCTAATGCTATGGTACTGTCTAGTGAATACATTTATGAAGCAAAAGCAGAGATAGCAGTTAATTCTCAAGGAACTGCAAATGTTTCGTTTAGAATAGTTGGTACAAGTATTATGGATGTCCTTGGCGCTAAAACAATTATTATTCAAGAGAAAGCGCCGGGGTCCAGCCAATGGAGTGCTGTTGCCACATATAATTCTTCTAGTTATCCAAGTATGTTGAAAAAGAACGCAAGCGTACACATTTCTAACATATCTTATTCAGGGGCTAAATCAGGCTATTCTTATCGGGCAAAAGTATACTTTTATGCTGAAAAAGGCGGTTATGAAACTGTTGAGTATATAGCGGACTAGATTAGGATTTATAATAAAAGAGATAAAAAAAGGGACTATGTGAGTTTAGGCTTGCAGAGTATTTTTGTTTTATATTTGAATTGTTATTACAAATGTTGTATGTGAAAAAAAATTAAGAAAAATAAAAAATTTTGGAAAAAGTGGAAACCTTTTTGGGTGTTCGTTACATATATATAATAGAGGGGTAAAAATTACCAACAATTTATCGAAAACTTGGATAGTCAAATTTAAGCAGTAGAAAGGTGGACAGGCTTTGATTGAAAAATGTGTTGGCGCTGCAAAGGCGATTTGAGAAAGTAGAAGATTATTTGTGATTTTACTCTTCAAAAAAATTATAATTTAGGAGGACTATAACAATGAAAAAAAGAAGTTTATTATTAAGTTTGGTTTTGACTCTGTACTTGTGCATGGCTATGAGCATGCCAGCTTGGGCGGCGGATGTTGAATCAAAAACAGAACAAATTAAACAAGGTATTGAAGCCTATTTATTATCCCCAGACGGTGAGAAACTGGATTTGGAAATTGTGGACGTTAAAACAAAACCTTTAGTAAACATTGGTATTGGCAAAGCAGGTATGCTCAATACTCCTGTTTTGCTTTCTAGTGAAGTTAAGGTTAAAACATCAACGGCTGCCTATAGTAGATATGGTATTGATGCGAATGCCTCATTAACAATGACATGGGTAGATGTTGCTGGAGTAAAAAATGAAATTAAAAACTTAACTGGATATTTTGTTATTGCAAAGGGTACTTTTAAAAGTGGTGTGTTATGTTGGGGGGCTGAATACGGCAGTCCAACGTTTGCGCCTTATCGTGTAGCAATAAGCGAATCATTTAATAAGGATATTGACTATGTATCTGATGATGAAACAGATGGAACAGTAAGAGCCCATGCTTGTGCTAACATTATTTCACCAACAGATTCTCAAGTTCACCAATTTTCTATTATGGTTTGTCCTACAATTTTTGATTAGTATGATTGTTAAACTTAAACTGATATTATCATGCTTTCTATATTATGTAGCAATTCATATTGTCTATGGTGTGCTGTTTGTTAAACTGGCATTGGATGGAGAAAGCATAATAACTAATATTAGTTCCAATTTGAGTTTGTTTATAGATATGTTGTTGCTTTTGCCCATAGTTTGGCTGTTTTGGCATTATCATTTTGATTTTAAGAGTTATTGGCAATATGCCTTGTTAGTTTGTTTGATTGGTCGGTTGGTATACCCAAATTTTTCTGTTGGCTTTTATGCAATAGATGTTCCTTTTATATCGATCAATCTACAAAAATCGCTTTGGTCAAATTTCGTTATGGCTTGTGCAAGTAAAATGTTTCAAGGTACTTCACCAATTTTGTTAGTTATAACGCTATCTTTTGTGCTATTGATTTCAATCCATCGTAAAAAATTTTAGGATAACTTGAAATAATGCTTACATTTTCTAAACAATTATGACAAGATGCAATGTAACATTTTAGATCGAAGTAGTTAATTTTGAAACTAGCTGTGTTTATTATGGGTCTGTACTTTAATAATTCAATTTATTACAAAGCGCAAAAAAACAAACAGCTTTAGGACAGTGGAAATGTTTATTTCCGTTTGCCAACCATTTCCGCCAGCCCGTAGGCTGTTTAATAAACTAAATCTTTTCATGTTGATTTAGATGAATATTAAATATTATTCTTGCAAAGACAGGATAAACAATTTTCAGACTGTTTGTTCTGTCTTTTTTTGTGGCATGTAACATCATTGTTTCCGAATTTAGATTTTCTTTATCTATAGTTTTTAATGATGGACTATGCTTTGAATAAAAAAATAAAGATGTTATTGTTTACTAAAATGCGATTGTATAGATAAACATTGCAAAAAATAAAATAATAAAAATAAAAGTTTAAATAAAACTTTATTGTTTATTGTTTTTTCAGAAATTGCGAGAGATATATTTAAGCAATATACAAGTAAAAAATAAGGCTCAATTTGAGCCTTATTTTTTTGTAAACTGCGCTCAATTTGAGCTTTATTTAATGGGACAATTATTATATTTACACAAAAACTCTATCCTGTACAGAAACAGAACAAAGCGAAAATGTTTGGAACTGATGATGCCCCAAGGTGGCAAAAGCAATGTGCAATAGATTTTGGGACTGCAAGATATTGAGCAGCAGCGAGAAAAGCAACGCCAGTGGGAACAGTGAAATTCGGATATATAAACGCTAAAGGCGGCTTAAATTTAGATGTTTTAGTATTTGAATAGCGGTGGTTTGGGTGGTGGCTAACTCTCAAATCCGACTGCGCTGGATGTTATGCACACAAGCAATGCCTCGGTATATACCGAGGCATTGCTTGTAGTGTTAGTAAAAAGGCTTTGTTAGGAGTATTTGTTAGGGTTATTTGTAATATTTTATCTGCATTTCCTTACTTTCTCTGTTGTAGGATGTGGTTATGTTACAGCCTGCACTTTGTATTTT
>CATJCJ010000141.1 GCA_949738935.1 uncultured Eubacteriales bacterium | reverse complement strand
TCAAAATCGTCAATATTTGCTATTATTGCTGTTTCGTTTTCTGTTTCGGCTATAACGCTGTCGTAATCAAATACATCAGGATTGCACAATTTATTTATAAGTTTAATAACTTTGCCAATATTTTTAGTTTTATCAGCATATTGGATAATAAAAGCCTTATCGCTGAATATAAAGCTATAATTTTCAGCGGAATAACGTTCTTCAACTTCTTTGTACCAGCTGCCGTTTATATCATCAGCGTATTTTTTAAAATATATCTCAAAATTTATAAGTTTGAGCAGAAATTCCGCTTTTTCTCTGAAGCCTGAAAGAGATTCAAGCCGTCCGGCAAGGGGAGGAATAAGCAAGTATTTTATATCAAACATAGCTATTTTTGACCTTTCTGTTAATCATAGCCATAAAAATCGTGCTGTATCTCAGCTTTATAATAGCTGTTAATTGTACTTTTTGCGTTGTAAATCATAGCAATCAGATATTTTCGTATGTTATTAATTTTGGTTGTGGTTTTAGAAAACTGTTCAAGTATATACTCAATTTCCCCATAAGTGATTTTGAGAAAACGGCTTTTAACAATTTCTGCCGGAATTTCACAATTATTTATTATCAAAGGATTTTTATTAAACGAAACAACGTCCGCCATAATATTAACAATATCGTTAAGCAATTCTCTGTCACTCAATTTTACAGATATACATAAATCATTAAAGCAAATATTTGCCTTTATGAGTTCTTTATAAGCATTGTAATCTTCCGTTGCCTTTTCCTGTTCACGCTGTTTTTGTCTGTAATTTTCTGTGTGGTGTAATTCATCAATCAATCCATCAATCCTATCAGTCACAGCCTTACTGTCAATAATTTTGTCTTGCGGCAAAATCGGGTTTTGTCCGTCCAGCTTCTTTCGGCTGCTATTTGATTGATTGATAGATTGATTAATACATACTTGATTATTTAATATTTTATTATTATATATTTCATTATTGTCCGGCTTTTCTTGTTTTAGGTTTTCTATCTTTTAATTTTCTATCTTTTGAAAACCTATCTCTTGATTTTCTGGAAATAGGTTTTTTGAAGATACAGTATTATTTGCTGAGTTGCTGCCATTATCGATGAAATTATCAGCGGCGGTCTGTAAGTTATCTGTATCTTCTTTATGATTATCCACATAGTTATCCACAGATTTATCCACATTTTTATTTTTATATGAATTTTTATTTTCGTCATTATTTTCAGACACATTATCTTCTGAATTTCCGTCTTTAAAGATAGGTCTGCCGCATATATGATATTCCCAGTCAGATACTTTGCCATTTGTGTAAACACGTTTGCGTTTTAAATATCCCGCTGTTTCAAGTTTATTAAGTGTGCTGTAAACTTTTGATTTTCCGCAGGGAAGTATTGATGAAAGTCCTACGCCGTTAAAATCCCAGTTATCGGGGAGAGAAAGCATAGTCACAAGCAGACCTCTTTCCGCAATATCAAGAGCCTTATCACGCAGGCAGGCGTTTTCAATAAGCGTATAATCTTTAAATTCTCCGATTCGCACTATCTTTGGCATAATTATCCCTCCCTATTATTAGTTGGCTCAATCAAGAGCATATCTTTAATTTTAAATTTATTTACCGCATAAACGCCGTCAACAATTTTTAAATATCCTTTTTTTATAAGTTTTTCCGCCGCTGTTTTAATTTCTTTTTTTGGTGCGTTTAAAAGTTTCGATAATCTATGTATATCTTTATAGTCCG
>CATJCJ010000140.1 GCA_949738935.1 uncultured Eubacteriales bacterium | reverse complement strand
CTTGTTGCAATCAACTTCAAATGTTATATAATCATTCTTCTGGCAAAATACTCTGAATAACAGGGATATATCCTTTTTGTTCTTTCCGCTTACCTGATACACATTAAGAATCAGCGTTTCCTCCGCCTCAATTCTTTTCTTTTGGGATATAATAACCCCGCGGATATCCTTACCTCCTATTGCAGTCTTGTGAATCTGCTGGATGTCGGCTCTTGGAACCGATATTACTTTTAATGCTCTCTTTATCATCCATACCACCCCCTCACATTCCCATCATGGAGAACATATCAAGCTGGCCATCCATTTCTTTCAGGTTTTTCTTTGGGGACGGTGGCTCCACGGTCTTTTCTTTTGCCTTATTGTCTTTCTTCGCAACTGGCTTCGGCTTTTTCTTGTCTGCCTTTTTGCGCTCTTCCTGCTTTTTCTTCCGTTCTGCAGCCTCCCTGGCTTTCTTTTCCTCCTCAGCCTTATCGTCTTTGTGGTAGTAATCCTCGGCCCATTCATATACAACATCATCACGAACAGCAGCCCTATTCCCTGTTGCCTGTTTGCGGGCTTGGGCGTATATATAGTCAAAGCACTTTTTCCATGACTTATGCTCCTGCACCACATCCTGGGCAAGTCCCAAATCATCTTCGCAGCGTTTCAGCAAATACCCAATGACAGGCTCCGCAAAGGTCTTATCCTTATCCGCTTTCATTTCTTCTTCCAGTTTTTCCTTCGCCATTTGCTTTACGGATGCCGGATCAGGAACTTCTATGTCGCTGGTCAGTCCACCACTTTCTGGCTTTTCTTCCTGAATTTCTCCAGTTCCCTTATCTGCCTCTTTCTTTTCCAAATCTGCACTTTTCTCCTCAGCTTCAACCGCACTGGTAATTCCCTCCTCTAATATGGCAGCCATTTTATCTTCCTTCATGACATACCCATATTCTTTTTCAAGCCGCCCATTCTCCACATCAAAGAGTGTGTTCCCGGCCACATCATAGAAAACCGTGATTTCCTTACGTTTTAAGACCTTATATGTAATGCCATCTGATATAACATCCGCCTGTGCATTTTCCCCGGAATATGCCGTTTTGAGATATTCCCTAACCACATTGCCCCATACAACTCCATAGACATTATCATTTTTGCTTACTTTCACCGTTGCAAAGTGCTGAATCTCTGGCACCTCTGTAAAATGCTGGACTTCTGTTTTCATTGCCTCCCTTACTTTCTGCCATGTTTCAGACTGTAAAGCTTCTTTGTTCTTTTCGGAAATCTCACTTCCGTTAAATCCTTTTGTCTCCATAGTTGCCCTCCTTTTCATCGAAAT
>CATJCJ010000139.1 GCA_949738935.1 uncultured Eubacteriales bacterium | reverse complement strand
TTTTTTTTAACAGAAACATTTTTAGATAAATTTGATATATATTGCTTTTGTAAAAGCAATGCATACTTACGCAATATATTCAGTGTGATATGAGCATTTTCATTCTAAAAAAGACATTTGATTTCTGATAAAACAACATCTAACATCTAATGCATACTTTCTATTTTCTAATGCTTTCTTGAAATATAATAACTGATTTCCTACGTTGTCTTATTTGCTGTACTTACAATTCGTTTTACTGAAAACGCAGTTTTTAATTCTGCCCATAAAGAACGTTTTTCAAGCCAAGCCAAGTCTAAAATTTTACAGCATATTCTTTTTTCAATTCTTCCGCCATTCTTTTCTGTTGTTGTAAATGTTGCAAAATCTTTATTTGTAATTTCATTTTTAAAATATAAATTCTATATTGTCATGTAATGTTTTTTGATTTTCTTTTAATCCTAAAACATAATTTCCCTGTTTTTCAATAATTTTTGCACAGGTTTCTTTTTGGCAGTGCAATGAATCTGCTGTTATTGTTTTACCTTTAATATTCATGTATTCCAACATTTGTCGAAGTACTGGTATCTCATTTGTTTTTTCGTTTATTTTTCCTGCCCAAGCACAGCACTGCTCTTTGTAAGATATGCTGTTATTATTTGAAGTGCTGAATGCGGTTTATCTGTTTTAGATGTTATTCTAATTGCTTTGCCGTCTACAGCAATCACTTTTTCATTTTCATTTATTGCTGTTTTCATTATATCAATTATTACTTCTGCAACTCCTTGACCGTCAATTACACTTAAAACCCTGCTTATTGCTGGCTTTGACGGGATTTTTTCAATCCCAAAATTGTCTTTAAAAAATTTTGCTTTGTTTTCAGCAAAAGTTACAATATCTCCAAGTTCGTCCAGTCCGCATAAAAAAGCACATATAACAATCGTTAATATGTGAGATAGTTTATACTTTACATAACATTGATGCCGTGTATCTTCTATAACTTCAAATTTATCTATCATTTTAATCCACCTCTTTCTAAATTATAGCATACTTTTTTGTAACTTGGTGGATTTTAAAAAACTTATGAAACGAACGTGCTAAAATTGTATAAACCGCACACTCTTTTGTTTCATAATCCCTTTTTATCGGAATATACCGTCTACAAATAAGAATGTATATAGACTTTTAAGTGGTCTTTTCTGCCACTGTTCAAGTTCTTCAATAATATTATCTGTAATATTTGAAATCATTTCTGCTGACATTTCAAAACCATATATATCTTCAATTATATCTGAAATATCACGCTAACTGACTCCTTTGGTATATAGTAAAAGTACTTTGCTTTCAATGTCAGAAACATCTTTTTAACGCTTTTTAATAATCTGAGGCTCAAAGCTTGAATCTCTATCTTGAAGAACTTCAAGCTCTACCTCTCCAAACGATGTTTTTATATTTTTATGAGAATATCAATTTCTTCTATTATTGTTTTGCTTTTCAGTTCGTTCATTGCTGTAATAGCCAAGGTGCGTATCCATTTCACCTTTAAGCATAGCTTCAAACATTGGACCAAATATGTCCTTAAGAGCATTTTGCATAGCTTCAACACTTTTAGATAGGCTTTTTTTAAATTTTAGACAGGTTCTTAGGCTGATATTCTTTAAGGATTGCTGTTACTATTGGATTTTCTTTTCTATCTTGTTTTGTCATTTTTATCATCTCTCTTTTCCCTGAGGTTTATCGCTTTGGTTTTCCCGAAATATTTCGTATAAAACCACATAAACTGCTCAAGTCACACCTTTGCGTTACTTTATCCTGTTTATGTGAAAAAGCATAAATATTATTCCCTTTATTGGATAAAATATTCTTGTGGAGGTTTTTTCCTTAAATTTTAATTTAGTCATTCGACAATTGAATTATCGAATGCTGTAGAAATTATTTTGTTTGTATTATTTGTCAAAAGTTGTTGAATATACATAATTATTTAAAGCCCTATGTTATACTTAATATTTCTTCCTCCGTATTCTCCTGAGTTAAATCCCATTGAAAAATTTTGGAGCTGGTTAAAACGTCATTTGTGAAAAATCCTTCCATTTTTTAACACATTTGACAACGCTTTATTTGAGTGTTTTAAAGTTGTTTAACTATACAAGCCAAACTCTTTCGCTATTTCTTTTAAATATACATCGGGATATTATTTTATATACTTTTTCAGTTTATCTGGATTGATTTTTTTAAATAAGCGATTCAACGTTTTTTTGCTAATGTTCCCTTCTTTAGCTTCTTCTCCCAAGTGCGTATTGTTTTTATTGATACCTTGAATACCCTGCTTGTTTCTTTCAGCGTATGTCTTTCTTCTCTATATTCTATTGTTCTTTTTCTAAAGTCTTCTGAGTAATAACTATTTTCCATTCTTTTATTATATAATTTTTATTACTATATTTCAAGTTTAATTGCTATATCAACACTATCTAAGGCTATTTACATAAAGGCGAGTATTTTAACCAAATTATAACAAACAGTAAAATAAATTTAAGGCAATACCACATAGTTATAATTATATGATATTGCCATTATTTTGTACTATTTCTTTGCTTTTTCAAGAGCTAAGTCAACAGCTTTAATCAGAATACCACCTGTTATTGATTTATCGTTTGAAAGAGCAATATTTGTCGATTGTTTTTCAATAATTTCAGCGGAAATCTCTCCAAGAGATTGTTTAAACAAAGGATAAAAAGCTTCTTGAGTTTCACCCATATTTAAAAGCTCAATATTTGTAATTTCTTTTTCCGAAACACTCACTTGTACAGAAACAGGGTTATTATGTAAAATAATTTCAGCGGAATAAGTGCCCGGATTATAACAGCTTTCATCATCGCTTCCGCCCTGAATACAAAAATAAAGAATAGCTCCTATTATGGCAAAACCTATTATCGTAAGTATGGCAGTCTTCAAAACCTCCCTAAGTTTTATAACGACAAATTTAGTTCCCATAAAAGACCTCCGAAATAACTTATTTAATATATAACTATTACCATTTTGTCTAAAATATGATATAATGTAATTACTAAAATAAAATAATTATAAAAGCTCAAATTCAATTCGCCCCAATTTCAATCAATTTTTAACTTTATTTATATTTGAATTTGTTATAAAGGAGATAAAATGAATATACGATATATATACGGAAATTCCGGTTCAGGAAAATCAACATTATGCATAAACGAAATTTATGAAAAATCAAAAAACGCAAATAATAACATTATATACATAATACCCGAACAATTCACCCTTCAGTCAGAAAAACTTCTTGCCGAAAAATTTCCGTCAAGAGTACTTATGAATATATATGTTTTAAGTTTCAAACGTTTGGCACATACACTTTTTTCAGAAACAGGCATATCCTCATCAAAAATACTTGGTGATATTGGAAAACTTATGTTAATACGAAAAATAGCATATGAGAACACGAAAAAACTTCCCTATTTCAAAAACTCAATAGATAAAGACGGTTTTTTAGAAAATATAGGCAAAACAATAACAGAATTCTTTCAATACAATATATCGCCCCAAGAACTTGAGGAAAAGTCAGAAAAAATAAAAGAAAAATCCAATCTTTATGAAAAAATGAAAGATATAACCCTTATATACAAAGAGTATATAACCTATTTGAAAAAAGAATATATCTCATCAGATGAAACTTTAGATTTACTTTCAAATAAAATCAAGGACTCTAATTTTATAAAAAATTCCGACATATGGATAGATGAATTTAATGGTTTTACTCCACAAGAGTTTAAAGTTATAAAAGAACTTTTTAAATACGCTAACCAAGTAAATATAACATTTTGTTTAACAACAAAAAAATTACTTTTTAAAGACTTAAATAACTATGACCCATTTTATGAAATAAAAAACACAATCAACAAACTAAATACATTTTCAAAAGAAGCTAAAGCACATTTTCAACCCCATGTTTTTTTGGAAAATAATATCAGACAAATAGAAAGCCCTGAATTAACGCACCTTTGCAAAAACTACTTAACCTTAAAGAAAGAAGCGTATAAAAATAAAACAAGCGACATAAAAATATTTAAAACAAGAAATAAATATTCCGAAGTTGACATCGCAGCCACAAACATACTGTATCTTGTTCGTGAAAAAGGCTATAATTATAGAGACATAGCTGTAATATTGGGAGATAATGACTATGAGCCTATAATAAAAAGCTCATTCACAAAATACAAAATTCCCTATTTTATAGACACAAAAAAAGATATTACAACAAATCGAATAACTGAACTCATATGTTCTTTCTTCGAAATATTTACAACAAATTGGTCATACGAGGCTATATTTAGATTTTTAAAAACATATTTAACACCTCTAAATTATCTTGACGTAAGTATTCTTGAAAATTATGTTCTTGAACACGGAATAAAAGGCAAAAAATGGCTTTTACCAAAATGGGAATACTCTTCCGAAAATTCGAGTCTCAATGAAGATGACATAAATTATTTAAAAGACAGTTTTATAGAAACATTAACGCCTTTCACAGAATATATCAAACCAAAAGGTAAATATACAATAAAAGAAATTTCTTTTAGACTTCACACATTTTTAACCTCATTAAAATTAGAAGAAATTTTAGATTATTCAAAATCCCCTGAATGTTTTCAAGTATATGGCATAATATCAGAGCTTTTAGATAAAACTGTTGAGATTTTAGGTGAGCAAAAAGTTACATTGTCAGAATACTCGAAAATTTTAAATGCCGGTTTAAAATCCTGTAAAATCGGCCGTCTTCCGCAAGTACAAGACGAGGTAACAATAGGAGACTTAAAGAGAACAAGACTTTCAAAAATAAAAGCGCTTTTCATACTTTCCGTAAACGATGGAATTATACCATCGCCCCCAAATGATAACGGCATTTTTTCCGATGATGACAAAAATATTTTAAGCTCAAATAATCTTGAGCTTTCTCCAACATCGTTTACACAAATAAACCAAGATAACTTTTTGTTATACAAAATGTTTTCACAGCCAATGTCAA
>CATJCJ010000138.1 GCA_949738935.1 uncultured Eubacteriales bacterium | reverse complement strand
GTTACCAATAAATTAATCTTGGTAGCAAATTTTATTTCATTCGGAACTTGCAGAATTATTCCATTATAATTACTAGGTGTTATATTTTCTATTTTTACGGTTTTTAAATTCATTTAATAGATTTTTACCGATATTTTCAGACTGTTTTTTCCCCATATCAGATAAATCCCAATCGGTCCACGAACCAACCATACCATTTATATGATGTATAGATTGAGTATGCTGAATTGTAATAATTGTTTTCATAAATTTATTCTCCTATCCGAATTACTGTATCCGCTGATATAATACTGCTTGGCCGATGAGCTATCATAAGTATAGTATGTTTACCCTTTAAAGCTTTTATTGCCTCTTGTACAAGTGATTCGGACTCATTGTCAAGCGCTGAAGTAGCTTCATCAAGTATAATAACAGGAGTATTTCTGATAACCGCACGAGCAATTGCTATACGCTGCCTCTCACCGCCTGATAGAGTATTGCCTCTTTCTCCCAATATCGTATTATATCCATTCGGCAATTTTATAATGAAGTTGTGGGCGTTTGCCGCTTTTGCCGCCGCTATTATTTCATCTTGACTTGCTCCATATCTGCCATAAGATATATTTTCGGCAATAGTAGTCTCATAAAGATAAGGTTCCTGCGGAACATAAGAAATCCGCTCTCTTATTTCCTTTAAAGTAAGTTTTGAATAGTCTTTGCCATCTATAAATATACTGCCTTTTTCTAATGGATAAAAACCTAGCAGAAGTTTCGCAAGCGTGCTTTTTCCACAGCCAGATTCACCGACAACAGCTGTAAAACTTCCCTCTTTAATTTCCATTGAAAATTTCTCAAAAACCTTTCTATCATAACTATATGTAAAGCTGATATTTCGCACAGATAATATAATATCTTGATTGTCAGAGATAGTTTTTTTACCGTAATTATAAGTTTTAAATTTCCATTGTTCCGGTTCTTCTTCCATATCAAGAAACTCAAAAATTTTCTCAACATTAGCGATACAATCTATTATCTGAGGAAAATACAGACCTATCTCAGAAAAAACATTACGGAAGGCACCGTATAGTGCGTAAAGACCAGTTAGTTCTCCAAGACTTATTCTTTCTAATGATATAAACCATATACCAAGTCCCAAAAACGCCAAAGCCCCTATTAAATCAAACATACAATTTACGCATTCAAGTCCGGCTGTCAGTTGGTTTGCTTTTTTCTGAATATGAAAATATTCCTCTCCAGCAGCCGTATATTCTTTTGATAATTTTGAACCAATAGAAAAAATTTTTATCAGTTCCATACCTGATAAAATATTTGTTAGTTTTTCAAGCATTTTACTATTTTTATTAGAAAGGCATTTATGCGTTTTTTTCATAGGATTAGCGAAAAGACCATTCAGCGCAAAAGCTATCAGACTTATAGCTATTAAACAAAAAGTAAGCTCATAGCTCAAATAAAACATCGGAATAAGATATATAATAGTTGATATTATCGCTGAAAGAAATCTGCGAAGTCTTGAGGTATAAATATCAGATGACCTTTGTGTGTCAAAAATTAATCTTGACATAAAATCGCCGCTATGATTATTTTCATAATATGACATAGGAAGACGCATAGCCTTTGAAAATACAAGCTTTTGAACATTTCCAACACCGATTCTGCCCTCAATGTTATAACGTATAATACCAAAACGCCATAAAAACAAACAAAGCGCAAATACAATAAAATTTATAAGCACAATCCAAAGAATATTATCTGTATTATCAGTTTGGGCTGCTGTAATGATATCTTTAATCAAGTATGAGCTTGCTATTCTTCGTCCCGTATCTCCTATGGTAGAAATTAAAATAGCACCTAAATATATAGGAAGCCTATCACCCATTATTTTCATAAAACGAAAAAAATTTTTAACCATTCATTGACAACTCCTTATCCTTTCGCATACATTTCAGCATAAATTCCGTGTTTTCCCAAAAGTTCCTCGTGATTTCCCATTTCCGCTATTTTTCCTTCGCTGACTACATAAATTCTTTTCGCGTTTTTTACTGTAGAAAGTCTGTGCGCTATAATAATCACGGTTTTTCCCACTGATATTCGTTCGATAGCCTCTTGTATTTTCTTTTCCGCATCAATATCTACAGAGGAGGTCGGCTCATCTAAAAGAAGTATAGGAGCCTCCTTTAAAAAAGCCCTCGCTATTGAAATTCTCTGTCTTTGCCCTCCTGAAAGACGTACACCGCGCTCTCCAACAATAGTTTCGTATCCTTCAGGCAAAGACATAATAAAATTATGAATATTAGCGTTTTTACACGCTTCTATAATTTCTTCATCTGTGGCGTTTTCTTTTCCGCAGGCTATATTCTGTTTAATTGTTTCTGGAAATAAAAATACATTTTGTGATACCACTGAAAAACAATTTCTTACCGCTTCTAAATTCCAGTTTTCAAAAGAATGTTCGAAAAGTATGTACTGTCCATCATTTTTTTCATAAAAACCGCAAAGTAATTTAAAAATCGTCGTCTTTCCCTCTCCGGAACCTCCAACAAAAGCTATTTGTTCACCTATTTTTATAGAAAAGCTTATTCCATTTAAAATATGATGTTCTTTACTCCTATTATAGTAAAAATCAATATTTTTCCATTCAATGGCGAAAGTCATTTCGGTATTTTCAGATATATTATATACATTCCCGTTTCTTCTCTCTTCTGGTTGATTATATATTTCCTGTATCCTTTTTAGTGAAACGCCAATCTCTCGAATATCATTCGCACAAAAAACAATATCACCAATTGGGTATAAAATTCTGTTAAGTATCACCGTAAAAGCAAGCATTTCTCCAACAGTAATCCTGCCTTGCGTTATCTCATACAGCGCAAAAAGATAACAAAATATTACAGGAATTGTTGTAATCACATTTTTCAACACCCAGCCAAGTGATGATATTCGTGTACTTTTACATCCTTGAGACACCATATTGTCAATAACAGTATTAATTTTTTGTCTATGCAATTCATAAAGATTATAACTTCTGCCTACTACAATACCTTGAATAGCGTCGTAAGCTTTTTCCGTACACTCGTCCATATGAGTACGCAGTTTTTTTGTAATTTCAGCCAGTTTTTTTGATAACCTATCCGCCACAATTAACATAATCGGATAGCTTGCGAACAGTATGACAATCAGCATTGCGTCCATTTGGATTAAATATACAGTAGCGGTCATTACTGTAATAATATTTATAAGAAGGTTAGGAAGAATTTCAGAGAAAAATCTTCCCATTTCTTCTATATCAGATATTAGTCTTGTAATAATACTTCCGGTTCCTTTCTCATCAAAATAAGAAAAAGGCAGTTTTAATAAGTGTTTTCCAATTGATATTCGTACATCTTTTTGTACTTTTGAGCTATAATATTTTCCGAAAATACTTTTTAAATACGCTGATAACGTTCCTAATACAATTATACAAAGTAACGGTATAATAAAATCAGAAAAATATATCTTGTGACCGGAAACCATTATATCTGTGGCTTCAGCAATAAAATCATTGCCTATAATAATAGATTCACTCAAAATAAATGAAAATATTATAAACAATAACAATAAATAACCATTGCGTAAACCCGCTTTTACCATTTTACCTTTCCCTCCATCCATACTTTTGCGTCTGGACATTCATCATCTTTTTTTATTTTTCCAATAACATAGCATTTATAATATTTTTCAATAATTTTTATTACTTTTTCACATTGTTCTTCCGATACTACTATCATCATACCAATACCAAGTGAAAAATCCTCTAAAAAACATTCTTTGTCCATCATATTCAAATCATATATATATTGAAACAGTGCGGGAATTGGTATTGCTGAGACCGAAATACTCGCGCCGAGACCAGCAGGCATTGTATTATAACATCTCCTACTAAATAATGACTTGCCAATATTAAAAATTCCATGTATAAAATTATGCTCATTAAGTTCATTTATTACGTTTACATAACAAGCGTTTGGTTTTATCAATTCGTCCATAAAAATATTATGCCCATCAATTTTCGCGTATAATATATCAGGTCTTTTGTCAATTATCACTTTTATAAAAGGATAACTTAATGATGATATTCCCTCTGTAAGCAATCCAATAATAATATCGTCTTCTTTTATTCTGTTTCCTGTTATCATTTTTTTCCTATCGACAATTCCTATAACCGAAGCCCCTATTTTATATTCATTTGTACTATAATTTACCGCTTGAGCCGATACTTCAAATCCCGCGAATAAAATATTATTGTTCTTACATGCTTCTTTGAAAGCTTCGCCCATTAAAAGAATTTGACTGCCGTCATTGTTTCCGCAAACAATATTAGCCTGTAAAATAAACGGTTTTACCCCAAAACGTATTAAGTTGTTAGCCGCGTTTGACACTAAATCAATACATATCTCCTTGTCATATCCATTTTCCATAGCGAAACGCTCTTTAGAACCAGGAACATGGTTAGCGAATACATATATAGGCTCATCCATTATTGAGGTATACATTTTAAAAAATATTGGGTCTGTGGCTCTTGTGTGAAGCAGCATATCATTTTTAGTCACAAAACTATTTAATCTATCTTTTATCATATGAAGTCTTTTAACATCTAAACCTGTATCCATATAGCTGATAATTTTTCTTTCATCTGAAAGTCCATTCAGCAAAAAATCAACAGTAGTTTCAAGTATCTGTGCAATATCATAAATTATATCCACTGACGGCAGACTGATTCCTTGTTCCCATCTTGAAACTGCTTGATATGACACATGTAATAAGTCCGCAAGCTGTTTTTGTGTCATTCCTTTTATTTTTCTTTGTTCTGAAATTGCTTTTCCGACTTTTTCCCTATCAAGCATTAACTTCCCCTCCTCCTGTATTTTTGTTGTATAAAGTTTAAGTTATTATTATTTTATTTACAATAAAAAGCATACACATAAAAATATAATT
>CATJCJ010000137.1 GCA_949738935.1 uncultured Eubacteriales bacterium | reverse complement strand
TTACCACGTTCAACTTGTGAATAAAACGCCTGACTAATACCAACCAATTCAGAAATTTTATCCTGCGTATACCCCTTGTTTTTTCTACAAACTTCCAGATTATGAGAAAAAACCTGTCTAAGTTTTTGTATAAAAGTCGGTACTTCCTTTTTAGGCATAATATCACCACGCAAAATTAAATATTGATTATATATATATTATATACTTGTTAAAATTATAATTTGAACACCGCTAAACAACTAAAATTTATTGCTTGAACTTATAAAACGATAGTGATATAATAAATATAAGGTTTAACTAAAAAAATTGGTTTTATGTGTTACCTTTTAGGCGTTTCATTACATATTTATGTAAAGTATAATTTTGATTTACAGGAAGTGATCAATGTAAAAAATAGAAAGAGTAGAAATATGAATGTAAACCTTATTTAATCAAAACCTTTACCCACTAATCAAGAAATATTGTGAGGAATGATATTTATGAAAAGATTTTGTATAATATCTTTAATTCTTTTGTTACTAACTTTAACATCCTGTCAGACAAACGAACAAACTGCGGCTGAAACGTATCTTACAAACCATTCAGAACAAGAAATAGTAGATTATCTTTCTGAGGCATCTTTGTTTTATTGTAATTTTAATGATACAATAGAAATACCAGAAAAAAACCTTTACACTTTTGCTATGTTTCATGAAAAAGATAACTGGTTTAACGAAGCGGAACAAACATTCCATATACCAATATCAGATATTTATGAAATTCTAAATAACTACTTAGATGATTACAATCTACCTGTTGAGTGGTTTGAAAAAATTTTTGAATATAATTATGATACTGTTAATCAGTTAATTACTGTTAGCGCTATTGGTATGGGTACTGGCTGTACAACTTATGATTTTGTCAGTGCAGAATCTACTGACGACAATAATATTAAAGTCACCTTACTGCAATATTGTGATGATCCAGAAATACAAGAATATAAAAGCAAAATATGTATTACTGCACACATTGTTGATGGACAACCAAAATTCACAAGTTACCAAACAATCCTTGATGAATAAACTACTTAAAATAGCAATACCCTTTACTTATAGAATAAAGAGTATTGCTAATAATCATTATTTATTTCTTAGGTTCTGTCAAATAAATAAATTTACATTCATATCCATTTTGGGACTTCTTTTTCTCTTTAAATGTACTTAAAGCAGCATTTTTAAACAAACCGTCTGTGCCTTTTTGCTTGTTTACTGTTGTAGTTTTTACGGTAACTTTGTTGGTATGTGAAGCAACATTAAGCCTAATATTATCAGCATACTGAGCATCCACAACAATTTCCCAACTTGGATTAGTATCTTGATACCAATTGGCTTCTGAATAACATACCTCACTAGTATTAGGATCATAATCTTCAACATAAGCAACGTGACCAGAAGAACCATTCGTCCAAACAGCAATACTGTCTTTTTTAGGCGTTTCTCCAATATTATAATACTTTTGAGCGTCTTTAACCCAAAGACCTGCACCACTTGTCGGAATATGATCAGTATTAATACCTCGTGACGGATAGGCGGACTTTTTTGCATGTGCTTTAGACCAACAATACCAAGTACATTGCCCAACCAATGCACCTACATAAAACGGATTGCCAGAAGAAAAATAAATCGCATCCTCAAAAGATGTAGATTGACCAGTGTGAAGTGCCATAATTTCATCTCTCCTTTAATAAATAGATTTTTATTCAACTTGCAAGTCTATCTATTAAAGAGCAATTTTTTTCAAAATTGTAAACATACTTTTTAAAAATTGTAAGATTTATTTGGAGGTCTTTTATGAAATCATATAAACAAATATTTTTTTCAATATTATTATCTATCTGGATATCTATACCAAATATAGCTTTTGCACAAACCACAGAACAGCCAAACTTCTTTATTCGTATACCAATAAAGCCTTATGACAATTCTGATTATAACGAATCTGTATTTACAGAACAGTCAGATAGCGAAACTACATATTACATTTCTGGTCGTCCTCAAACCACTAATCTACCCATATTAATGGAAAATGGTCGTACAATGCTGCCATTGCGTTTAGTCGGTGAGGCTTGCGGCGCAAGTGTTATATGGGATAGCATTAAGCAGCAGGCAGTTATAACGCTGAACAATTATAATGTTATCATCAAGCCGGATAGCAATACTATGCTAGTAAACGATAAACAACTAAGCCTTGACATAGCGCCATTAATACACAACAACACATTATATCTGCCACTGCGCTCCATTGGCGAAGCGCTTGGTAAAAAGATTATTTGGCAAAACAAATTGGAACAAGGATTTGTTATAGTTTGTAATCAAGAGCAGGAATTTTCTAACCGCAGTCAATTTAATACGCTATTAAGCGAAACTTATCTAAAAGATATGCTTGAAACAGGAGAACGTCAGCTTTTAGACGTTGGACAAATCTCCATTATTTCAGTTGATAAAAATGGGAATTATTACCGCAACTATGTTGCTATTAACGAGTCAACAGCATGGCACGATTTTGACGGTATTTTTCCCAATGAAACATCAGCTATGGCAGAAAAGCTAGACTGTACTTTTCGCTATTATGACCCACCAATGCCCAACGCCGAAACGCTGGCAGCATTTTATAATGATGGTGATGTCAAAATAATTTATGATGTACCGCCGTTTCATAGTTTTGACGCTTTTATATATGGCAATTATGTTTATATAGCAGAATACCACAATGATACAAAGCAATTTCTGTGTATTAATTTGGAAACAGCAGAAAATGAATATTTTATACCTAAAGTAATAACAGAAACGGATTACAATATAAGGATAACACAGCAATGAAAATATTTACAATAATTATAATTTTTCTTACATTTCAATGGTTGCCCCAATCAATACTGCCAACAGAAATATTTAACCCGGATAACGATTATCAGCAGATATTAAATGCTGACAACATTGGTATTGAGGGAAATTTTATAGCAATACCATTAAATATTATTAGTCCAAGTAACAGCAGCAATATTAATATGCTGCAATTAGATAACAATACTTTATTGTTTTATGAAGAACTATCCAAAGATATACAATTTAACCAAGATAGCTTATTGAGAAATGTTTTTTTGAAATTTTCTTTATATAATTTAAGAGAAAACAAAACAAAGGCTGAAAGAATAGTTATGCAAATAACAGATGACGCTTATCACAAAATACAACTTTGCAATAATCAAATAGTAATTTGCTATTCTGACGGATATAAGACAATGGATAAATCTTTGCAAAATATTTCAGAATTCACACCTCTGCCGGATATCTTAATGTTCAACAACAAAGAAAATCGACTGAGGTTTGATTATTCTTTTGATGATGATATGCAAAAAATTGTATGGTCTTCCAGCATTGACGGAGTATGTATTTATGACTTATCAACTAAACAAAACCAACAACTGCTTGCTCCTTATAATCCGATATTTTACAGTGAAGTTTTGGGTGGTTTTGAATTGCTACCAAGCGATGCCTTATTTATGCCTACTGGCAATAATATTGGCTTCTATCTTCCTGCATTGTGGGGAGATTCATTAGGAGATTTCGTAATATTGAATTTAGAAACTGGCGAACTCTGGACTGTTGAATATGGCGACTCACACAATTATGTATCATGCCAGCCAATTAGAGAGCAAAATAAAGAATATTCAATCGTTTGCCTCGATTATGAAAACGGCTACACCTACGCACTTGCCGACTGGCGCAACAAAACCGTTAGCAAATGGCTCAAACTTCCCAATGCGCCGCCATATTTCAAGCAAAATTCGGTAATATACAATAATAACTACTTGGCGTTTTTGCAGGAGGATACTTTGGAACTTTTGCTAACCAACCTTGCAACTTCTGAACAAAGACGAATATTAAAAATTACTGAACCAAATTTGAATTTTCAAATTATTGGTATAATAGAAGATAACCGTATCATATTTGTTTGTCAAGAGGATTATTGGGAAAATGATAAAAGACCTTTACAATATCTTTTAGGTATAACTCCAAATAACCACTAACAACGCAGACAACGACAAAATAAATATTCTGATTTTTTAGATTTTTTGAGGTATCGCATTATGAAAAAGTTATACATTCTTATTTTAGTAACTTTAATTTTATTTTCATCTGGTTGTAACGATAATAGCCAGCAAGCTTATACATCAAATGAAGTTTATCAAATTATTGATGAAACATTGACGCAAGCTGAATTAACCAACCAAAAAATTTTGGAAACAATGGATAATAATGTTTTAAACGCCTCTTTAATCAGTTGGCAGCACCAACCTTTGGAGATTACCACAAATGAACCCAATAAACTGGAGGTTATACTGCAAGGAGAATTTATTTTAACAGGCACAACAACCAATCTGCCATTAACATTAACCCTTAAAAACAGCCAATGGCAAACGGACAATAGTTTTTGCCCCCAAGAACAGTCGGCAAGCGATTACTATTACACGGAAACCGAATTGCAAAACATTGTTGAAGACGTGTTATATCGTGTAGATAAGGTTAAAAATGTATATCCTGTTCATGATGATATAAGCAGAGATTTGTTTAGAGAGGTTTTCCTTTTTGAAACAGCCGGATATTACTATTCAGATTTTACCAATCAAAACTGGGAACAACTTTGTCAAAGCTCATGGCAGCTTGATAACTGCAAGGTATGGTTAAACACACAGGATAAAATTGTGCTAATTATGAAAAACGGAAACAATACATATCGTCCGCTAAATATATACAAAGTAGACGGCCAATGGCTAACCGATGAATCCTATGCCGCACAAGGCGAATTTGCCGCGGTACCGGCAATTTTGCCTTTCTTAATGAATGATATACAATTTCCCTTTGATAGTCAAATAACGCCTACACAATTTACTGATATTTACGGTCAACCGTTGAATACAGAAACTGGAGAATATTTATTTGATACAGATTACACTACCTATAACTATGCTGATTTTTCGATAACTTGGATAAATTGGCAAAACAGTGGTCACTACACTATTAATAATATTGCAACCCAAACAAACGATTTTCTACCTGAAATTCGCGGTATACGATTAGGCGATTCGCAGGCAAGTGTTATCAAAAAATTTCATTATTACAAATCATATAACAATAGCAACTCTGTATATGAATTTTCCATACTTTACGGCGTGTATGAGCATACAGCCGATTATGGCCTGATTGATAACAATACGTTGGTTTATGTGGCCGGCGATAAAGTTATCAATCTAACATTTGTTGATGATAAATTGAAACAATTAGAATTTCAATCTATTGATAACTAATAGAATTACCTGCATAATATTAAAACATTATGCAGGTAATTCTAAGTTTAATTTATAATTAATAATTATTATTAATTATTGACTCACCTTGAGTAAAATATTTGGTAGGATTATAAAAACGATTATTCTGGTTGTCCACATAAGTTTCGCCAGAAAAACGTGTTTTTACACCATTTACATAGTAATAACCATAATATCCGCCAGCAGGTTGGTTTTTGGTAATACCTAAATGCAAATGCTCCCCAACAGATGATGAACCAGTATTGCCCATAATACCAATAGCTTCATTTTTCTTAACACTTGTCTTATTATAACTCTCTTTAAGATGATAATACAAGGAATAATATATTTTACCAGCAGCAGTTGAATGTCGAATAATAACATAATTGCCATTAGCCTTTTGTGAGCCTCTATCAACAACAGTACCATCAGCAATAGCATATACCTCTTTACCGGACAAAGAAGTTCCAGAACTATTTTTTCTAACAACATCAATAGCTAAATGGCCATTAGTATTTGCATTATTATTACCATTCCATTGATTAGTTATATGCCAATAATCACCAGCACTATTAATTTTGCCACCTTGTATATATCGACCTGAAGCCATTTCCGGTGCGCTTGTACCCAAACAATTAGCGTCAATATAGGCACGTTTCTTTTGACCACCACTAATATCATATTCAATAAGTACATATGCTCCTTCTCTTACAGAACAAACCCAGCTAACTTCTTCGCCCAAAGAAACAGAACCAGCAACAGGATATTTATTAGCATCAGGTCCAAGATAAGTACTACTTGCTGTACGAACATATCTTGTTTGTTTAGAAGTATTATAAGTAGTAACATTTTCTGTAATACTAACAGTACTTGCTAAAACATAACCGCGCTTCTTTTGTGTACTTCCGGTAACATTATATTCAATATATGCCCAAGTGTTACCGTTAGCAACTTCTTTTAAAACAACTTTTACTTGTTCATTAGCAGATACAGAACCAACTTTAGGATACATATTAAGGTCTGCTTTAGGACCATAATACACCGTTTGGCTGCTCTTCATTGTAGACATAGCTCTCATCTCTCCTTTAATAAATAGATTTTTATTCAACTTGTGTGTCTTTAGATGCATCTATCTATTAAAGAGCAATTTTTTTCAAAATTGTAAACATACTTTTTTTAAATTCTTAAAGTTTTTTTTGATTTTTAATCTGTTCTAATATTTCAAGCAATTTCTGCGGCAAAGGAATATTTATCTTTTCAGCATTTTCCAATATACTAAACCCCTCATTGGCAATATAAAAAGATACTATAACCAAAGTTACCATTTGCCCCTGTCCGATAATCAATGTATCGATAGTCAAACCCATAACAAAAATCAAGAGAATAAAAAACTTTTTCAATATACCAACAAAACCAATTTTGCTATCAATCTTTTTATGTACAATGGCTACCAAAACCCCAGTTATATAATCCAAAACCATAAAAATCAAGAGTGCATAAAAAAGCAGACTAATATCCTGAAAGTTGTTTTGTATATCATACATTGATTTAACAAGGTATAACGACTCCAAATCGTTCATCAAAATCACCTCTTTTCCTAAAAAAAACAGCAATCATTCCACTAACAGAACGACTGCGCACCCAAATTGCCCACCCATAAAATAAAAGATACCCAAGCCAAGTCGCTCGTTATTTAATAATTATGAGATTTATCTTTTCCCTCAATATACCATTTTTTTATCTTGCTTAAAGCACGTTGTTTAGTCTGATTTATGCTTTGCCTTGATACGCCATAATGCTTGGCAATATCAAGAACCTGCCAATTTTCAAGAAATAGTTTCTTAATAACTTTATACTCCTTATCGGTTAATATCAATTTCAATTCATCAAACAACAGCATATCATATGTATCACCAACACTTAACCTGCTTTCAACCAAATATGCTTCTTCATCGCTTAAACTGGCAAATGGCAAATCATCTAATGAAATATGTTTTCTTAACAAAAGTTTATAATAAGAATGTTCCACTGCCTTATTAATATATGAAACGATATAAGCATCGCAAGGATATTTTAATTTATTGTTAGCTAAATAATGAACCAAATCAATAAAAAATAAACGCAAATCACAATAAGCATCAGGATAGTATAATTTTCTGGCATACTTTTTCAGTAATGGATTAAATTGCTTAATCAGGTTTAACATTTCTTGCTGATTACCCATAGCAGCTTGCTTAATTTGTGCAATCAACATATTGCTCCCTCCTTTATACTGGAAAGAGCAGTTTTTATGAATTTTGTAAACCTTAAAATTTAAGAAAAT
>CATJCJ010000136.1 GCA_949738935.1 uncultured Eubacteriales bacterium | reverse complement strand
CGGCGTGTTATCCAGCTTAAAGCCGGACGCGCTCTCCAATTCCACAGCATAATAATCGCCAGCGTCAAGGTCAATATGCACTCTGCCTGATTTATCTGTTATAACGGTATCTACCAACGCACCGTCCATTTTGCGGATTTCAAATTTAGTGTTAGCTATACGCTGGGTTCTGTCGCTTTCGCTAACCTTAATCAGTTCCAAACCGCCCTCCGGCGAATTATAGAATGTGAGCGTCTGCGCCTCGCCCGGCTTAATCTGAATAGACTGCGGCGTGCTGTCCAGCACCAACCCATCCGCTGTTTGGGTTTCCTTAGCGGTAATAGTCGTACCGGGATTTAGATTATGCAGCACAATGCGCCCATTAGCATCAGTGGTATAAATACCGTTATTATGCCCAACCACCGCGCCGCTGCTATCCGTAATCAGAAATGTTGCACCGGCCACCGGATTAGTTGTACCGGTTACATACTTCTGGATTGTCAGGGTTTGCTGAAGCTCATTGGCAAAGGTCAGGCTATTGTTTTTATTTGTCCGCACTGTTATTGTCTGCGGCTCAGTATTTAGCACATAACCTGCCGGGGCTTTTTCCTCCCGAACGGTAACGATTGTTCCCGGCACAATGCCGTCTATGATTACGCTGCCATTTTGTCCGGTCGTAAAATGCCCAGCGCTGACTCCTACTGGTGCGCCTGTCTGGTCGGTAACCAAAAATTGAGCGTTAGCAAGCGGCTTGCCTGTGGTGCTGTCTACCTTATAAATGGTTAAATTAGCCAAAGGCTCATTATAGAAAGTAAGGATTTGCACCTCTCCCTCTTTAATGGTGATACTCTGCGGCGTGCTGTTCAGCGCATAATTGCCAGTAATATCCAACTCCTGAGCGGTTACAACCACGCCGGGGGCAACGCCCTCAATCACAATTCGGCCGCTTTCATCAGTAACATACTTTTGACCATTAGCGCCAACAACGCTGCCATCGCTGGTGGTAACTAAAAATGTTACGCCGGAGAGAGGCTTGGTCGTACCTTTTTCGTATTTCTGGATAACCAGATTATTACAGGGAATATTTTCAAACACCAGTGTTTGCGTATCTTCCGGGTTAATGACTACTGTTTGGGTTTGGGTTGCAGGGTCAATCAGATAACCGTCCAGCGTTTTGGTTTCCTTAACTACAATAGTTCCGACAATACCAGAAATGCGGATTTCACCGTTTTTATCGGTTTTGTACATACCCTTGCTGGATAAATGACCGTTAGCATCGTCTACATAGCCGCCCTCCGCATAGGTGATTTGAAATTCCACGCCAGCCAAAGGCTCATTGGTTATTTTGTCCTTTTTCTGTATCACCAGCGTCCCTGCCTTTTGGTTAACAAAAGTCAGATATTGCGCCTCGCCCTCTTTGATAAGAATGGTTTTCGGCGTGCCGTCCAAAACATAGCCATCAACCGTGGCAACCTCTCTGGCGGTGATACTGCTGCCTGGCTCAATATCGGAAATAACAATCCGTCCGCTGTCATCTGTCCAGTATTCGCCGTTGGAATTGCCCACCGGCGTACCATCCTGGTCGGTAATGAAGAATTTAACCCCAGCCAGAGGTTCATTTTTAGTTCCAGCGGTAAATTTCTGCACCACCAGCGTTGTGCCAGGAGCGTTATAGAAAGTTAGCGTTTGGGTATCGTTAGGATTTACCACCACAGTCTGATGTCTGCTGGTTTCATCAATTACATAGCCAGGAATTGTCTTGTATTCGTCCACAACCAGTGTACCAACCACGCCAGATATTTTTATCTGTCCGCTGGCATCGGTCTGATAAAAACCATTGCTGGACAATCTGCCGTTTTCGTCCGGCACAAACTCGCCGTTCGCCTTGGTTACTTTGAAAATAACCCCAGCCAGAGGCTTGCCAGAAAGACTATCCTTTTTCTGAATAATCAGATTGCCTGCCGGTTCGTTAAAGAACTCCAATTCATAGGTCTGGTGGTCTTTAATTTCAATAGTTTTCGGAGTATCGTCTAACAGATAATTCTCCTTAGCCTGTACCTCGCGCACGATATAGCTGGCCGGTTTGAGATTCGGAATAGTAATATAGCCCTTTTCATCAGTGCGATATTCACCGTTGCCATTGCCTACCACCGTTCCGTCCGCATAAGTTACCTTGAAAATTACCCCAGAGAGCGATTTTTTACTCTGAGCGTCCATTTTCTTAATCAAGAGAGAACCCAGTGGTTGATTTCTAAACTCTAGCGTTTTGGTTTCATTGCTTTCAATTTTAATTGTCTGCGGCGTATCGTCCAATATATATCCAGTCTTGGCGCGAGTTTCTTTCACCACCAGTGTTGTTCCTGGCTTAATATCGGAAATCAAAATAGTTCCGGCATTGTCGGTAGTAAAATAGCCATTACTGTTGCCAATAACTGCGCCTGCACTGTCCTCTATATAAAACTGCACATCGGATAACGGCTCATTGGTTAAGCTATCCACCTTTTTAATTAGCAAACTGCCATATTTGCTGTTGGTAAAGGTCAAAGTCAGGCAATCCTGCTCCTGACCGGATATATAAGCAGTCTGGGGAGCGGTATCTATTACATAACCATTTGGCGCATTTATTTCCTCACAGATATAGGTGCCTGCCTCCAAACCAGTAACGATAATATTGCCGTTAGCCGAGGTTTGGTATTCGCCGATAATGGTGCCGCCGCTGCCGGAGGTTCCGCCCAAATAGCGCACTCTGAACCAAGCGTTAGACAGTGGCGCGCCACTGTCCGCATCAATTTTACGGATAATCAAGGCCGACTTTGGAATATTTTCAAAGGTGATACTGCTGCCTTTATCATGCTCAACATATAAAATCTGCTCGCTGGGAGCTTTCAACAAATAACCTGCCGCAGCTTCAACCTCTCTAACCTTATACCAGCCGGTATCCAGCTCCGGCAGTTCAATTAAACCGTTTTCATCAGTGTAATAAAAGGTATCGTTTAGCTTTTGGTAAGTGCCATTCTGAGTTTTATCCTTAGATACCCACAATTCAAACTTTGCGCCCTTAATTCCGTCGCCTACCACGCTGTCAATTTTAACAATGGTAAGACCCGGCTTTTTCTCATTCTCGATAGAAATTTCCGTAGTCTTACCGGGGCGCAGATACACCTCATGCGGAGTGCTATCCAAAATATAGCCAACAGGCGCAACTTTTTCTGTAATGATATAATATCCCTCGTCTAAATGCACATTAGAAATAGTAATTGTACCGTCTGCGGCAACCGGAAAATCGCCAATCTTTACCCCGGCTTTTGTTTTAACCTCAAACACTGCGCCGGTCAGCAATTTGCCGTTAATATCCGTTTTGCTGATTTTCAGCGTCGGACGCTGGTAGTTTTGAAAATTCAACTCGGCGTCGCGGTTAGCTACAATGGTAATTTGCTGGGGTGTGGTATCCAGTAAGTAGTTCTCCGGCACGCTCTGTTCCCGAATTGTATATACGCCGGGAGCCAACCGATAAAGCGTAACAGTGCCGTCTGTGCTGGTTGGCTCGGTGGTGATAGTTGCGCCGTCGTCTTGATTTAAGGTAAAAGTAACCCCGGCCACAGGTTCGCCGGTATCCTTATCCGTTTTGCGAATGGTCAGGCTTGATTTGCGGTCGTTAGTGATAACAATTTCGCTGTTCTTGCCCGGAAACAGCTCCACATGAAATTCCTCGGTGTTTTTAACATAGTTCTCCGGCACGTCAATTTCCTGCACCGAATAAATACCCGGCTCCAAATTGTCAATCTGGATTTTGCCCTGCGTATCGGTTATTCTGTCGAGGTAATGGCTGCCGTCCTCAATTTTGGCGATACGGAAAGTTACGCCGCCCAGAGGCTTGCTGTCAAAACTATCCAGCTTAACCAGCGTAAAGCTGGGCTTTTTTGTGTTGGTGAAAACAAAATTGGCGTTTTCATCCGGATTTATCTGCACTGTGCGAATTTCATTATCAATGAGATAGCCGTCCGGCGCCTCCAGTTCCCGTACCTGAAAAGCCCCAACCGGCAATTTACTTAAATCAATCTCGCCGTTAGCGTCAGTGGTAAATTCCTGCTTGTAACTGCCGCCTACCAGCTTAAATTCAAAGCGCACGTTGGGCAGGGTTTGCATTGTCTGACTGTCCACCTTTAGCAAATGAATACCCGGTTTAAGCTGATTGAAAAACACCAGTGTTTGGGTTTCCGTCTGTCCGGCTTTCAACTCAACTTGCTGGGGCGTGGAATTAACAACATGATTATCATCCGTGGCCACCTCCTGCACAAGATAAGTGCCGGGGGCTAAATCATAGAGAAAAATCTCGCCATTGCCATCGGTGGTGTAGCTGCCAATATACTCCGTATTCCTGTAAATCTCAAAGGTAACGTCGCTCAAAGGCTGTTTGCTCTGGTTGTCATACTTCACAATCCGCAGAGCCGGTCTGGCCTTGTTAGTTACGGTAAGCACCGGGTCGTCCTGCAATGCCGGATTGTAGGGGTCAATATGAATACCGTGCGGCGTTTTATCCAGCACATAACCGTCCGGGGCTGCGCTTTCCACTATTTCAATATAAGCCTCCTGTTTAATACCGCTGACTTTAGCCTCGCCTGCATCGTTGGTGGTAACGCTAGTAAGTAGCTTGCCATCAGCATAAACATCAAAGGTGGCGTTGGGGAGCGATGTCCCCTTATCCTCGTCAATTTTAACAATCGTCAAACCAATATCCCTGACGTTCTCAAAAGTCAGCACCACATCCTCTTTGCCCGTCCATTCCACGGTTTCTACTTTGGTAGATTTCTGATAACCTGCCGGGGCGCTTTGCTCAGTTACCTTATAAGAGCCATAGGGCAACTCAGTACCGCTAAACTCAATAATACCGTCAAAGCCGGTTGTGCCAGTGGTGGTAAAGCCGCCGTCAATCTGCTCAAAACGGAAAACTGCGCCTGGTAATGAGCTTTTATTCTG
>CATJCJ010000135.1 GCA_949738935.1 uncultured Eubacteriales bacterium | reverse complement strand
CGATAAAACAGAAAACCTCTCAAAGAAAAAAGAAGCGACTCAGAAAGATTGTGTCGTTTCCGAAAACTGTATTGAAGCGGATAACTTGATACGAGAATATAAAAGTAAGAAACTCACAGATGAAATGCTTATAGAAAAGTATCTCAAAAAAGTAATAATCTACTCAGATGATAAAATTGAAATAGAATGGAACTTTGAAGATATATTTTCGTTAAAATAATTTAAAAAAATAGTTGGTCTTTACTTGACATACTCCTACGCTCGTGACACAAGCTGTAAAATAAAAGCGGTAAAACAATCAGCTTACAAAACAGGAAAATATATTGGCTGTTACGCTCCTTATGGTTATATCAAAGACCCTGAAGACAAACATCATCTTATTATTGATGAACCTGCTGCCGCTGTTGTAAGAAAGATTTTCAATTTACGCTGTAAAGGTTTGGGGTGTTTCAGAATTGCTCAGCAGCTTAATGAAGAAGGAATACTTCCGCCAAGAGCTTACTATTATCAAATGATTGGAAAGGTTAATCCTTATCGCTGCAACGGTGTATGGAATGATGTTACGGTACGCAAACTTATGAGAAATGAAGTCTATATCGGCAATATGGTTCAGAATAAAAGAGGAACCCTTTCTTACAAAAATCATAAACAAATTGATAAACCAAAAGAAGAATGGGTAAAAGTAGAAAATACTCACGAGGCCATTATAAGCCTTGATATATGGGAATTAGCACAGGAAATTGATAAAATGCGTTCTCACCCAAGATATAACAGTCTGAATATAATCAGCTTATTCGGTGGTTTACTTTACTGTATGGACTGTGGTTTTGCTCTGCGTCATCAGACAGAACGCCATAAACGAAAAAACGGCAAGGTGGCAATTTATGAATCATATCTTTGCGGAAATTATTCTCGGAGCGGTCATACGGTTTGTTCTACTCATATGATTTATCTTAAACCTCTGACTGAACTGGTACTTGCCGATATTTGTGCGAAAGCTGATATTGTAAAACTTAATGAAGCGGATATGATAAAAAGCATATTGGAACGTATGCAAAGTCAAAACTCACAGGAAACCGCTGTTATAAAAAAGAATATCAAGACGCTAAATAAAAGGCTGTCAGAGTTAGAAAAACTCCTTCAAAGTGTTTATGAGGATAAAATCAAGGGTAAAATACCTGAAGCATTATGTATTGAGCTGATAAACAAATATCAGACAGAAAGAACAGAAAAATCATCACATCTCCAAAAGTTGGAACATCAGTTAGATGAAAATCAGGCAGTACAAAATGATGTACAGGAATGGGTAAATCTTATCAGGCAGTACAGCAATATTGAAACCCTTGACAGAGAAACACTTCTTCGATTAATTGACAAAATCGAGATAGGCGAGCAAAAAATTGTTGACGGACAAAAAGAAAGAGAAATTAAAATTCACTATAAATTTGTAGGATATGTTGGATAAATTTTCCCTACTTAACAAAAACATCTCATTGATTATATTTTTGAAAGGGGCAAACTCATTATCGCCTTTGTTAGAGTCAACATTGTCGTTGACCGCAATAAACCTTACATCGTGTTTAGGGAAGAATATTTCAGTATAGTAACCTGTTTGTAAATACTCACGTCCAAGACGGGATAAATCTTTTACAATTACCGTTCCTATCCTGTCGGCTTTTATCTCTGAAAGAAGCCTTTGAAAATCTGGGCGGTTGTAATTTGTACCACTGTAACCATCATCAATAAAGTATACGCAGTTAAAAAAATCGTTTTCCTCTGCGTATCTTTTTAACATAGCTTTTTGTGTCTGTATGCTCATACTGTCGCCGCTGTACTCGTCATCTCGGCTTAATCTGCAATAGAGAGCTGTCATTTTACTGAGTTGCTGTTTTTTCATATAAACTCCTTTCGAAACAGCAATTCAAGATATTTTGTAATATCATCATACCATGTTTTAAGGGCATAGTAAAGGCCATAACAAAATTATTTTGAGTATTGCTGTTTTTTATTATCAAATTTTTAAACTTTAAGAATGGCAATAAATTTTGACAAAAAACACATTATAAATGTGATAAAATAATGTAAAATATTACCATATAATAAATTCAATATATCACTGAAATTCTGTTTAAAAATGTATCTAAAAACTAAAATATACACAAAAAATAATAAAAAAGTAAAATCATCTTGAAGCGTAATGATTTTATTTTTCATTACTTTTTGGATATTTTAACAGTTTTTAGATACATTCTCATTGAGCGATAATTGAATTAAAATTGACTGTATTGGGGGGAATAAATGTGAAACGATGTGATTTTTGTTCGATAGCCAATATAATAATGAAATATATAAAAAGCAGTAAAAATATAAGTCAGCCTGACTTGATGTTCCTGCTGTTTGATAACTTTTTAAGAAGTGATGTTTCAGCGGACTTTAGCTTTGATAACGGTCTTATATGTCGCTGGCTTAAAGGAACGTCAAGAGTAAGTCCGCAGATAAGCGGATATTATTCTGAAAACCAACACAAAGAAGCTATGTCGATAGATATAGAAAATAATATACTTCCGATTATGTATGATACTGATATGACAGTAAACGATTTATACAGGTTAATTATATATGACACTACTGTTTCAGAACAAAAAAGAAAAGAATTATGTAAAAAATATCCATATAAAACAGATAAGGAAAAATCAGATTTTATAAGCCGTCTGCTTTGTTTTTTATGGAAAGAACTTTTGTAAAACGAAACTCTGAAAATCAAGCGTTACTATCTGCCGGAGAGTTATCTCCCATTGTTCGTGATTATATTTATGACAGTGCTGTTCCGAAACCCTGCAAGCATTTTTGTGGACGGGATACGGAATTAGAAACACTTCACGCTATGTTAGAGGATAACAGTAAAATATTTATTCAAGGCGTTGCGGGAATAGGAAAAAGCGAGTTTGCGAAAATGTATGCCTGTAAATATAAAAAAGAATATACAAATATTTTATACTTTAACTACAATAACAGTTTGAAACAAATAATAATTAACTGTGATTTTGTTGATGACAATATAGAGGATAATGAAAGCACAAAATTTAAACGTCATAACAGATTTTTGAGAAGTTTAAAAGAAGATACTCTGATTATAATTGACAACTTCAATACTGTTGCGTCAAATGAGGAACTACTTGATGTAATAATGAATTACAGATGTAAAATTATTTTCACGACCAGAAGCCGTTTTGACGATTATATTTATTATGATTTAAGAGAAATATCAGATATTTATACTCTTGTCGGTCTTGTAAATTATTTTTATAAAGATACAGAAAAAAACTTTGCTATAATAAAACAGATTATAGAGGAAGTACACAGGCATACCCTTTTAGTAGAACTATCCGCAAGATTATTATCGTCAGGAATTTCAAAGCCAAAAAAGCTGTTGAGAAAACTGAAAAAAACAAAAAGCGTACTTCATACGGAAGATAAAATAAATATTATTAAAGATGGTACGAGCTCAAAAGCAACCTATTATGAGCATATCCATACTTTAATATCTATGTTCTCACTTTCAAAAAAAGCCATAAACATTATGAGAGATATGACACTTATACCTTACGAGGGCATTGATTCAAAATTATTTGCACAGTTGACAGGGCTTAATACTCTTAATACAGTAAACGATTTAATAGAATATGGGTTTATT
>CATJCJ010000134.1 GCA_949738935.1 uncultured Eubacteriales bacterium | reverse complement strand
GTTGAGTTAGAGGACACTTTAAATAAAGCGTCAAGATTTTTAAGTATTCACGATAAAGACGGAAATGTATTTAACGTTGATACTGATAATGTAAAAGCTATTCAAATAGACAGTAATTATGTAGATTTAGAACTTACTCAACCATCTGAAAGTAATCGTAAATTGCGAATTGATAAGTCTAAACAAGCTGATAACGCAAATCAATTTAATGGTAAAGATGTTTCAGATTTTGTTCCTTATAACTTTTGTAAAAATGATGACTTTGATACAAAAATTTTATCAGGGTTATATACTATGACAGATTGCCTTAATTCACCATCTTCTGTTGCGTCTATTTATTGGGGACTGATTGTTACTGTAGGTTCTAGAAATAATGATATAGGTACTTATATAGGACAAACTGCTTTTTCTGTAGGTTCGTCACTTGATAGTGGCGAGGACATTTATAAACCTGTTGTATATATAAGACAAGGACTCAATCCTTTTCCTATATATAATGAGAGCGCAAGTTTGGAATACTCATCATACACTAATTGGGGAGAATGGGTTGAAGTGTCACTTAAAGGACATACTCACTCTAAGAATGACATAGAAGGGTTGGTTGATAAAAAAAGCGGGAAGATTACCGTGGATTTTGCGCAATATGCTTGGGACGCTAACAAACTAAATGGAAAACCTTATAACAGTTATGTAACTAATATGGTCTATCATTCTTCTCTTGACTTAAATAACCCATCTTTTGATAAAGCCTATATAACTGTTACTACTGATACTTCGATTATTCCAAATACTACTGAGGGCTCTTCCGGGTACTGGCACCTTATACATTTTCCTTATTCAAATGGCAGCAGCACCCAGTTTGCTATGCC
This sequence comes from uncultured Eubacteriales bacterium, assembly GCA_949738935.1. Classification (GTDB taxonomy): domain Bacteria; phylum Bacillota; class Clostridia; order Lachnospirales; family CAG-274; genus MGBC114079. The sequence goes on along the minus strand of CATJCJ010000134.1, from coordinate 4,075 downwards.
TTTTGGGACGAACAAAGTGTATACGAGGTCGTCTAAAAACAATATATGGTCTGATTGGGTTAGTCTTATAACATCTGACGGCGGCATTATAGGGGATATGCGGATTTCATCAAATGGTATTTATATTAATTCCGAATTGGTTTCGGCTGGGTGGGATGAAAGTGAATATGGTTCATATTGTATTAACAATATTATTAATATAGAAAACAATAAAATCAGTATATCTTATAGTGATTATCATAATGACGAAAATAGTAATTATACGGACACGATTGTAATAACCCCTGACGGTATAGAAGCTACCGGCGACCATAATGGTACTTTGCGTAATTTTGATGTTGAAGGTTATGAGAGCGTTAGAAATGTTACTACCGCTATTGACTGGAATGAATTAAAAGGGTCAGGTCTTTATCATATAAAAACACAAGAGGGTACAAATAGACCGGTTACACACCACGGTTTGTTATATGTTGATAGAACTGTGGGAACTCCTTTTCAATTATTTATACCTGATGGAAGTACAAAAGGCATTTATAAAAGAAGTTTAAGCTCAAATACTTGGACGAATATAATAGAAAGTCTGCCCGCAAATGGAGGAAACGCTGATACTGTAGGTGGAAAAAGCGTTTCTGAATTGCAAAATTATAACAACCTTGCAAATAAACCGGCCAGCTTAAAAAGTCCATATAGCTTAATTATTCAAGGAAACGGAACGACTTTAACGAATGGGACCTATGACGGAAGTTCCTCTAAAACTGTTAATATTACACCATCAGCTATTGGAGCCGCATCATATACAGTTATTTCTAATGGGGATTTTAATGAAGTTAAAACTCCGGGGCTATACACTATGAAAAGCTGTTCTAATCCTCCCTCGACAGGTAACTATTGGGGGCTGCTTGTATTAAAATCTGATACAGGTGAATCATATTTTCAGCAGATTGCTTTTAAAGAAAGTTCTGAGGAAATCTGGATAAGAAAAAACAGTTCCACTACTTGGAAACGACTTTGTTTTACAGACCATACACATACTAAGAGCCAGATAACAGACCTTTTAACGCCTATAATACAAGAGGAGTCTTCAACAAATCTTACTACGATAAGCAATTCTTTGTCTAATGGCGATATACTTATGTTATATAGTTAAAGGCGGTGTTGTTTATGTCACAGTATGTAAAAGTAAATGGTGTTTTAAGAAGTATAAATAAGGAGTACACCAAAGTAGGAGTCACTTTAAGAAGAGTTACACAAAAATATGTAAAAGTAAATGGTGTTTTAAGAAATTTGTATAACAGGGATTTTTCAAAAAATACGTGGACAGTATTATCTTCTAATAGTGAAGATGTTCCGTCTGTTGGTTCTGCAACTAACATTAATAACTGGATTTATTCAAGATACAATGCTGTTGTGGAAGTACTATTACAGTCTACTATGGAGTTTCTCAACGGCGATATTTTTAATATATCATTTAAAGTAGATATAGATGAAGAAGACAATATTGACGCATATGGTCAAGGAGCAAGTATTACGGTATATAACAGTAATAATAGGTCAAATAATTGTGCTTTGTCAGGAAGTTCACCGAGTGATGATAGTGTTAATACATATACGGGAACTTTAACTCTTACCCAGAATGGGTATTTGAAAGTTAAAATTGAATTAGAAAGCTGTGGAGAAGGTTATTTTTCTGTATATCCTGCTATAACAATAGACGGTACTAATTTATAAGGAGGTTTTTAAAATGAGCAGTGTTGTTTTTAGTGACGGTTCAGAGTTTTCTTGTTTGTCTGTTTATGGAGAACATAAACAAGTAAAAGGACTTGTAAGAGATTGTTTGACTCTTGGCTTTGATATTGAGAATAGTGACGTAAGTATTGATGAAATTCTTGCCAAATTTAAAGACGAAAAAGCTTTAAAGGAGATAACTATTAAAGATACTAATTCAGAGGATACATATTCTGATTATACACTTTTTGACGGAATGAGTATTAAAGGCGAGGTTATCAGTGAGGAAACAAATAATGCTCCTGCTGTAACACAAAAGTTTTTGTATGTTACAGTGTGTCAAGTTTCGTACTCTGAAAAACTTATACAGGAACAGAAAGAACAGCTTGACAGTATGAGCGAGGTCTTTGCTGATATGTTAGGAGGTGCTTTGTAATGACTTTGGAACAAAAAATGAAAGTTATTATTTATGGTATTAAAATTAAAATGAAACGAGGAGACAGCCTTGATAACATTTTAGCTTCTTATACCAAATTAACTGAGGAAGAAAAGGATTATATAAGAAAAGTGTTAAAAAGTTGAGAGGTGGTATAAATGTTGGATTTTATATTTCAATATTGGTTAGAGTGTATTTTTGGTTTAGTTGTTGCTCTTGTAGGTGCAGGTTATCGTGGTTTGAGAAAAGATTTAAAAAGAAAAACAATGGAGGAGGACGCTCTTAAAAGAGGTATGGTTGCTATATTGAGACAATCTTTGTATGACTCTTATAATAAGTGGTCTGAAAAAGGTTATTGTCCGATAAATGCCCTTGAAGTTTGCCGCAAAATATATGAACAGTACCACGCTTTAGGTGGTAATGATATAGGTACTGAATTATATGAAAGATTAAAGGATTTGCCTACTTGTATTGATGATATTGACGGCGAAAAAATTTAAGGGGTAAATACATACTCTAACTGTTATATATATTAAAACCACGCTTTATATTCACTAAGTTATTTGAAAATATTATATAGGAGGAGATTGTATGCTACTAATTAACAAGCTGTTTCATAGTAAGGTTTCCTTTAGAAATGGGACAAAAATAAAATATATTGTAATTCACTACACGGCTAATACTACATCAAAGGCAGGTACTGCATATAACACCGCTTGTTATTTTAGAGATTCAAGTGAGGGTTCTGCTGACTATACTGTTGATGACACTACAGTATACTTATGTAATAAGGACATTAATAAGTACTACTCTTGGGCAGTTGGTGGTAAAAAGTATACATCAATGACTACAAGTGAGGGAGGCAAATTTTACGGAAAATGTACTAACAAAAACAGTATATCTATTGAGATATGTTCCAACAAAAAGGACAAGTCAAATCTTAAAGGAAGCGCTAAAGATTGGTACTTTACTGAGAATGCTTTGTCTTTAGCGGCTGAATTGACAAAGGAATTAATGAAGAGTTTTAATATACCGATTGAAAATGTAATAATGCACCACCACGTTACAGGCAAAGTTTGTCCAAATCCATTTTGCGTGACACAAGATCATTTGAACGAGTGGAAAAAATTTAAAAAAAGACTTATTAATGAAGTTGAAAAACCTAAAAAGGAGGAAAATGAAATGATTGATACTACACTCATAAAAGTAAATGGAAAAGATATTAAAATAAACCGCATTTTAAAAGACGGAAGAAACTTTATTGAGTTGAGAGGTCTTGAAAATGCGGGGTTTAATGTTGACTATGACGCTAAGAGTAAATTGGTGTCTTTAAATTCATCTATTAAAGAATTGCCTTTAATTGTTGATGGCAAAAAGACTTCTGTTGAAGCGGTTAATATTGAAGGTCATAATTTCTGCCCTATAAGAAGTATATCATCTGCGGTAGGTAACTTTGATGTTGATTTTGTGGATAACACAGTGAATATAAAGACTAAATAAGGAGGTATGCGCTATGGATTTTAAGGAAATTATTCAGTTTATTATGTATACAGTTGTGTCTGTTTCTGTTCCTGTGATTGTTAAATATTTTGTGGTTTGGTTACAGGAAAAGACTAATCAGACTAAATTTGAACATATAGGTCTTATTATTGCCGCTGTTGTTGAGGAAACTAATCAAACTTACTCAGATGCGTTAAAAGAGCAAGGTCGTTTCAATAAGGACGCACAGAAAAACGCTTTAAGAATATCACTCGAAAAGACAGTTGAGCTTTTAAGTGTTGATTTAAAAAGATACATTGAAAGTAATTTTGGTGAATGTGATAAATACTTAACATCAAGGATAGAAAGTTATATAAAAACCTCAAAACAAGGCTGAGGTCTTTCTTATAAAACTCTTTAGAGTTTTATTATAAT
>CATJCJ010000133.1 GCA_949738935.1 uncultured Eubacteriales bacterium | reverse complement strand
CAATATGGATTTTCGTGATTTTAGAACATTTGTTCTTTTTATATGTTTTTTGGGTATTAAAAAACTACCCTTTGTACTTTTGAGGTACGTTGGGTAGTTTATTTTAATTAAACAATATAATTTTTCCACATTATAATCTTAATATCTATTCCTTTATTTGCAGTTTTTTTGCCCATTTATCCATATCCGATGGATCAACATTTAACTGGTATTTCACCTTAATCTTATTGAATCTATCCAAAGCAAAATTATTACCTCCTGATCGATAAGCTTCATAATAATAATATGCCGCTTTTTCAATATCTGGATATATCTCACAGAACGATTCATATAAATTTGCTAGAGAATAGCAAGTCACTGAATACATTACATCTGTTTCTGAAGCGTTTAAAGCATTATAGTAATTTTGCTCTGCTTCATAATACAGCTCATCATTCTTCATTGCCCATTCTTCTATTGTTTCATTTTCAGGTTTACGTATGCGTTTCAATAGTAAATCCTTTTTATTATCTGCCCTGTTCCTTAAACCATCCGAGTTACCTTGATCAGCTGCTTGTTCATACCAATAATCAGCCTCTGACTTATTTCCATTAGTCGCATATTGTAACGCCATTTTTGCTAGAAACTTCGCATCCTTAGTTTTTCCAAATAAATTATTAAATATTCCCATTCCTTTAGACATCCTTGTAATTAATCTATTTTATTTATAACCATTTCATCTATTATTTCTTTAATACTTGCAACAAAAGGGGGTTCTATTAATGACTCTTCTTCTAGCCAATTAATAATAGACCTATATTTATCAATAAGCTCATTTTGTAGCTCACTATATCGCTTGTCATACAAAACAATTCTTGTAATAAGCAAAAAATTTGTCATATTCGTTTTTAACGACTTATTCGCCTGATTTTTATAATTATCTTCAAGGATTTTAGGATAATAAGATAAAGCACGTTTTAAATAATTCGCATCCAAGCATAAAGCTTCTTTATACATTTGAATGACACACCCAATTATACGTTCTTGATTATCATTCATATTTTTAACTTTTTCTAATATCCCGCGCATTGTCTCTGCTTGAAAATGATTGTCTATTGCTTTTTTGTATAGACCCAAATAATAATATGTAGTTGCAATACATGTATAAGACGTTGCCACATCACTTTTCAATGCATTGATAATATTCTCATCTGCTTCCAGTATATAGCGTTGTTCCAAACTCTGACGATAATCAAATGCTCTTTTCTGCCACGAAAGCGCACTTTTTAAAAACTCTTTTTTACGCACAGTATTACATTGACTTCTTGCAATATAATTAGAACCAAAGTTATTTAGAATCTTTCCTGCCACTCTTTCATATTGAATTCTATTAACTGGAACTTCTATCTTCTCGTATACTTTCTTTGCATTAAGCAATAAATTCTCCGCTTTGTCTAAATCGTCCATATTCTTATACGAATTATTCATACTATATGCTATGCCACTCATGCGCTCTGCTTTTTTTAGCTCATTATTATCGTATACATCCAGATGACTTAGAATTATTTTTACAATATCCAATGATTGGTCACGCTCTGCTACTTCATCACAAATGTCACTAAGCCAATAGAATAACTCCACCAAAATAATATCCATATCTGTTTCCGTTGAAAATATCTTAAATATCTCCATAGCAGATTCTTTATATTTAATTCTATCGACTAACTTTCTATTTTGCCTTATCACTTTTTCAATGGTTTGGCAATAATCTTTACATAATTCATAAGTAACAAACCCTTCTTTACGAACTATTTCTCGCACAATTGGATGCAAAAATACTTTATTTTCTTCTTCCAATACCCATGAATCTCTAATTAAAGATTCCAATATATTTCCATCCAGACATCCAACAAACTCATTAAAAGTATTCTTTTCTAATCCTGATAAAGGTAATAGCGAAACGTTGACAAATATTTTCTTTGTCATATCATTTTTAAATATACCACTAAAATCCAATAAGGCCATTGTTTGTCCATATATGGTCAAATCCTCGATTTCTGCATCTGCCTTTCTCTCAAGTTCCTCTGTTTCTTCATGTATTTGACAATTTATAATTTTGTCCAACAATTTTTCTTTTTCATTACTCCTCTTCCAAAGATGTGCGAACAAAATAATCAACATCGTGTTGCCTCGCACTGCATTTATAATCTGTTCTATATTTCGTCTATCTTTTTTTTGTATTTTCTCTCCAAAAAAACGTTCAAATAACCCGATTGTATCCTTTACTGGTAACACTTCATATACATCATCACATACTTTTATTCTTGTAGTAATTAAAATACGTATTCCTAAATCCCTTAATCTTCCAAAAAAAGGACTTGAAATTTCTGATTCAAACCCTTTTTTATCTCCTCCTTGTAATGTATTTTCATTGAAATTATCAATTATGAGTAATATATGCGTTCTTTCGTGAGGGCTTAACATCTCCCAGTATTTTAGAATGTCTTCACTTTTATATTTTTTATTATCAGCAGAAAGCTTTGAAAGTGTTTTTTCAATACTTTCATTATATTTAATAAAATAAACTATATGATTGGGTTCTTTACAATAATCATTAGCATACAACCTTGCCAAAGTAGATTTTCCAATTCCCGGTCTTCCATATAAGAACACAACATTGTTTCCCATTTCAAATCTATGTTTAATTTTACATATATCTTCTATTCGAGAATCTATCTTATTACAATCATGAATATCAAGATGAGAAGACCCTGTTATCACCGGAAAGCTCTTTCGAGTTACATTTAATATTTCTTTCACTTCACTTTGCCATTTCTGAATTTCTATAATCATGTTTTTATTGTCACGTATATGGTCATTTAAAATAAGGACATTATAAAAATTTTTGTCATTTTTATAAATATAATACTTTATATATTGTATTAAATTGTCTCGTAAAGGTAACTGGCTTTCCTTCGGGATTTCCAAGACTTCTAATTTATTGTCTAATTTTTGCTCTAATTTTTCAATAACATTTAAGTCCAACTCTTGTACTTCTTCTAAAACGCCCCTTTTTATATTGTCAGTAAGTGTTCTCATTTGATTTGCGATTTCTTTATTATTTTGATTATCTATAAATTCATCCATATATTTACAAAAATATCCATATTGTATTTTTCGTTCAGCAGACACTTTTAACGCATCATTTAAAACGGAGATTACAGAATCTTGAGCATTATCTATTAATATAATTTTTACTAATTGATTTAAAAATTGATTCAACATAAGATACCCTCCAAGATATATAAAAGTAAACAAAATATACTTTTATAGTTTTTCATACTAATTTATTAAATTCAACCGTTTTTACATATATTTGACATCATTTTTCTTAATATGACAAAAACAGCACCAGATATGATGTTTGAAATAATATACACTCACACACTCCCTCTCAGAAATATTATCGAACAACATTTTTGCTAATTGATAATAATTATCATTTATATCAATAACAAACTATTTTATCATGCTTTAAATCCAACATCCCAAACAAAATTCATTTCCCCATTAAACCACTTCCAAATAAGCCTATTCCAAATTAACCAAAAAGAAAACAAAATAGTTTCTCGCATCGAACTTCATACCGAACTAACTAAAACATACTATTTTAATAGGTTTTAATTCCACACAAATCACAAAATATCCAAGAAAATCAATACTTTCCGCAATTTCCATACTCCATCTATCGAACTGACCTTAAAAACCACAATCTAAACTCCAAAATCATCCTTTCCCTTCAAAGGGAAATCGCCACAAACACCATATTTACAAGCTTTCCGGCACATTCCCATACATTTCTATCGAACACAATACTATTACAATTAAAAAAAGCCGTCCCATATTTGGGACAGCCTTATTATTTCACCTATGTAATAACAAAATCTCAAACCGCAATCTTTATATATTCATTTCCCGAAACCTCATATATAATATCCTTTTCCTTTCCAAAAAATGTCTCTTCAGAATCAGGATACCACACACGTATATTTCCGTCCGCTTCAATGATCCAACAATCATCCTCTAAAACAAAAAATTCATAATCACAAGATTCATCAGAAATAAAGGTATATTCTTTAAAGTAAAAATGCATACCATCTTTATCAATTGCGTTATCATCTTTGCGACATAATACTGGTTTGGGCGTATCATATTGAACCAAAATTTCCACCAGTTTTCCATCTCTCCTTATGTATTGCTTATTTTCAGCATTAATATAATCCCTTGCTTCTTTTGTCGTTGAAAAGAATTTAATCCCCTCATATATATAATCAGTTTCCTTTGTTTTTTTATTAGTAAAATAAAGCATAAATCCATTTTCCATTCCAGAACTATATTTGGCTGCTCTTACAGGTTTGCTTTGATATTTTTTTGAATTTTCTGTAAATACCGTATTAAGTTTAAAATTATGTATATTCATTTTCTCCAATCTCCTTTCCATCATTTGCAAATTTCATTAATTATTTCTTGTAGTAACCGTTCTCTCCCATCCTGCAAATAATACAGCTCACCATTAATCATTAATGGCTCTCTTTTTTCATGCGCTGCAATAACTTTTCTCCGATACAAATCAAGTCCGACAGCGACACCAACACAAAACGCTTCATTTTCTAGCAACTCATTCATGTTCATTACCTCCCATAATTTTTGTAATTGATAACAATTCTCATTTACTATTTTCCTATTCTTCACCACCTTCTTCCTCGTCTATTTCTGTCTGTTCATCTTCATCACAAGCTATTTCATCTAATTTCACATATCCATAACCAATTACTTT
>CATJCJ010000132.1 GCA_949738935.1 uncultured Eubacteriales bacterium | reverse complement strand
CAACGAAGATCATATACAGGAAAATTACGAGATATTTGATTTTGAATTGTCAGAAGAAGAAATGCAGAGAATGAGCGATTTAGACCGTAATGAGCGGTTCGCTGATTATTGATTGTAAGGAGGAAATTAGAAATGACACAGGAAATAATGCAAGCAAAAATGGAGATTAAGGAGCTGGTGGATACTTTTTCCATTCTGGCGGATGAAAAGGATGTAAAGACGCAGGCGGACTTGTTTGCGGAGGATGCGGTATTGACTTCTTATCAGGGGGAGCAGAAAATTTCAGAGCAGCACGGACGGGAGGAAATCGAAGCTGGGTGCGCCGCTTTTCTTGCACTTTTTGATACGGTGTATCACATGAACGGGCAGCAGGTAGTCCATGTGGACGGCGATCATGCGAAAGGAAAATCTTATTGTCAAGTAGTTTTGATCGGTAAGAATGAGGAGGGCAAACGTGTCCGCAATATGCAGGGCGTATGGTATGAGGACGAATATGTAAAGCAGGACGGCAGATGGCTGATTGCTAACCGCACTTCCCACTTCACATGGACGGACGTAAAGGAAGTCTAAGGAGGCGGTGGTATGGAACTGGAACGTGTCAATATGCGGGACGAAAGCTATCAGGCTTCCGTCCATGAAATCCACAGATGCGGAAAGCTGTGCTTTCATATCAATCAGACCGAGCCTCATTCCGAGGAAGGGCGGCGGCTGACGGATAAACTTTTTGAATCTCCTCTGCCGGAGGGAAGCGTTATCTTCCCTCCCATGCAGATTGACTTGGGGAAGAATGTTAAAATTGGAAAAAATGTTATTATCAATCACAACCTCACTTGTATGTCGAGGGGCGGCATTGAGATTGAGGATGATGTAATGATCGGCTCTGAAGTAACATTGCTTACGGCAAACCATGATTTTGCAGACCACTGGATACTGCTTTGTAGGAAAATCCACATCAAAAAGAATGCGTGGATTGGTGCGAGGGCGGTTATTCTGCCCGATGTCACAGTCGGCGAAAATGCGGTAGTTGCTGCCGGAGCTGTTGTTACAAAGGACGTGGCGGCAAATACTGTGGTTGGCGGAAATCCGGCACGGGTAAT
>CATJCJ010000131.1 GCA_949738935.1 uncultured Eubacteriales bacterium | reverse complement strand
TTATTATACATAATAACATAAAAATATGCAACAATATCACATAAAATTTAATTATTTTATACAATCCTTTATACAGGCTATCTCTATTCAACAACGTGTGTACTTTTTTGGATTTTTACCATATTTTTGAAATGTGGTGTTTTTAAATTTTTTTACCTTATAAAAAAAAGTAGCCGCAGGCATATCGCAAGCCTTTCCAGCTTCTTTAATAGACAATTCTTTGTTTATCCATTTTTTATAGACAGATACAAAGTTTTGAGGAAGTTCTTTCGGCGGTCTGCCGAATCTTACGCCTTTAGCCTTTGCCGCAGCTATTCCTTCAGCTTGTCTTTGTTTTATGTTATCTCTTTCGTTTTCAGCGATAAAACTTAAAACCTGCAATACAATATCACTTAAAAAAGTACCCACTAAGTCTTTTCCTCGTCTTGTGTCAAGCACCGGCATATCAATAACAAAAATATCAGCTTTTTTAATTTTCATTATTATTCTCCATTGTTCAATAATTTTCTCGTAGTTTTTTCCCAATCTATCAATACTTTTGACTATTACTAAATCGTTTTCTTTTATATTTTTAAGCATTTTTTTGTATTGCTTTCTCTCAAAATCTTTTCCGCTTTGTTTATCCGTATAGATATTTTTATCAGGAATGTTGTACTCATTTAAAGCAATAATCTGTCTGTCCTCGTTTTGTTCTTTTGTCGATACACGAATGTAACCAAAAATCATAAGTAAATCCCTCCTATTCAAACGGACTTTCCTACATTGTTTATTATAAAATAAAAAAAACTTCTATTTATTGAAACTCAAATTAGAGTTTTACAATTTATAGAAGTCTTTTTTAATAATGTTAAAAAGAAAAATCTGTAAAGTAGTGTAATTTTAAGTTATTAAAACGTAAATTCGATGAAATTTTGGAACCTTTTTCTATCGCAAAAAGGTTCCAAACCTCCAAAATGCTCCCTGAGCATTAAAACCTTGAGGCTCTGCCTCAAACTCCGCAAACTTTTTGAAAAAAGTTTGACAAAAACTTTTGTGCGAAACTTCGTTTCGCCGCTTGAAAACGGCAGTTTTACAAAAGTTTTTTATCGAACTCACGTTATTAAAGATAATTAAACCTCTGATGCTATTTATATCATATTTTTACGGAACTTAAAAAAATATGATATAAACAGCAGTAGAAGTGAATTATCTGATAAAAAGAGAAATATAAATCTTTATTTTCCCGGCACTTGAAAATAATAAAAAAATGTGATAATATAAAAACAATAAAGGTGGTGTTCGCTTGGCTGTAAAAAACTCAACAATCTCTAAAGAGAAAAAAGCG
>CATJCJ010000130.1 GCA_949738935.1 uncultured Eubacteriales bacterium | reverse complement strand
CATATCTGTTACAAAGCTGAGGATTGTCACTAAATATGGGGCTGACGACCAATATATTGATTTTTATGTCGAAAGCGGAAAGGCTGACGCTGAAGGCGAGATTGATGTTCAGTTCTTTGGAAGGGGCTGGGAAGTATATGATACAATCGAAACTTGTAATGTGGCTGACGGATATACCGCTACAGAAACAGAACTTTAAGGAGGAATTTATTTTATGAAAAAATATTATGTACAAAATGGAAAAGTAATGATTAATAAGTATTGTGTGGAATACAAATATTCATCACAAGGTGGAAATACAGAGACCAAATTTGATGTTATTCAATACATAGCGGATGATTTGGAACTTAACGGGCTCATATCTGAGCTTCAAAGAAAAGGAATTGAGTATAAGATTACCGAATTTGATGTAAGTGATATTCAGATGTATGACGGAATGCCTGTCGAGTCTGACGAGGAAGCGAGAAAAATTATAGAGCCTACTCTTGAGGAGGTAAAAGCTGACAAAATAAAGCAATTATCGGATATTTGTGAGAAAACTATTTTTAATGGTATTGACGTTATTCTCTCGGACGGAAGTCTAAAACATTTCAGCTTGAAAACAGAAGACCAGATTAATCTTAACGGACTTGTGAATCAGGTTAGTCTTGGAACAATTAAAGCTGAGAATGGTGTTCCTTATCACGCTGACGGAGAGCTGTGTACACTTTTTTCTATTTTTCCTATGTCAGACTTTATTTTTCCATAGATTACCTTTCTTATGTATTTTGGCGCAAATACTATATGATATTTGCAATTCCACGTTGTGTGTGCTAAAGTATTATTATGATTCATTTGAATCTCCTCCTGTGACTTATAAATTTGGTTGCAGACTTTCTCTATTATATCACAGGAGGAGATTCTTTTTATTATACTCATAGCTGTAAGCTTTTTTGAACCCCACGCATAGCGCGGGGTTTTCATTTGACAATAAAAAAGACGCTGATAAACTCAACGTCTTTATGTACAGGCAATACAAATAAATCATCTTTAACTATGTATAAAAATATATCATAGTAAAAACAAAAATATTATTGACTTCAATATTTAATTACAAAACTCAGCAATAAAGTACAATTTCAATATATTCATAACTATAACTTTATCAACAGAATATTTTTTTATTGTTGGTATACAAACCTTTGCTTATATTTTGTTTCGACATAATTTTAATATATACCATATTTCTGCCTTGCAAAAATTTTATTGCTAATATAACATTAAAAATTTTTTAATATAAATTTGTCTTGGTTTTTACTGGGAAAAACAATGAAAAATAACAAAGACAAGCCCTAAAACCCTTGAATATATAGGCTTTTTTAATTTATTGTTATTATACCATAATGGCATACTACAGCCATATTACTTGATAAATACGAAGCCAACCCTATTACAATAAAAAAATACTCAGACACTCAACGCAAGATTTGACAAATTCAGTCTACATACACAAAGACCTTGAAGAACTAAAAAGAGCTATCAATTTAATTCCATAAAAGCTCCATAAAATTCCTTTTCATATTAATTAATTTGTATATTGTATGTATATTGTTGATAAAATAACTTGCTAAATTCGGACAATCTTTTAAACTGAAAACAGCTGAATATCAATAAATTTCAGATATTTTCAGTTTAAAAACTTTAAAGTAATTAAATTCTTTTCAGTTTTCTTAAAATATCAGCAACCATTTCATATCTGTTAAAAGGTGTCATAATATAAAGTCCATCAACATAATCTTGTATTTTTTCAGCGATTTCAACGGCAATACCAATACCAATCTTTTCCGCTGTTTCCCTATCCATATCAGATGAAAATTTAGAAACATAATTATCAGAAACGGCAATTCCCGGCATTTCATTATTGAGAAACTGGGCGTTTCTATAAGAAACAATAGGCATAATACCCCCTAAAATTTTAAAATCACGTTCTTTTGGAAGTCTCTTTATAAACTCAACAGTATCATCTGTAAATATAGGCTGTGTAAGAAAAAACTCAGCTCCGGACTCAACCTTCTTTAAAAGCCTTTTATACTCAGAATTTTTATTTTTAACATTAAAATTAACAGCCCCGCCTATTTTAACATTTTCACTATCAAAAATATCATGGTTCATTTCCCGAATCATATTTATAAGAGAAAATGAATTAAGGTCAAAAACACTTTTTACACTTCCCCTAAGTTCTTCGGGAACAGGATCTCCCGTAACAACGAGAAAATTTCTTATTCCCTCAATATATCCGGCCAAAACAGATGACCTCAAAGAAATACTATTTCTGTCACGACAACAAATATGAGGCAAAACCTCAATATTTGCCTCTCGCCTTATCCTTGTTGAGATAACCATAGAATCCGCCCGAGATTTTCCCATAGGTGAATCAGCAATAGTAATAATATCAACACCTTTTTCCTTAAGAACTTTCGCCCCCCTAACAAGCTTATCAACAGAGGCTTTAAAAGGAGGGTCAAGTTCAACAGCGATAACAAACTCACCTTTTTCAAGTTTTTTATGAAAACCATTTTTAATGTCCTGATTTTCTTTTTTAACTTCCACATTTAATAAAACCGAATCTCCTGAAACTTTATGAGGAATAGCCAAAATATTCTCTTTAAGTAATCTAATATGCTCAGGAGTTGTTCCACAACATCCACCAATAATTTTAACCTTCTCATAGATCAATTCAGCACACATTTTAGCAAAATATTTAGGGTTCATAACATACTCAACTTTATTATCAATAAATTCGGGATACCCTGCGTTAGGCATAGCTGAAACAAATACCCTTCCCAAATCCGGAAGCTCTTTAATTATATTAATCATATGCAGAGGCCCAACACCGCAGTTAAACCCAATAGCGTCTATACCAGCAAAATCTTTAAGCTCAGAGACAATTCTTCCAACACTTAAAGACTTTTTTGTAACCCCTGTATCATTAACAGAAAACTGAGTAATAACAAAATAGTCTCTGTTTTTTGACTTTATGTATTTAACAATCTCTTTAACATAATCCAAACTATAAAACGTTTCAAGAATAAAAATATCAATACCCTCAGAAACAAAAGTGTCAACAATCTCAAAATACTCTTTTGTGTGGTCAACTTCTGTATCTACATCAGGGATAGGTCCGATACTAGCCCCAACAAACACATCTTTTTCAAAGGCCACTTTTTTAGCGATTTTACAACCCGCCGAAATAATCTTTCTCACAAACTCAATATCACCGTCAAGCATATAAGTATTAGCTCGAAAAGTATTTGTTCTAATAAGTTTCGAACCTGACTCAATATATTCTTTATGAATCTTCTCAACATCAATCGGAGAGTAAATATTTGCCAAAACATTATTTTGAAAAGGTTTTTCAACAGCCCCCGCGTAATAAGTTCCCATAGCGCCGTCAGTTATCAAAACACTTTCTTTTAAATAATCCAAAATTTTCATTCAAAACAACCTCTCACATAAAGTTAAAACACGAAACTATGTATCATCTAATGTACAAACAACTCTATAGTTAGTTAAATACTTAATGAAAGCATAGTATCCAGCGCTTTTTTAGCGTCTTTAGCAATACTTTTCTCAACATTCACTTTATTCATAATCTCTCCTCTTAAAATTCCCTCAAGAACTCTTAAAAGATTTTTAGCGGAAGTTAAACTCATATCCTTACATTTACTTTCCTTGTCAATAATCTCAATATTCTTATCCGAATATTTTTCCTTAAGCCTGCGAACAAGATTAAATTCTGTTCCAACAGCCCAAAAAGAACCTTTGCCGGAATTTTCAATTTGATTTATTATATATTCTGTAGAACCTTTAAAATCAGCGATAGACGCGACCTCATACTGACACTCAGGATGAACAATAATTTTAACATCAGGAAAATTCTTTTTTAAAGCCATAACTTTTTTTACATCAATATTGTGATGAACATAACAATAACCTTTCCATAATATAACTTTTATATTGCTAATGTCTCCATCGTACTCTAAAGTTTCGGCAATCGGATTCCATACGGCCATTTCATCAAGCTTAATTCCTAAATCAGCGGCTGTATTTCTTCCCAGGTTTTGGTCAGGCAAAAAGAATATTTTCTCTTTTTGATTAAAACCCCACTCAACAATTTTCAATGCATTTGAAGAAGTAACAACAGTTCCTTCATGTCTGCCGCAAAACGCCTTAACAGACGCTTTTGAATTTACATAGGTAATAGGTATAATATTATTACCAAATATTTGAGTAAGTTTTTTCCAAGCTTTTTCTGTTTGTAATATATCCGCCATATTCGCCATATCACAACCCGCGTTATTATCAGGCATAATAATAATCTGACTATCATCTGTCAAAATATCAGCAGTTTCAGCCATAAAATGAACACCGCAAAAAACAATATACTTGGCTGATTTATTTTTTTCGGCGTATTGAGCCAATTTAAGAGAATCTCCCACAAAGTCCGCAACTCCAACAATTTCGTCAGTTTGATAATGATGAGCAAGAATAAGCAAATCATCACCAAGTTCTTTTTTTATTTCAATTATACGATTAATCATAGTTTATTTCCCTCCATACTGTTAAAACTAATATCAAGGGGAATAGCCGAATGTGTAAGAGCTCCCATAGAAATATAATTAACCCCGCAACCTTTAAAATCATTAATATTATTAAAATCTATTCCGCCTGAAGCCTCTGTTATTATATGTTTGGGAACAAGTTTTGAAAGTTCTTTAATCTCCTCAGGTGTCCTGTTATCAAACATAATAACATCAGCCCCAGCCTTAACAGCTTCAAGAACCTGTTCTTTACTTTCTGTTTCAACCTCAATTTTAACCATATGCCCGACTTTTGAGCGAACAAGCTCAACCGCCTTAGTAATTCCGCCGGCAAAAGCAATGTGATTATCTTTAAGCATAACCCCATCATACAAACCAATTCTATGATTAAAGCCTCCGCCACATATAACCGCGTACTTTTCAAAAAGTCTCATACCAGGCGTTGTTTTTCTTGTATCACAAATTCTGATAGCGGAATCATCCAAAAGCTCAACAGCTTTTTTTGTATATGACGCAATCCCACTCATATGCTGCAAAATATTCAAAATAATTCTTTCACAAGACAAAAGTGTTCTTATTTTTCCACTAACCTCAGCGATTTTCTCACCTTTTTCAATTTTCTCACCGTCTTTTTTTAACAGATTAACTGAAATATCATCACCAAAAATCTCATAAGTCAAAGAAATAAGCCTAGTTCCGCAAATAATTCCATTGTCTTTAGTAATAAAAACACCTTTTCCGTACATATTTTCATCAAATACAAGTTCCGAAGACAAATCTCCCGTATTAATATCCTCAATCAAAAAATTTTTAACAAGTTCTCTCGCTTTGAGTATATTCAAAATTTCTCACTCCTCACTAATTATATAATGCGCCCCAAGGCTCTCGTCACGATTAAAAGCAGATTTGGCGATAAGATACCCCGAAGTAAGCATATTATATATTTCCATCTGCTCGTCCGTAATTTCTGTTAAATTTATTTTACCAAAAGGTTTTTCAAGTTTATCAGGAATAAAATTTTCAAACCACTTTATAATTTTAGGTATTTTATTTCTGTAGCGAACAATTCCAATAAATTCCATCATTTTTTTTTGAATCTCCGCCTTATCAGGCAACTTGTCAAGCTTAACATAAGATTCCTCATCATCAAAGTGTAAAGCGATTCTTTTAGATTTCATAATATTTTCAGCGGTAAATCTTCCAAAAACAATCCCCTCAAGCAGAGAGTTGCTCGCCAAACGATTTGCTCCATGAACACCTGTACAAGCTGCCTCTCCGATAGCGTAAAGACCATTTATATTTGTTTTTCCATCAGGAGACGCTTTAATGCCACCCATATGAAAATGCGCGCCAGGTCTTATAGGTATAAGTTTTTTACTTAAATCAATTCCATTTTCCTTACAAATTTCAGAAACATACGGAAAACGTTCCTCAAAGTTCTCAATCCTTGAAATATCAAGATAAATATGGTCCCCTCTAAGACATCTGTTGTAAACAACTCTTGAGACAACATCTCTTGGAGCAAGATCCTTAAGTTCATGTACTCCCTCCATAATTTTAACTCCATTTTGATTAACAAGTATACCGCCGTCGCCTCTGACAGCCTCTGAAACAAGACCTTTAGTCTTACCATTTATATTAAGCATAGTTGGATGAAACTGAATAAATTCAAGATTGCTAAGCTCAAGCCCCGCTCTATAGGCCATAGCCAAGCCGTCACCAGTAATAGTAATATCATTAGAGGTACAAGGATAAAGCTGACCGATACCGCCTGTCGCTAGTATTGTATAGTTGGCTTCATAACGGTTTATATTACCGTCCAAATCACGTGTAATTACACCGCTACATTCATTGTTTTTAACTCTAAGCTCCATAACCATTTCACCTTCGTTAATAGTTATGTTTTCATTTAATTGTGAAAAAAGCTCTTCCATAACTTTTTGACCCGTCCTGTCTCCACCGGCATGAATAATTCGGTTAATATGGTGGGCCCCTTCTTTGCCAAAAAGCAAATTACCTTTTTCGTCAGTGTCAAACTTCATTCCCGAGTTTATAAAATCTTTTATAACTTTAGGAGCATTTGACACAAGCGCCATAACCGCTTCAGGATTATTATAATAACATCCGGCCTCTAAAGTGTCGTTATAATGCATATTAAAATTGTCATTTTTTGAAAGAGCGACAGAAATTCCTCCCTGAGCAAGACTTGAGTTACTGGAATTTCTTAAGCCCTTTGTAAGAATAATAGCCTTTCTTCCATTTTTACAGAGCGTAACTGCGACACTTAAAGCGGCGATACCTGAACCAATTATGACAATGTCAGTTTTAATCATAATTATTCCTCCAAAGCATAATAAAACACTAATTAATACAATAAATCAGAGTTTTTATAATATTTTCGCTCTATTATATATTGACACAAAAATAAAATAAATTCAAGTGATTTTACATATTTTTATAAAATTTTTACAAAATTATCATAGTTGAGGAAATTATATTCTCATGTTATTTTATATAAAGCAATCCAACCTAAAAATAAACCACTGCCAGCTAAATCCTGTAGGTTTATCCTGCTGCTGAAGTAGCCTAAAATTGTCCAATATCAAAATTATCACTTTTAACAACTCTTTCTTCACAAATCTTGATTTTTTACATACTCTTGTATGATTTCATCTATAGCATTTACGCTGCTTACCGCAAAATACCCTCTTATCCATAGATGCAGTCCCCAAAACTATTTATTTAATTCTCTATACTCCATTTGTAATTTACTTGAGGTATTTCCTTTAATATATTATACAAGTTTACTTGCTGACAAATACGGGAAAACCGATACTAACAAATATATTTTTTCTTACAGAAGCTTTTCTATTATTTTTCTCTGTTCATAATTTATGTGTTTAAATTTTCTTTCTTTTGTGATATTATTATTGTAAGCCATATCAGTCTCATTTTGTTTATGTTTTTGTAATGATTAACATTGTACTATAGATTGATAGATTGCCATGATTTTTTTATTTTTATGTCCTATTTTATTATACAACTAACCTCAAAAAAGTAAATGCTATTTACATAGTAAGTATTTTAATATTATAATTGACAAAACAATCTATTTAAAATATAATTAAGGAAATGCCGATTTTATATAACATCAATGAAATTGACAAAATAAACTTGAAAATAACAATTAATTTTGTAAAAATACAATTTCATGATGTTCTCATACGGTTTTTATTTGAGTCGTAGAAATCACACAGAGGTAATTTTAACATAAATATAATAATAGCCTCTAATGGAGTATTGTGTAACTATAAATTATAATACTCTATACATTTTACAAAATATTCATCAAATGAAAAGAGGAGAGATTTTTTATGAAAAAATATATTAGTATTATGCTTTCGGCAATTGTAGTCACAACAAATTGTCTTTATGTAAGCGCTTTTGAAATTGAATATGAAAACACCATTAAAGTATCAAACACTTATGATGAAATAACAACAGAGACAACAACGGAAATAACGACAGAGACAACAACGGAAATAACGACAGAGACGACAACAGAAATGACAACTATAGTTAATAATATTCCTGCTACCCCTACTGTCCCGGAAACCCCTACCGTACCTTCTATGCCAGTTAAACCAAAATCTCCGTCTAAACAACCCGCTACTCCCGCTAATCCTCCTAAACTGGTGAACCCAGATGTTACAGCGTCTCCTACGGTTAAAATCGCTAAAGTGTCTGATATTAGTTTCAATAAAAACACAAATTTATTCAGCGTTCCCCAAGGTTACTCTCTTTCAAGTAATATGCAGTCTCATTTAAGCAGGTTGAATAAAAATTTAAAATCTAAAATTTATATTCAAATTGACTCAATAAAGAAAACTATTACGCCAGCTGATATAGCCTCATTTACAAATATTAATACAGGCGCTATTGATTTTAACAAAGTCTATAATTATTGTAAAAAAATAGTTGATACATACAATACCGCCCCCTACTCACGAAAATTCAAAACTCATGACGGTGTTATTGTAAATGTCCCTGTTGGAGATTATGGATGGAAAGTTGATATGACAGGTTTAACTAATAATGTATACCAAAGCCTTGTAAATTTTAAAGATAGCACATTTTCTTATAAATCTTCAAAATCAGCTTTTTCCGGCGCTCAGACAACTTATGGAAATGATATTGGCGGAACATATATTGAAATAGACCTTACAAATCAAACTGTTCATTGGTTTAAAAATGGAAAATGCGTATTATCAGATTATTGCGTTACAGGAAAAAAATCCACTCCCACACCAGCCGGTGTTTGGTCCTTAAAGTGTAATACAGGAAGAAGCCGTCTTAAAGGACCAACATGGGATGTTTGGGTTAATTACTGGGCTCATTTTTCTCAGGGATGCGGATTGCATGATGCCACTTGGCAGCCATCTTTTGGACTCGCTAGATGGAAAGCGGGTTATGGCTCTCACGGATGTGTAAACTTGTCTTTAAGCACCGCAAAAAAAGCGAATGCTATAATGCAAGTTGGTGAACCTGTTGTGGTTTATTACAGATAAAAGTTATAAGATAATACCGACATCAGATTTATAATATTTGATGTCGGTATTGCCTTAATCTAATATTAAAAAATGGAGGATTTATTATGATTTGTAAAAATTGTGGCAGTGAAGTCTCAGAAGACGAAACAATTTGTAAAAATTGCGGCGCTGTTATTAAAAATGAAAATATATCAGATAATGAAAGTGTTATTAATCACGAGCCTATATCTGATAGTGAAACTGATTTTGATGAAAATATTTTCAACGGCGAAAAAACTTTTGATAGTAAAAATATTTCTGAAGATGAAAATGTAACTGATAAAGAAAATATTTTTGAAAAAGAATTTAGTCTTGATAATGAAAATTCAGATATTCCTGAATTGAGTGATGAATATTCTTCTATTGAGAAAAAGAGCAAAAAAACTAAAAATATTGTTAGAAGTTTATTTATAGGAGTTGTTGTTATTGTTATATTAGGCGGCGTTTTTGGAGTGGCTATGAACATTTATAATAACTCTCCGGAAAGAATTTTTGAAAAAGTTAAACAAAGCAACAGCTATAAAAAATACATTGAGGAAAATGGATATACCGTTAAAGGCTATTATTTTGTTGATTTAATTAATAATGATGGTGTTAAAGAAATTGTTCTTGAAGTTTCTGATAAAACTCAAGGAATGGAAAAAATAGTTGGGTATATCGGTTTAAAAGAAAATGGAGAATATAAAATTGGAAAATTTAATGGTATTGGTGGAACTTTTATCGCTTCTATTGATATGTTTAAAAATATTAATGAATCTAAAGGTCTTTTTGTATGCTTAAAAACTATTGATGAAATATCACAGGAAGATATAGAAGCTATTAAAACTCAAACTGGTATTGGCACTGACGAGGACGCTAAAAAACTTATTGAAAATATGTATGGTGTTGGTATTGAACAATATGCTCTTTTTAATATGATTGATTATGTTTTTGAAAATTACGGTGAAGTTAACGCGTCAAAAAATGGATGTGATTTCGTTCTTGGATTTAACCCTGAAAAAATTCTTGGTAAATCTAATAATTCTGAAACTGGAGAAACTGAATATCATTATATTGATGTAAACAGTGATGATTTTCAAAATCAAGGAGCTTCTGATAAAGAACCTGATTATTCAATATCTGAGGAAGAATTTAATAATTATGTTAATGAGTTTAAAAGCGACAAGGAACCTGTTGAGTACTTTTCTGTTTCCGCTAACTAAAGAGGATGATTATTGTGTATGATTATAGAGATAGGCTAAGTGAGCATAAAAGACTTGTAGTTAAAGTTGGAACTACATCTCTTACTTATGATAATGGTTCTATTAATTTGAAAAAGATACAAAATCTAGCTTGGGTTTTGACTGACTTGAGAAATCAAGGAAAAGAAGTTGTTCTTGTTTCTTCCGGCGCCATCGCTGTTGGAACTGACAGACTTGGACTTAAGGAAAGACCAAGAGATGTTATTGGAAAACAAGCCGCGTCTGCTGTGGGTCAAGTTGTTTTAATGCAGATTTATCAAAAATTTTTTATGGAGTATAATCAAAAGGTAGCCCAAATATTAATTACTAAAAATATTTTTGACCATGAGGTTAAACGACGAAACGCAAGAAATACTATGGAAGAACTGTTTAAACTAGGGGTTATTCCTATTGTAAATGAAAATGATACTGTCGCAATAGATGAACTTAATGAGTTTAGTGACAATGATACTTTGTCTGCTTATGTTGCAAAATTGATTAATGGAAAATTGCTCATAATCTTATCAGATATTGATGGTATGTATCGCAGCGACCCTAATTTGAATTCAAATGCAGAAATCATTTCAACTGTTCTTGGAGTTAATGATGAAATATATAGTCTTGCCGGAGGTTCCTTGAACTCATTGGGCACAGGAGGTATGATAACAAAAGTTAAAGCCGCAAAAATGGTTAATGATTCTGGTATTGATATGGTTATTGCCTCGGGAGAAAAGCCAGAAGATATTTTTGATATTATTAACGGTAAGAATATTGGCACTTTATTTACGGCAGTATAAAAACCTTAGAGCGTATGTTAAAACTCATACCAACTGTTAAAAATATATAAAACCTTATTTTAGGATTATTTTTATTTTTTCAAAAACATAATATCCAAAAATTATTAAAAAATAAGCGAAAACTCTTTAATTTTATTCTATTTTTTATAATTTTTTGCGCATATTTTAGTTTTTAGATATGTCCTAATTAATTTTTTGATTTATAAATTTTATGGATTATTTCATATTCTTTGTTTTGGTGGTTTTAATGGATAAGAAGAGTTTAAGGAAAATTTTTCAAGAAAAAAGAGATTCTCTTTCAGAGGCTGAAATATATCAGAGAAGTTCTATAATATGCAATCGACTTTTTGATATGGATGTTTATAGAACTTCACAGAAAATTTTTACATATATTAATTATAAATCTGAATTTGTCTCTTCTATTATTATCGACAGAGCATTATCTGATAAAAAAACTGTTGCCGTGCCTGTTATGTCAGGAAATGCTCATGAAATGTTTTTTATTGAGATAAAAAATCTTAATGAACTTTCAAAAAATAAATTTGGTATTTTAGAACCGAAACTTATTTTTGACAAAATAATTAAGCCGGATTTTAAAACGATTATTATTGTTCCGGCTCTTGCTTTTGATAAAAAGGGCTTTAGACTTGGCTATGGCGGAGGTTTTTATGATAAATATCTGAGTGAGAATGAAAGTTTTCTTACTGTTGGGTGTGCGTTTGATTTTCAAATTATTGATGAAATTATTCATAATAAATTTGATATTCCTGTTGATTTAATTTTATCTGAAAATACGCTCATAAATCACTCAAAAAAATAATTTAATGACAATATTCTGAACGATTGGAGGCTTTTAAAATGCTTTTAACAGAAATGGGCTTAGCGGCTAAAGCCGCTTCTTTAGACATCGCCAAAATGTCTCCCCAAAAAAAAGATGAGATTTTAATATTAGCGTCAAATTCCCTTATTAAAAATATTGATTATATACTCAATGAAAACAAAAAAGACCTTAATAATGCTAAAAATAATGGACTTACTGATGTTATTATTGAAAGATTAACTCTAACAACAGAGCGAATTAATGATATGGCTGAAGGACTTTCGCAGATTTCTAAGCTTGCCGACCCCATAGGTGAGATTATTAATATGAGAACTTTGCCAAATGGTCTGAGAGTTGGTCAAAAAAGAGTTCCTATGGGTGTAATAGGGATGATTTATGAGGCAAGACCAAATGTTACTTCTGACGCCTTTGGACTTTGTTTTAAGGCGGGAAGCGCTGTTATTTTAAGGGGCGGAAAAGAAGCTATAAATTCTAATAAAGCTATTATAAAAACTTTTAAAGACGCATTTAATGGCATTATTAATCCCAATATAGTTCAACTTGTTGAGGACACAAGCAGAGACTCATCTATCGCTATGATGAAGATGAATGACTATCTTGATCTTCTAATTCCGAGAGGCGGAGCCGGACTTATTAAAACAGTTGTGGAAAACAGTACAGTTCCCGTAATTGAGACAGGTACAGGAAATTGTCATGTTTTTATTGATGAGAGCGCTGTTATTTCTGATGCTGTTAATATTATCGTAAATTCTAAAGCTCAAAGACCCAGTGTATGTAACTCTTGTGAAACGTTACTTGTTCACAAAAATATAGCAAAGGAATTTTTACCTCTGGCTATCGCTACTCTTCGAAAAAAAAATGTTGAAATTCGAGGAGATGAAACTGTTTATTCTATTGTTCCCGATATTATTCTGGCATCAGAAAAAGATTGGGAGACAGAATATCTTGATTATATCCTCGCTGTTAAAGTTGTTAACAATTTTGATGAAGCCATTACTCATATTCAAAAATACTCTACCGGTCATTCTGAGTCAATTGTTACTCAAAATTACACTAATGCGGAAAGATTTATTGATGAAATTGATTCCGCCGCTGTATATGTTAACGCATCAACACGATTTACAGATGGAAATGAATTTGGATTTGGTGCTGAAATCGGTATAAGTACCCAGAAGCTTCACGCCAGAGGTCCTATGGGACTTAAAGAAATTACCTCAACAAAATACATTATTTATGGCAATGGACAAATCAGAAAATAACCGGAAATTAATTTAATTAATAATTTAAGAAGCTCTCTGATAATCTAAGATATCAGATTATCAGAAGATTAAGAAAAATATAAAATAAGCGGTTGCTTTAGAAATATTTTTTATTTCTAAAGCAACCGCTTATTTTATATTTTTCTTAATCTTCTCTAATTTTAAACTGTTTAACCAAATTCATTAAAATCTGCGCTTGACTTGATAATTCCTCACTTGCCGCCGCACTTTCCTCAGAAGCCGCAGAATTAGTATGTACCACACTGGAAATCTGATCAATTCCCATCGTTACCTGCGCAATAGCCGATGCTTGTTCCTGAGATGCCTTTGAAATCTTCTGAACCAGTGTTGCTGATTCTTCAGATGATAGGACAATGTGGTCAAGTGACTCGGCAGTCTGATTGGCTATATCTGTACCTTCCTGTACAGACCGAACAGTCGCTTTAATGAGAGAGGCTGTATTCTTAGACGCTTCCGCAGATTTGCTTGCCAAATTACGAACCTCATCGGCAACAACAGCAAATCCTTTTCCAGCCGAACCAGCACGCGCCGCCTCAACTGCCGCATTTAACGCAAGTATATTTGTTTGAAAAGCAATATCTTCAATAGTCTTTATAATCTTACTAATCTCAGATGACGAATCATTAATCTGATTCATTGCGGTAATCATTTGTTTCATTTGTTTTTTTCCTACTTCTAGTTCTGTTACAGTGGTCAAAGCTTGATTGCTGGTCTGCTTTGAGTTTTCCGCATTATTTGAAACATGATCGTTTATTTCATTTATAGTAGCAGCCAATTCCTCTACAGATGACGCTTGTTCAGTAGTTCCTTGGGCAAGTGCCTGAGCGCCGTTTGCTACTTGCTCCGAACCATTTGCCACCTCTTTTGCACTTATATTTAAATTTTTAAAAGTATTATTCAATTTATGAATAGTATGCTGAAATGATTCTTTAATTGGTTCAAAATCTCCCACGTATTCCATTTCTATATCAAATCTAAGATTTCCTTTGTCGAGTTCCGCTAAAGATGTAGATATATCCCTAATATAATCACGCCATATCTGCACTGTTTTCGCTAGGGCACGTGTCAAATCCCCAATTTCATCTTCCGCTTTAAACTCGTCAACATCATCACTAAGATTTCCTTTACTGAGTTCAATAAGACGTTCCGATGCCGCCTTGATGGGGTCCGCCATTTTCTTGGCTATTATAGAAATTGCAATAATACCAATTATAAAAATAATTAAGCCAAAAAAACATGTTACCAATATTGCCTGAAAACAAGATTTGTTTGCCGCGTCAAGTTCTTCCTGTATAATAGGCAACATGTCCTCCTCATAATTTCCCGTTCCAATATACCAGCCATAAGGCGCAAACTTTTTGACAAAGCCTCTTTTAGCCTTAGCTTCAGATTCTCCGGATTTTGCGAAATAAAAATCTATAAAGCCTCCCTCTGCTTTATCCCCGGCAGCAATAGTATCACGTACGAAATAATTTCCTCTTTCATCCTGTGTATTATAACGGTTGGTGCCTTCTACATCCGGATTAATATGTACCGCATTTGTTCCGTCTGCCATGTCTGCCCAAAAATAACCTGTTCCATTATTATATCGAGTAGTACGTACAATATACTTTGCATTTTCCATAGCTTCTTCCTCAGTAATCTCACCGTTCTGATATTTATCATATTCCGCCTGTAACACCCCAATCATACATTCTACTTGACTCTGAATAATCTGGTCTAACTTTTCTTTTTCAGCTTCAATATTTTTATCATATGCTCTCTGCAGAGACAAATAGGACAGAGCCGAAATCAACAACACCGTAACAAAGATAAGAATCCCCATACTTAAAATCAATTTTCCACGCAGCTTCAGTTTCATTACAAAAACTCCTCTCATATTAAAAATAACTTTCACCTTCTTTATTATAATAGATAATATTTAAAAAGTCCACAATATATTAGTGTTATTTGTTATATTTCGTTGTTTTTGTTAAAAAACACTGACATAGCTTTTATTTATCTATTTATAGCAATTTAATTTAACGTGAGTTCGATGAAAATTTTCACTGAAACTCAGCGAAACATAGTTTCGCACAAAAGTTTTTGTCAAACTTTTTTAAAAAAGTTTGTGGAGTTTGAGGTGAAACCTCAAGGTTTTTAATGCCTTGAGAGCATTTTGGGATGTTTGGAACCTTTTGCGAAAAAAAAAGGTTCCATTAATTATAAAATTCCATTAAACTCACGTTAATTTAAGAATGAACAAAAGTAGACAAGATAAAAATTATTTTCGCTG
>CATJCJ010000129.1 GCA_949738935.1 uncultured Eubacteriales bacterium | reverse complement strand
TATACAAATTGTATTCCGCGCTTAATATATTGGACATAAAAAACCCCCTTCTGCTATCTCAGTCTCCGGCTCTGCGCCTGTTGGCACACCGTCACGGAATTTCATCCACGCGCGGCGCTCCATTACTTATTAGATAGTATGAAAGGGGTTCTTCTTTTATAACCTGTTTCAAAGTATGATCTGCAATTTTTTTGGAAGACATTCAACCGTGATATCCCAGTGACTGCCGAAAGTTTCTCCATCCGTGTGCACCTGTAAATTGTCTGCCAGCATAATACGGCATTTCCGTGCATTCACCACCTCATAGCCGGATATATGCTCATGTCTGCGCAAAGCCAGAAGTGCAAGGCTAAGAAGCGCCTGCGCACGCCCGAACCCGTATGCCATCGCAAAGGAAAGCTTTCCGTCACACGCGCTCGCCGCGGGCGCCATCATCAGATGACCACCCTCACACGGCTGGTTCATGCCCGCCAGAAAATAAAGGCGACGTACCTTTATCACCCGCTCCCGTCCTCTTGCATCCGTAAATACAAGCTTCGCAAGGCTCAAAGGCTGCACAAACACGAGACGCACCGCGTTCAAAACGTAACTGAGCATTCCAAGATGTAGGCGGTTCAGCATGTTTTTTATTCTGCCGCCACAGGACTGTACGCATGCCTCCGCATCCAGTCCGATTCCTGAACTGATGGCAAAATAGCGGCTGCTCCCATCCCTGTGAAACGTTGTTTTTCCGATATCCATGCGCAAAATCCGCCCGCAGCGCAAAATCCGCCGAAGCGACTGAAGCGGGTCGCCTGAAATCCCCAGCCCATAGCCGAGATCATTTGCGGAGCCCACCGGGATAAATCCAAAGGTCACGCGCCCGAAATCTGAAATCCCGTTTAACACCTCATTGAATGTCCCGTCGCCGCCCACAACTACAATCGTCAGTTCACCCTTGTGCTCCGCCATCATCTTCTTTGCCAACACAGTCGCATGTCCCGCATAAGTACACACGTACGCGCGGTAATGCACACCGCACC
>CATJCJ010000128.1 GCA_949738935.1 uncultured Eubacteriales bacterium | reverse complement strand
GTCAGTTGTTTCATTAGCAATAGTAAAATCCAATAACACTTTTTTATTATCCCCGTTTTCCGCGCAATTATGTTTTTCAAAATAATAATTTTTACATTCTTTAAAAATTTTAACATCACCAAAAATATCAGTAACTTCTTTTAACAAATCCATAAACTTCCTCCGGCATAAAACACTTTATCTTTTTATTATAGATTAAATTTCATATTTCGTCAATGTAGACTACCACAAAAAAATTTACAAACAAAAAAATAATTTCACAAAAAATTCAGTAATAGTGTTATAACCTTTACAGCAATTCCGGTATAGATAGAAAAGAATATTTTATTTTATATTTCAGCGAAAGGCGTTTTGTTTTTTAAACGCCGAAAGCGTTAAGAAATATTGAATAAAATATTTTTTTCTATCCTCTGTTTATTCTGGAATTGCTATAATTTACATCTACAAAGGAACACAAAGATAACTTTTTTGCGAAATTATTTCATTATTAAATATGTTTTATATATCCTCTATTTATTTTTACCATCTTTATCATCTTCAGTATTAGGTGAAATCATCAAATTAGGTTCTTTATTCCCAATAATCTCAGACTTTCTAACAGGAATTTTAACACCCTTATTTGTACCAAACTCAACAACAAAAACTTGGTCAGCGATGTCAACAACCTTTCCATAGAAACCGCTTGATGTCATAACCCAATCACCGACTTTAATAGCGTTCTGAATATTTGAGAGTTCTTTTTCTCTTTTCTTCTGAGGTCTGATAGCGAAGAAATAGAACAAAGCGATTAAACCGACAATATATAAAGCGATACCTCCAATGCCCATAAATCCTCCGGCACCCTCCTGAGAGGCAGCCGCGTTAGCGTTACCGTCAGCGTTTTGTTGGACTTCAGCGTTTACATCTTTGTTTTCCTGTTCATTTTTTATTTCCACACCATCAACATTTGCCAAAAACACAAAATTATCAAAATTCATAACAACATCTCCTAATATTATTTGTAGTAATTACACTTAAATTATAACAAAAAAATATTTTACGAGTGCGTAAGCACTGCTGGGCGGTAAGCAAATTGCGAAGCAATTTGCAGTCCGTGCAAGTAAAATAATTTTTTTGTAAACTTTAAAATGTAATTACTATATTCAAAATAAATTTTTACATCAGCGTATTTATACATTATATCTAAATAAAGGCAACACGTCAAGTAAATATGAAAACTTTCACGAAAATCACTCTTAAAAATATTTATTGGGCGCTGCCCAAACCCGCAAGCCTTTTGAAAAAGGCTTGACCGAAAACTTTATAGCAATACCACTTAATAATGATAAAAAGGAAGCGAGACAAAAATTATTTTCACAAGGTGGTGGAAGGCAGGCGTAGTCGAAAACCTACGCCAACTGACAACAACATAGTGAAAAGGATTTTTGACCGCTGAACTTTGTTATTATTAAGTGGTATTGCTATAAATCCGCCTGCGGCGGTCAAACCCCTGTAAATAAAAAACTGTCATAAAGTATACTTTATGACAGTTAAGTAAACGTTGTTTAATTAAAATTTTTGAGGAGGTTTTATTATGATTATCAAAAATCTAACAAAACTGTTTCTCGCTGGGGTCATTATGACAGTAAACGTGAATTTTTGCATCGGAGGGGAGATTGAAGCAAGAGACAGAGAAATTCAAATTGAGGAAAAGGATTTTGTTTCTTTGGCGGAAAGAGGCGAAAATGACTTGAGCTATGCCGTTGAGGGAGGTAATATTTATTATAACCCTGATACGGGAACAATAACAGATTGTGATAAAAGCGTTACTTCGGCAAATATTCCGACCGAGATAGATGGGGTGAGGATAACCTCTATCGGAGATTATGCTTTTTCCTGGTGCTACAGCCTTACCAACATAACTATCCCTGACAGTGTTACCTCTATCGGATGGGGTGCTTTTTCCTCCTGCACTAGCCTTACCAGCATTAATGTAGATGAAAACAATACAAACTATACAAGTATTGATAGTATATTATTCAATAAGGATACGACAGAGATTATATGTTATCCTGCTGGTTTAAATAATGAAAATTATTCTATCCCTGACAGTGTTACCTCTATCAGAGATTATGCTTTTTCCGGCTGCCGCCTTACCAGCATAACTATCCCTGATAGTGTTACCTCTATCGGAGATTTTACTTTTCATCACTGCAAAAGCCTTACCAGCTTAACTATCCCTAGAAGTGTTATCTCTATCTCAGGGGGGGAATGGGGAGAAACTTTTTCTGACTGCTCCGAAAATTTAACAATCTATTGTTATGAGAACTCTTACATTCAAACCTATGCTGAGGAATATAATATTCCTTATCAGATAATAACTGATAGTGATGAGACAACAGAAACAACAACAAAAGAAATAACAGAATCCACAACAAAAGAAATAACAGAGACAACAACAAAAGAAATAACAGAAACAACGACAACAGAAATAACAGAGACAACAACAGAATCCACACAAGGAATCGCAATCAGCAAAGAGTACATTGAGATTCCAAAAGGAAGTACATTAAAACTTACAGCCTCAGAAATAGGAACAGCAGCGAGCCTCTCTGTAAAATGGGAATCCAGTGCGCCGAATATCGCTGAAGTTGACCAAACAGGGCTTGTGAAAGGAACAGCGAAAGGAACAGCCGTAATAAAGGCATCAACGGAAGACGGAAAATTTACGGACGAATTAACGGTAATAGTGAAAGAAACAAATAATTATCCGACACATATTTTAGGAGATTTGAATGGAGATGGTATTCTGACGGCAAATGACGCCGCGATACTTCTTCAGAAAGTATTAGACAAGCATTTCAAATTTCCAATAGAGAGCTAAAAATATAGAGAAAGAAAAAATACGGCAGGAAGCTAAAATAAGCCTCCCGCCATATTTTTTGTAGATTCTATGAAAATAATCGCCAAGCAATTTGCGGCCCGTGCAGGTAAAATAATTTTTTTGTAACCTTTAAAGTGTACTTACTGTACCAACGCCATATTCAATCTCATCAAAAAGGCTATCATATTTATAAAGATTATGTTTATCATAAAGTTTAAGAGAAATCTCCACAGCATCTTCATAACTAAGATTTCCTATATTATATTTTTTTATCTTATCAAAGCCTTTGCTAACTGAGTCTTTTACCGAATTATTTCTTACATTATCAATAAAAACATTACAATAATCCTTTCCATAATCTTTCAATATATTTTCAAGTCTGTCAAGAGATATTAAAATTTTTTTATGATTTTTTATAATATTATCATATACCTCATTATTATAAGTAAAAGGGCTATTTTTATTTGAAATGGCAATATAATAATCTCGTTCCTCACTTTCTTTAGCTTCAAAAACATTACTTGAAAACTCCATTTGGACTAATTGACTAAAAGAATTATTTAAAATTTCTGTATTCCGCCTTTTTTCATCATCTTCCAAATCCTCATTTTCAAGCTCATCAAGCAATTCTTTATATTTATAAGAAATTTCGTTTACTATTGTTTCAATATCATTTCTACAACCGCTTTTTCCAATTCTGGTTGTCGACAATTTTTCAAAACATTTAACAGTGTATTCATCAGATGAATCAGAAACAGAAATTATATCATTATGTTTCAAATTATTTTTATTCTGTATAATGATATTATCACTACTTTCAAAATTAATATTATTAATCATAATATACAACTCCTTAAATTTTAAATACTTATATAACATAATATAAAAATTAAAATCGCCAATAACATTTAGTAAATAAACAAAACTTTCAATATTTATATCGTCATAAACAAACAAATATATTAGAGACAAACAAAAAAACCCCCCCCGCCAAAAACGAAAGATGCCTTTTCAAATGAGTCACTCGGGATTCGAACCCGAGACACCTGGATTAAAAGTCCAGTGCTCTACCGACTGAGCTAGTG
>CATJCJ010000127.1 GCA_949738935.1 uncultured Eubacteriales bacterium | reverse complement strand
GCCGAGCAATGAATCGACCCGGTTATCGCCGGTACCTGATGGTACCGGCGATCCTTTTGCAGGGAGGAAAAACATGGTTTTCAGTACGGTGCTGTTTTTATTCCGATTTCTTCCCATCACGCTGGCGCTGTATTATCTCGCGCCCGCGCGATGGAAAAATACGGTTCTTTTTATATGCAGCCTTGTTTTTTATTCCTGGGGAGAGGTGCGCCTGTTCCCTGTCATGGCCGCCGCGATTTTGATCAACTACACCGCCGGCCTTGGGATCGAGCGCTTTGACGGCAAACCGGCGCTGCGCCGCGCTTTTTTGCTTTTCAGCATCATCGGCAGCCTGGGAATGCTCGTCTTTTTCAAATATACCGATTTCTTTTTGCGCAACATCAACGCAGTCGCCGGGACATCCCTGCCCATGCTTCGCCTGACGCTGCCGCTTGGGATCAGCTTTTACACCTTCCAGACGATGAGCTATTCCATCGACGTCTATCGCGGCGACGTAAAGGCCGAGCATAATTTGATCAATTTCGGCGCTTACGTTGTGATGTTCCCTCAGCTGATTGCCGGGCCGATTGTGAAATACAGCGACATCGCCGAACGCCTGCATATCTTGGATGGGCGCGTGACGCTGGGGCGAATCGACGAGGGCATTTCCCTGTTTATTTTCGGTCTCGCGAAAAAGGTGCTTTTGGCGGACGGGATCAGCGCGCTGTGGTATGACGTAATCGGGCATGAGGCAAACGGCGTCTGGGACGCGGGCGTCGGCCTTGCGAACGCCTCTACCCCGCTGGTCTGGCTGGGCATCCTCGCCTATACGCTTCAAATTTATTTTGATTTTTCCGGCTATTCCATGATGGGCATCGGTATGGGCAAGATGTTGGGCTTCGATTTCCCCGATAACTTCAATCTTCCCTATATTTCACGCAGCATCACGGAATTCTGGCGCCGCTGGCACATGACGCTGTCCGGCTGGTTCAAGGAATATGTGTACATTCCCTTGGGCGGCAACCGGCGCGGCCTGCCGCGTCAGCTGTTCAATATCGCCGTGGTGTGGCTGCTGACCGGCTTCTGGCACGGGGCGAACTGGAATTTCATCCTCTGGGGCTTGTATTACTGCCTTTTGCTGATGCTTGAAAAAATCTGGCTTCTGCCCTATCTGAAAAAGGGCAAGGTATGGCCGCATCTCTACACCATGCTTTTGGTCATCGTCGGGTGGGCGCTGTTTGTCGGCAGCGATCGAGGCGTCGCGCTCGGCACGCTGCTGCAAAAAATGTTCCTGCCCTCGGGCGGCGTTTCCGCGTGGTATTTTCTGCGCAATTACGGCATGCTGCTGGCAGTCTGCGTGCTCTGCGCCACGCCGCTGCCGCAGAAGATCTATGAAAAGCTCAAATCCAACACGCTGCTGCGCGGCCTTGTCCTTTCGCTGATCTTTGCGCTGACGGTCGCGTATATGGTGGACGCGACCAACAGCCCGTTCCTCTATTTCCGCTTTTAAGGGGGTGGCGAT
>CATJCJ010000126.1 GCA_949738935.1 uncultured Eubacteriales bacterium | reverse complement strand
TGTATTGTTGCCAAAAGCTAAAGCGTATCTGTAGTTTTCGGTAACAGCTCCCTTTATACAAAATATCTGAGCGTAAGCCACAGGAACATCTGATACATATGCTGAGTTATTTTTAACGTTTCTGAAACATAAAGATGTGTTTCTTGGCATAGCGTCAAATACCTCTGACATAGTCTTAGCTCCCGTAAAACCTAAATCCGCTATGCTCTCGTAAAACGCCATACCACCCACGGGTTTATTATTTGTCATATTAAAAGCTGAGTTTAAAAGTCCCAAATTTTTTAAAGCGGCTATTTCTGTTGTCGCTCCCGTTCCTCCTTTTGAGACCGGCAAAGTATTGCTGATAGTTGAGGCAGTTCCTCCATTAGCGGGTAAACTGGCAGGTTTGTTAGATAAATTATTATAATTCTGTAAATCAGAGGCATGCATTCCATCTACCGTATCTGCGTTTCCACCGTCAGCCGGTAAACTTGCCGGCTTATTAACAAGATTATTGTAATTTTGTATATATTCTAATGTTTTTCCGTTTAGTAAAGCGGCGTTTCCGCCGTCATTTATTTTTTTCCACTCACTCCAAACGGCCGTGTTATTATCCTCATACAACGTTCTTATATATATACTGTACGAATCCATTCTAAAGGCTATTTGCTCAACATATCGACTATCCAGAGGACTCAAAACAATCAGACCATAGTAATGATAATCGTCCTCATTAAGCGGCGGGAAATTCGCTTGTGGATTTGACATTGTATAAATACCAGGAGTTTTAACATCATTAAAATCTCCTTTAATTATAACTTCATATTTAGCAAAGTCATTGGCGTGTTTTCCGTCAACCGTATCGGCGTTTACATTAGTAAGCCCGCTTCCATCTCCTAAAAAAGATGCGCTTGATATTTCGTCAAAACCCGATATAATTTTAGTTGTATTACCTGACGCTTCTATAGATGAAGGTGTTATGCTTATTAAGGATTCTGTAGTTGTTTCAGCATCTCTCTCTTCTATTGTTATATTTGATGAAGAGATATAAGAATTATATTGTGGACTTTCTGAAGCGTATTCGCCAACACTTTTTAATCTGATACTTGTATTATTAATTGTTATATCATCAACCTCATCTCCCTCGCCGTATTCAGCCATGTAAATATTACCATTTAATGTGCCTCCTGTTATTGGATAAAAGTCTGTGGCGTGTTTTCCGTCAACTGTATCGGCGTTTACATTAACAAGCCCGCTTCCATCTCCATAGAATCCTCCGGTTACATGTATATCTTCTCCATATGCTGTTCCATTTATATCTAGTTCTCCATTAATTTCTATATCTCCATTTAAAGCACCTCCTGTTATCGGATAAAAATCAGAGGCGTGTTTTCCATCTACCGTATCGGCATTACCGCCATCTTTATTTTTAGCCTCCTCATATACAACATTATTAACAAACTTTTTGAGTTCTTCAAAATCCTCTAATAATGTATATGTATCATCATTAATATAAATATCAACATTCATTGTCTCAGAAACAGCGGCGTAATATTCCTGTAAAATCATCATAGGAACTTTTCCATCATATTCAGGAAAATAATCCGCCTTTTCAGCCACAGCGACAGAATACAATACAGGGGCATCTTCCGGATTTATATCATCAACAGCGTATAATCCCATTTCTGTCATATAATATCCCTCTGAAAGCGTTTCATTAGATATCAAAGCTTTAATCTTAACACAATTATCGCTTTCTTTGGAAATTGAGCTTAAAAAAACTTCCTGCTTTTTAGATTTCAAAGCCGTCATAGAACTTAAATCCTCAGTATCGTCATAGTTTCCGTTTCCGACCGC
Source organism: uncultured Eubacteriales bacterium (assembly GCA_949738935.1). Classification (GTDB taxonomy): domain Bacteria; phylum Bacillota; class Clostridia; order Lachnospirales; family CAG-274; genus MGBC114079. The sequence continues at coordinate 2,962 of CATJCJ010000126.1, read as the reverse complement.
GATACAATAAAATTTCAGCCTCGACTTTCCCGCCAATGAATCAGCAAGCAGTTTTTTTCCGGCATTTGTAATCATAGCGGAATTAAACTTAGCCATAAACTTACCTCCTTACAATCCATTCTCAATAACAATATTTCTCGTTTTTACTCTAACCGCCGCTCCAATATAATTTTTGTTGTTTTCCGAACACTCAAAAACATATTTAATTAAAACGCTTAAAAATATATGCGCCGGTATTTTTCTGGTTAAAATATCAGCGATATCATACATTTTTAAGTTGTTTTCCATTCCTCTGTCACAGGTAACCAACAGTCGGCTGTTCCCTTTTTCGTCCGTTCTTTTAAACTGAACATCTGCCTCCGCATTCGTATAATTTTTTATAACAGCCTTTATTTTTGTCGCCGATATACGGCCAAATCCAATAAAAAAAGATAAAACAAATCTTCTTCTTTCTTCCAAAGATTTTGTTTTATCCGTATTAACGTAAAGAAATTTTTCAAATTTTGTTATTGTAGTTTCATCTGCTGTTTGTATATAATTATTAGCTAACATAGTGTCAATGTTTTTTTGAATAACATCCAATAACCCCCCATATGTTTTTAAAAGTTCGTTCATCTCAAAAATCTCTCTGTAAAAAATGGGATAAAAAGTTAAAAGCTCCTCATAACAATTATCAAATCCGTTCTTATTATAGTACATTAACACTCACCCCGCTTAAAACAGGAACCTGCTCTCTTGTAAGCTCAATATTTCCCTCCCCGCCGTTTAACATCAAACCGCTGTAATCCAAAACTGACGGCAAACCGCTTATCATTGCCCCAATAAAAGACACTCTCACAATTATATTATCATCATATTCCAGAGCGAATTTCTTAAAATACCCAATAACAGCTTCCTCTGTCTGAGTTTTTACATTTTCTGAATTTGCTCCCGATGTCAATACCACATTAAATGAAATATTTATGTCAAAGCTCTCAGCGGAAACAGCGGTAAAATGAGCCCCAAGATTAGCCGCTCCCTCACCAAGACCGTCACCTTCCCCGTCTCCGTCATTATCAGGGTCAACATACTCCTGAACTCTTTTGATTACGGAATCGTCCGCCGGCAGCCCAAGAGAATTTATAATTATACCTTTTACAGTATTAGGACCATTCCAGAGAGGAACTATTTTAGCTCTGCCAACGCCCTCAACACTCTCACACCAAGTTTTATAATGCTGTTTATTGCCGTTCTCAGCGGGACCCGCAATTTTTTCCCTTATTCTTTTCCGCAGACTCTCATCTGTTTCCTCATCGGTCCCCAATTCCATAATATCACCAAAAACAGCCGAAACAAGCCCATGTATATTATTAACAGGTATGGCTTTTGTGCCGTTATATACATAGTTTCCTCCAATTCCCGCCTCTTCCGCCTCCAAATAATAAATATCATCACCTGTTTTTTTCAGAGTAAAGTATAAACCATCTGTAAAAAAACGTTCTCCCTCATCAGGATTTACCCCTTTAAAATCAACATAATACCGGCAGCCTGTCGCCGGCAGTCTCTCAACTCCATACTCAAAAGCTTTTTTGTCAAGAAACTCTCCCGCTGCCGTATCAATAAAAACAAGACTAAACATTAAATCCAAATCTGTATATAATTTAGCTATTTTCAAAAGTGTTCCCGCGATTGAATCAAAAAATATACTTCCCTGTCTTATATCTATTCCATCAGGGGCATTGTCAAGAACATCCTCAAGCAATTTTTCATATGTATACGCCTCAAACATTTATATTACCCCCTCAAATAACATTTTATTAAATATTGTATCTGCTTTAAATTTTATACGCGCTTTATCTTCCGCGACAGAAAACTCAAAATCATATATCTTTAAAATTCTCGTGTCAGTACTTAAACAATCCTCAATCAGCCGGGGAATTTCCGCCTCCAAAAATTCTATTGTAATACTTTTCGACATTATAGTCTCTTTTATCTCACTGCCATATTGATTATCATAAATAAGACACTTAAACCTTGATGTCATCAACGCTTTTTTTATAGCCTGATTGACCGCCTCCAAACCGTCAACCCTGCCGGCTATTCTTCCATTCTCAAAATCCAGAGCGTAAGTCAATGACGGCTGTTCCTCACTCTCCGCAACCTCGTTAATCTCTATGGGTATATAAACAGACATTATTCTCTGTCAAGAATATAATATTTAGCCCCTCTGTTAAACGAGAGTATAAATACCATATCTGATACTTTAAGAGCGTTATATACCGTCATTTCCGCCCTTTTAATATTAAGCACATCAATTCCGTGGCTGTGTTCGCCTCCCGTATGAATATGGCTTCCGCCGTTATTCTGATGTCCCTCGTGTTCGCCTCCCGTATGAGTATGGCCTCCTGACGAGGCTGTCTGACTTTCGCCGCTTATAGTGTCTCCATTCGCCATAATATCAACCGTTGTTTTGTAATCTGTAAGATGTCTTGGCAGACATATAATATTCTCAGTCAAAATTAACTTTTCATCACCTATAATCTGTATTTGAAGAGGACTTTCAGAAATAACAGTTCCTCGTATAATTTCCATATCCTTTATTTGGAGACCTTGAATAAGTCCTTTTAAACTCGTTGGTTTTTGTGTGTTATTCATAAAATCACTCCAATTCCTTAATATCATTCGCAAAACTGAGTTTAAGCCTCATAGTATGTTTGTTGTCACTAAAAGTATGATTATCTTCCTCGACATAAAATGTTTTTGACATTCCTATTTCTTTTATTATTATAAAAACCCCAACGCCGGAACAAACTTGCGCTATTCCCAGCGCCTCAACATCAAAAGTTTTGCCGGGACTGCCCTTTTCTTTAAGCAGATTAGCGGCAAGCTCAACACTTTTAGCCTTTTCGGCGTCCTCGTCAGGCTTTCCTATCTCTTGAAAAATACCGATTTTCTTTTCAATATCGGCATTAATTTTCTGTGA
>CATJCJ010000125.1 GCA_949738935.1 uncultured Eubacteriales bacterium | reverse complement strand
TTTGATGATTTAAAATTTTGTTCCTTTACGTAGTTTTTTAATAATTCTTTTGATACTTTTGTCATAATAAAATCCTCCTTGTTTTTTGCAAATTTTTACACTTATCTTCATTTGCATTATTATCAAAAAGGATTTTTTTTATACTGAATACACAAATTTTTTTAAAGGCTCGGTTTGTCAAGAAATTTGTGTAAGTTTTAAATTTTTCATATAAAGATGCTATTAATCCATTTAATGTAATATATTGATAGTACCTTTATTTATCATATTTATGAATACGTTCTCTGAAGTTATCGTCAATTTCAAGTTGATTCCTTACCATTGCCCAATTTGCAGCTGTTTTATTATCCCATTTCTTGTAAAGCTCAATTACTTTAAGATACAAAAGCTTTAAAACTGAATTGTCTGAGAGCCTGTCTAAAAACTATTAAAATATCCAAAAAATCAGTGAAAATAATATCATTACACTCCAAAATGATTTTATTTTCGCTGATTTTTTGGATATATTTTGTTTTTAGACAGGCTTTTTTAGATTTTAGACAGGTTCTGAAGAAAACCCACCTTTTTTATTGACCTTTCTGAAGCTTTTATTTACACTTTCAACAACATTTATTGTATACATTATTTTTCTTACAGCACTGCCATAATTAAAAAGCTGTTTAACATGTTTTAAGTTTCTATCCAAAACACCTATTACACCTGGATATTTACTCCATATCTGCTTGAATTTTTCAAATTCAGACTGTACAATTTTTAATGATGCTGTACCAAATAATTTTATTTTCGCTGATTTTTTGTGTATATTTTGTTTTTAAACAGGCTTTTTTTAGATTTTAGACAGGTTCTAAGATTGTATAAACTGCATACTCTTTTGTTTCATAATCCCTTTCTTTTTTGAGTTCTTTTTTTGTTTTGTTATTAATTGGATACCCTTATTCCAAAGATTTTCAAATAGTTTCTGAGAAATATAACCTTTGTCTGCAAATAGCTTTCCAAATATATTTTTTGTAAGATGTGTCATTATATTTGGATTTCGGTCATCAATATTTCCGCTGAAATAAATTAAATATAATACCTTTTAAATGTTCTATAATCAGACAGGTGAAACGCAATACATATTGTCATGACCTCATTTAATGAAAGATAGCTGTGTAAATTTAAAGATATTTCTTTGCTGTCTGTTGGCAGGCTATTCTTTTTTTAATAAGAATTAAATTCTTTACAAAAGTTGTCAGTTTCACAAAATATTGATATAATAATTTCATCCACAAGTTTATTCTCCTTTGGTATATTTTTTTGCACAAATCTATTTTACCATAAAATAAACTTGTGGATTTTTATTTTTCATTGAACTCACGTTATTATACCCTTTTTATTTGTCTGTTATTTTTTCTTTTTTTGTAAAAGTATACCGACTAATGTTTTTATACATTTTAGTTTAAAAAATAAGCAGAAGTACATAATTTTTAATTATATAACTTCTGCTTTATAAATATTTTGTATAAATTACATAAGATAAAAAATACCTTTAATACAAACTATTTTTTTAGTACAAAAGATGAAACTAATTTATTAAATTTACTAACAGTAATATTAAGAGAATCTGTTACTCTTGATGCATCACCGCTTATTTGTTTGTTTTGAATTGCGGCGGAATAAATTTTATTTATCTCTTCTGTAATATTTTCAGCATGCTTATTTAATTCATTTTTATCTTCAAAAATTTTATCTATAAATTTAGTAGTTTCATTAATTTTATCTATCATTAATATAACAGATTCTGCTGTTTGGTTAGTTCTTTTTTTACCAACTTCAATATAATCAAGAGTCTGATTAATATAAGAATATATATCCTGCAAAGCACTATTGCTCCGCAAAGCAAGATTTCGTACTTCTTCAGCAACAACAGCGAATCCCTTACCGTGCTCGCCAGCCCGTGCCGCTTCAACACTTGCGTTAAGAGCAAGAATATTTGTTTGAAAAGAAATATCGTCAATTATTTTAATAATATTTGATATATTTCTTGACGCATTACTTATATTATCCATAGATTCAATTGTTTCCTGCATTTTAGTATTACTGTTATTAGCAAAAGTTTTTGTTTCTTCAATAATACCAAAAATTTCATTTATATTAGAACTATTGTTATTAATGATAAGTTTTGAAGATGTTTTAAGTTTTTCTAAAGACTCAACTTGAGTTATTGAACTTTCTTCTATATTATTTATAAGGCTGAAAAGACTATATGTATTATCAGAAATTACTAGAGATGATTCTTTAATTTCTTTAATCAATAAATTAAGAGTATTAATAATAAGTTCCATAGATGTTTTTATATAAGAAAAATCCCCTTTATATTCCGCTGTAACAGAACAATCAATCTTTTTATTTGAAATATCAGTAAGAATATTTTTAATTTCACTTATATATTCTGATAAAATCTTAGTCATAGAATTTAAATTATTTGTCATTTCAGAATATTTTCCGCGACAATTGGAAAAGTCTACAGGTGAGTTAAGCTTTCCTTCACTTATTAATGAAACACATTCAGAAACTATTGAAATAGGTTTATTTATTTGCTCTATAAGTGAACGCAACTTTAAAATAATAGTTTTCCAGCCAGCCTCAAAAGAATCATCATTAATATAAATATCAAATTCACCCAAAGAAAGCTTATCTATAATTTCCGTTATAATATCGCTCATATTTTTAAGATTATTCTTAAGATTATCAAGATTTTTGGATATTACTACTTTATCTCCACTCATTTTAGGAACTATATATTCAAAATTACCTCTGCTGTAATTAGAAATCCCTTCTGTAATTAAATTAATTTCAGACACAAAAGTATCAAGTAAAATATTAATTGCGTTTGCGGTTTCTTTATAAGATCCATTATAATTGTTTACATCAATTCTTTTGTAAAGACTACCGTCTTTAAAACTTTTTGATATATTATTTATATCATTAACAATTCTCATAAAATTATCTATAACATTTGAAAAACCATTTGAAATAGTAGAAATTTCTTTTGTATTATTTGAATGATCCTGCAATGAGAAATCTCCCATACTTATTTTATTTGAAGCGGAAACAACAAAGCTTGTCAAATATACAATTTGTTTTATTATTATAATTGTTATTACAGCGGCAATAACGAGAACAACAATAAGAAGAATCAAAACTGTAAGTTTCATAATATCGGCAGAATTTTGTATTTCCTTAGACATCTGCACAGCGTCCGCCGAAGTAAGAGAAGAGAGTTTTTCAGCGTACTCCGCCATAATTGTATTAGTTTCAGCTATATTAATACCTGATTCTCGTATGGAATTTATATTATCTTGTTTACACGCTTCATAAAGTTCATTAACATATCCTATGTATTTATCTTTAATAATATTTTTAATATTTTCCGCATTTTGAATAATTTCTGCTTTCGTATCGTCATTAATTGTCATATCTCTTTGAATTGTATCCATACAATTATCAAGATATATAAATATCTCCTCAACGTTATTATTAATAAACTCAAATTGTTCTAATGCTTTGTCTTTATTATTGTTGACTTCATACCAAACGGTTATCATAGCGGAAAGTCTTCTTAATTCCTGTACTTTATTTTTACATCCTAATGCGTAAGAGTTTCTGTTTTGGGTGTTATTTATAAGATTTCTATAATTAAAATCTAAAGATGACAGCCTAAAATAAGAAAATAATCCAATAATCATAGAGACAAAAGTAAGTAGTATAGTGCATACAATAATCTTATTTTTAATTGAAATTTTTCTCATATAAAATACTTCCTCCCTAATAAAAAATAGCTTATTTAGAGTATATCTAAAAACTCTATAACTATTATTACAATTATACATATAATTTCAGTTATTTATTTATAAAGCTAAAATATCAAAAAAAAATTGTAGAAAATAAAATAAAAATGATTCGAATTCGGTTTATTTTCTATAATTTTTTGTGCATATTTTAGTTTTTCAGATACGCTCTAATTACATAAATTATACTATGCCAATTATAGTATGTCAATTATTTTTAAATTTATTTATAGCAATCCTATAAAATAACACCCCTATTGACAAGAGAGATATAGGGGTGTTAAAAATGTTACACAATGAAGCGAGAGAATTATTAGATTATTAGGGAGTATACTTTTACAATTATGTAAATTTATGAAACAAGAAATAAAAACTATTTTTTGTTGTAAATTTTTAATTATATGTAAAATTATACTATTAAAAAATGTAAAAAATAACGCTCTCTCAATTTTAAATGATTGCCCTAATTATTTTAAATAAGGAAATTTTGGTATCCTTATAAAAACTGCCGCAAGTTGTACAAAAGGTATAAAAGATGATATAAGCTTATCTTATCGCTAAGCGTCTAAAATTTTTTAACTTATTGAAAAAAAGTTCTATTATGTTATGGTCTTTATATATTTCTTTATTGTATTCTCTTTGAATTTTACGATTTTTTCGTGGTGGTATTATCGCATACTCACTAAGTTAAACTTTCATATAAATCAAAAAAGTGATATAATTAAAGCATTCTGGTAATATGTCAAGAACTTTTTGAAAAAGATTTTGATTTGTAAAGTGCTATATTTTACAAATTATTATTATATAATTTT
>CATJCJ010000124.1 GCA_949738935.1 uncultured Eubacteriales bacterium | reverse complement strand
GGCTGAAAAAATAATTATGAACGCAGTTATGAACCGCAAGGCAGACTGCTATGAAACTAAAAAATGTGTGGTCGAAAAGGTGATTGACGTACACGAAACCGAGTTTAAAAAGATGCTTGAAAAGCCGTTGGAGCGCAATTATTACCTTGCGACCTACCGCAGCTTAATGGGTTTCTATGACAATGCCTATCACTGCGTACTTTTTGTTGACCAAAGTAGCGGCGACGGTTTGCTGGTAAATTCTGAGGGCAGCGACTATGCGAGGTACTCGCAATTTGTTCCCAACGCAAAGGATATTGTTTTAAAGCAAGAGCAGGGTCTTGCGCTTGACGATTTGAAAACGCATGTGGACTGCTGCATTGACAAATGGCTTAAACAGTACGCAAACGAGGACAAGTTCAGCATATCGCTGACAGACCTTATTGACGACAGCAGCCTTGTTGAAATCCTTTCTGATTATGTTATGGATTCGCTTGACAGGCATCCGCAAATTGAAAACTGTACTGTTGGAAACGGCTTTATTGAAGCTACAAAGCGTGAGCTTACGGAAACAAAGCTGTACTGCCCCCTCACCTTTCAAATTGAACCCGAAGAAGATGAGGGCTATGGCGATCTCATGGAAGTCGATTCCGCAAATTATATTTATTACGATGATGAAATAAATGAAATCATTCGTAAAGAATTCGAGCATGATGAGGACGAGCGGGAACACGGTCTGAACGCATATACACGCAGTGATTATTTGGCGAAAAAGGTATATTCGATTTTTCCGAGCGTGGAAACACGGGACGGCGATTTGTACGGCGTTGTCACCATAAAGTCTTACGGAGAGCTTGACAAAGCGGATTTGATTGAGCTTACCGAAGAAATTGAGGGACAACTTGCAGACGGCTTTGGAGAGGGCTTTGAGCAGCGTGAAATCGAGCTTGGTGAGGATAATGTGTACATTTCATTTTGGCACAGCGGAGATGATTATTACATGAAGCCCGAATCGGAAGTTTTTTCCGAACAAAAATTTGAGCAGACAATGGGAGGTTTAAATTGAAGAAAAGAAAAAACACAGGCACAGAAAAAGAATTTAACGCCAAGCCACAAAAGGATTTTCTTGATATGATTGCTCCCTCGGTGATAAAATTTTACACCGATTATTTTATTTGCGGCAACACTTTTCGTTGCGTCTGGGCACTGCGTGAGTATCCCACATCGACAAATGAACAGGCAATCCTGCGCTATCTCGGAGAAAAGGACGGAGTGACCCTCCGTATATATACCCGTCATGTTACGGCGGCGGAGGAAAAAAGAATTATCGCCAATGCTGCCAACAAAAACCGTATGCAGAGAAGTTCCACAAATAATTTGCAGCAGACCGTTGCCGCCGAAAGCAATTTGCAGGACGTGGCGCAGCTTGCCGCCGATATGCACAGGAACCGTGAGCCGCTTCTGCACGTTGCTGTTTTTATCGAAATGATTTCTGATTCCCTTGATGATCTGCGAATCCTGCAAACCGAGGTGCAGACCGAATTGGTGCGCTCAAAGCTGAATGTGGATAAGCTGATGCTGCGCCAACAGCATGGATTTATGAGCGTAATGCCAAGCGGCAGAAATATGTTTCGGGAGCAGTTTGAGAGGGTTATTCCTGCCTCCTCCACCGCCAACCTCTACCCCTTTTCGTTTTCGGGAAAGACTGACGAGCAAGGCTTCTATCTTGGAAAAGACCGCTACGGCGGTAATATTATCGTTGATTTCGATAAACGCAGCGATGATAAGACCAATTCCAATGCCCTTATACTCGGAAATTCAGGACAGGGAAAATCATATCTTCTCAAGCTTATTTTAACAAATTTGAGAGAAAAAGGCAAGCATATAATTTGCCTTGATCCGGAGCTGGAGTTTGCGGAATTGACATTGAATCTCGGCGGCTGTTTTATAGATCTAATGTCGGGCGAGTATATCATAAATGTACTCGAACCAAAAACATGGGACGACGGCAGCAATACCGATGAGGACGCTCCGCAGGCGTTTAAATGCAAAACAAAATTATCTCAGCACATCAGCTTTCTGCGTGATTTTTTCCGCACATACAAGGATTTTACCGACCGTGAAATCGATACGATAGAGCTGCTTCTGATAAAGCTTTACGATAACTTTGATATCAGTGATGACACCGATTGGAGTGCTTTGAAGCCCGCCGATTACCCCATTCTTTCGGATTTTTACGCACTCATTGAGGCAGAATATCAAGGCTATAACCCAAAGCAAAAGAACCTTTATACCGCCGAAACACTGCAGAATATCTGCCTCGGACTGCATTCGCTTTGCAAGGGTGCGGAGAGCAAATTTTTTGACGGACACACCAATATTACCGACGATAATTTCGTGACATTTGGCGTGAAGGGACTTTTGCAGGCGAGCAAAAATATCCGAAATGCTTTGCTGTTCAATGTTCTTTCGTATATGTCGGAGCAGCTTCTCACCAAAGGAAATACGGTTGCGAGCATAGATGAATTTTATTTGATGCTGAATAATTTGACGGC
>CATJCJ010000123.1 GCA_949738935.1 uncultured Eubacteriales bacterium | reverse complement strand
TAGTAATTCTCTTGCTTCATTATGTAACATTTTTATCACCTCTATCTTTATTATACCTCTCTTGTCAATAGGGGTGTTATTTTATAGGATTGCTATAATTTCTAAATTACGCCATTTTTTCAATATTGTACAATTTATTGAAAAACTTTGAGAATTTAAAAACCCTCTTTTATTATACATAATATTACAGAAATATGCAAGAACATTATATAAATTTTAAATATTTTATACAATTCGTTCTCTGAATAAATCCCTTTTAAAAAGGCGTACTTTTTTAAGACAGGCTTTCCCGCTTGTTGTATCGTTTAATTTTCGCTGTTTTATCTTCTGAACAGCACAAAATTAAACCTATAAAACTTAATATAAAGGAAACACCCACAAATTAAAAAATTACTTTTAATATCCTTTTGTACGGTGTTTTCTAAAAAACAAAGGAGGTAAAATAAAGATTATTGTATGTTTAGACGAAAAAGAAGTTTAAGTGAGGAAATAAGAAAAACAAAAAAGTCATTTGGGACAGAAAGTTTTTATTCTTGTTGATATAAGATTTTTTAGAGTTACAAATTAATAAATAGTTCGCAAAGAGAAGTTAAAATAAAATCATATTGTAATGTTCTGATATTAATTTTCATTTTTATTATCAGGAATAAACTCAGCTATATCATCAAGAGTAAAACCTTCGCCCAAAATATTTAACAGCATATTTAAAGTATGAGTGGTAACAGACTGATTATTTTTCAGCCTTTGTATTTGGGATCTGCTGACTTCATACTTTTTATAAAGACTGTATTGACTTATTCCATTTTCTTTTAATGTTTTGAAAAGTTTATCAAATTTTATCATAACAGTAATGCTTTCTTTAAAAATTTTTGAATAATGGATAATTGACAGAGATTATCAAAATTAAAAATACTTATCATTTTAAATTTTTTGTAAGCTGTAATATTAATTTTTTATTTTCATCTGTCAATTTTCCATAATTATCCGCAAGTTCTTTAAAATCAGGAGTCATCTCAACCAATTCATTGTCAGCAAAAAATTGTGACAGAGTGATTCCAAAACCTTTGCAGATTGCTTCAAGAGTAAATATATTAGGAATAGTATTTCTTTTATAAAGATTTGAAACTGTACCTGATGATAGTCCGGCTTTCTTTGCGATTTTATAATCAGACCAGCCAGTTTCTTTTTGTAAGCTTTTTAACTTTTCAATAACATCCACAAGAACATACCGCCTTTCTATCTACATCTTTAATATTATTATAGCTTTTTTCTTAATAGTATGATAGAATACAGGTGTAAATATTATACCTACAATGTTGTAGATAAAATAAGGAGGCAGAAATGAAAATTATTATTTGTTTAGACAACAATAACGGCTTAATGTTCAACAGCCGCAGGCAAAGCAAAGATAGCAAAGTTATTGAAAATATTTTTGAGACAATAGGTTCAGCGAACCTTTATATTAACGATTTTTCCGCTGATATTTTTGCTGACAAAAATGTCATTAAGTGTAATGATTTTTTGGAAAAATGTCAGAAAGATGATTATTGTTTTGTTGAAAACGCTGATATTGAAAAATATATCGACAAAATTGACGCTGTTATTATATATCGCTGGAACAGAAGTTATCCCTTTGACAGAAAATTCAATACCAAATTTTTAACTGCTTTTCACTTGAAAAGCAGTAGGGATTTTGCCGGAACATCTCACGGCAAAATTACAAGAGAGGAATTCATATTATGAATAAAACAAAAACTAAGACACGGATAATTCTTTTTTTATATACTTTAATTTCTGTTTTTATAATAGCAGGCTGTCAAAGTAACATAACAGAACAAAATCAAACTGAGATATATGAGATTTCAGAAAGTCAGACGTTTGAGAAAGACGCATTTATAGAAGAAACATCAACGGTTATTGAGGATTTTTTCTATGAGGAAACGACAACGACAACGTCAGCGGTTACCGAAGATTTTTTCTATGAGGAAACAACAGAAAACCCAAAACTTTCACAGACAGATTTTAATCCTTCTGATATTCCTGAATATTCAGGTAAACCCTATATTGCCGTAAATAACAATATACCATTTTTTAACGCTTCTGACTTAACAGAATCATCTTTCGAGAAATACTTAGCGTTTGACAATTTAGGCAGGTGCGGGGTCGCTTACGCCTGTATCGGAAAAGACATAATGCCAACGGAAAAACGAGGAAGTATCGGCAGCGTTAAACCCAGCGGCTGGCATACTGTGAAATATGACAGCGTGGACGGCAAATATCTTTATAACCGCTGTCATTTGATAGGTTATCAGCTCACGGGTGAAAACGCTAACGAAAAAAATTTAATAACGGGTACAAGATACTTGAATATTGAGGGTATGCTGCCTTTTGAGAATATGACAGCCGATTATGTGAAAGAAACAAATAATCACGTTTTATACAGAGTAACCCCCATATTTGAGGGCAATAATCTGCTGGCGGGCGGAGTTTTAATGGAGGGATACTCTGTTGAGGACAAAGGAGCGGGAATTTGCTTTTGTGTATATGCGTATAACGCTCAGCCTGATATAGAGATTAATTACTCAAACGGAAACAGTAAAATATCTGACACAGTAAAAAATCCCGCTAATGAGGAAACGCAAACTTTAACTCAGGTTTCACCCTCTGTTTCCGTTCCAATTGAAAATGAGCAAAACCCGACATACATACTAAACACGAACACCGATAAATTTCATTATCCCTCTTGTTCATCGGTTAAACAGATGTCGGAAAAAAATAAACGCACATACACAGGAACGAGAGAAGAAGTTATTGAGCAAGGTTTTAATCCGTGTAAAAGGTGTAATCCTTAAATCCCCCAATAAAAAGGTTTGTTAGCAATAAAAATACCTTATCTTATAAAATATAGTTAATAACAGACATTACCCCACCAATTAATGTTTGTTGATATGAAATACTTTATCTTATAAAAATATAGTTAGTAACAAACATTACCCCCTAATTAGTGTTTGTTACTAACAAAAATAAAATAAAAAAAAGAAGTGACTATATGCAAAATCAATCAAACATTTTGAAAGTCGGAATACAGAAATTTATTGTTTTACTAAAGAAAATAATACAAAAAATCAAATTTAGAATAAAACTTATGTATATGGATATGGAATGGAGAATTATGGGCGGAGGCTGTTTTGGTTTTCCGCCGTCATTTTATTATACCCATACAGAAGAAGAAATTGAACGTATAATAAAAGAACTTAGAGAATTTTTAATGGATTGTGAAGATGAAAAATGACATAAAAATATATACTAAAATTTCATTAAATAATAATTACAGATAATATATACATATATTGTTAATTTCTCATTGACAACACCTCATATTTTCAATATACTTATATCATAAAGTTATTATAAAAAGTTTTTTTAATATCAAATATCATAAAGTTTTTTGGAGGATTAAAAAATGAGTAAGGAAAAAAGCAATGAACAAATAACTTCCGAAACAAAAGAACCCGCTAAACATAAAAGAATAAAAGCGGGTGACAAAGAGGGAAGTTTTATTATTCAAAGCGGAAATAATGATTATGACATAAAAAAAATCAAAGAAATGTGTGTAAACGCTTATAGGGGCGATACCCGTAAAAAAGTAAAAACTATTGACGTATATGTAAAATTTGAGAATGGTTCTGTCCGTGCCTATTATGTTGTGAACGGAAAAAGCGACGGCTTGTATATTGAACTTTAGATATTCGATATTAAAAATGTTTAATTTGTCAAACGCTTGACATTTTATATTTATCGTGTTAATATTAAATCACAAGAGGGAAAGCCTTACGGCTTATGCCCTGCTAAGCGTTAGTAAATAACCGCCGACTTTGCAGAGTGAGGGCGGTTATTTTACTATGTAAATGTTTATCAAAATGAAAAACACAGTTAACAGAATAAAAATAACTAATCTAATTAACCTTTTCATAGTAAACCCCTCCTTTACATACCAAATTCGGCAAAGCCTCCTTTCGTATATAATAGGCAGGGTACAACCGCACACAATCCCTCTTGCTTAAACAGATTATAGCATAAAGGTCGTTTTTTGTAAATAGAGGAAACACCGCACAATTCAAAAATAAAAATGATTTTTAAAAATAATTGAGCGTAAGTGTTGAATTTTTCGCAGAAAAATCAACTTGAAGCGATATTAATTTTAAAAAATTATTTTTATTACTTTATTATGCGGTGTTTACAAAAAATTATTTTGTCAATTCCTGATACATTTTCATAAGTTCCGCCACACATTTACTCTCTGTCATTTCCTTAACGGAAAATCCATAAGCCTCCATAACCGCTCTGTCATTCTGCTGATGTGCTTTTCTTAACTCCGGCGGCATAGTTACCTCGTCGTATAAATCAGCTAAAGAACTATCAGGATATAACCCTCTTGCCTCAAGTATAGCCTGTGCCGTTTTCTCAATTTTTTCTTTCTGCTTTTGGGTAGGATTACACCACGGAAAGTTATTATATACAATGTCTTTCGAATAGCGGTATCTCATTTCTAATCTTCCGCACACCGCTCTCATCCACGCCATATGTACGTTGGAGGT
>CATJCJ010000122.1 GCA_949738935.1 uncultured Eubacteriales bacterium | reverse complement strand
CTTGTCCTTGATAGAAAGAGTATAGCATGGCCGGATACGAAAGGCAATAGAGCAAAAGGGAGGTGGACATCTGAGTGTCCACCTCCTGAGAAGTTTTTTATGATGTATGATTTTCGACCTATTTTGGAAACGCGGATGCACGACACAATCCCGCTGACCGAGAAACAGTTCATGAGGTTCCCTAAACAGACCCAACGGCCTCTTTTCCGGCCTTCAAGCACAGTTTGAAGCTCAAGCAGATTAGCGGAGCGGCTGTTATTCAACAAAGACAAACTTTTCCATGATAGCCTTGAAACCCTCAACGGCCTTTTCCGAGCCGAGTATCCGCATCTTTCCTCCAGAGGCAAACACCCAGCCATAGAAGTTATTGCTCAGAGCAACGGTGGCCGTCACCTTGAAATGCTCCCTGTCAACGATCTGGACAGAAACATTCTCTCCGAAACGGTCAATGATGCTGCCCATAAGCGCGTTCTCGCACAGCAGCTCCACCTTGGCCTCCTCACCGAGATACATGGAAAAGGTCTGCCCAAAGTAGTCTGAGATGGTGAAGTCCGCAGGGCGTTTCCGCGCCGGTCCCTCCGTCACCGTCAGTTGGCTGATCCTGTCCACCCGATAGGTTGCTACCAGCTTCCGCTCCTCAGAGTAACCCACCATGTAATATTGGTCGTTGTTCCAGAGCATCGCATAGGGAGATACGGTGTAGAGCTGCCCACCATGCCGGTGGACTTTCTTCTTCTCCGGCGTATAGTCGAAGTATTGGAAAGTGACCTTCTTCCGCTCGATGATGGCGGTGTAGAGGTGGTCTACGATCAGGATAACGGATTCATTGGTCGCCTTGGAGCGGTGGTCTATGTAGAGCTGGCGCTTCAAGAGCTGCTTTTGCTGCGGCTCTATGAAAACGCCCAGCTTGCGGATCAGCGCCTTGCTCTTTTGGGGCGTGATAAATCGGGAGGACTGAACGGCGTCGATGAGCAGCTTGACCTCCGCAGTGTCAAAGTGGCGGGTGCCGATGAAATACTGATTCTGCACCCTGCGGTCTATGATGATGTCCACGCCCAGCTCGATAAGCTGATCTATGTCGGCCTTGATGGTGCGGGAGTCAGGGCGGGAGAGGCCGCAGGATTGCAGATGGTCTTTGAGCTG
>CATJCJ010000121.1 GCA_949738935.1 uncultured Eubacteriales bacterium | reverse complement strand
TCCTTCATATCCAGATTTCAAGTATGCGGAATCCCCAGTTATTTTTGGTGGTTGATTATTTTTAGAACCAGGTAGAGTTTTTGTTCTTTCATATCGTTTTGGGGAACCTTGAGAATAGAAAATTTCAAAAGACATATCTAATATGCCATCAGCATCCTGATGTGTTTGAGTCATAGCGTTTGCCAATTTTCTTTGACAATCTTTATGTATCTGGCTAAGTTTCATATTTTATTAACTCCTTTTGCATAGATATACTAAAATTACTCTTTCCCATTTTTACACACTATTATTTAATTCTCTGTTATTTTAGAAGTGACATTTGCTGTCTTTTTAGGTCTTCCAGGTTTCTTTTTCTGTATGGGCTTCATATCAACAACATTTGTATGATTGTTTTTATTAAGATATTTCTGTATGACCAAATCAGCCATTTTATTATAATCCATCTCACCATCTATGATTTTCTTATTTAAAGCGGCAAGATCTTCAGGAGACATGTGTTTCATAACCTCTTCTCCATATGAATTCTCATTAATTTGCTGCTGCAAAACAGTATTCTCACTTTCCATGACTTCCAATCTAAGTCTATCCACTTGTTCCTGCACTTCAAGAATTTCATATAACTTACTGATAAGAATAGGATTGTTATGAATAATCTGCTGTTTTTTGAATTCAACCATATCTGATACATCATTTACGATTGCATGAAGCATCCTGACCATTTTAATATTCGGATGGTCTTCATCATTTACATTGGTTGACAGTATAGATGTGTATAGATTCATAAGTTCTTCATCGGAGCTTACAGCTTCATATACATTTTCTAAACCGACAAAATCGTCATCAGTAAATTCATTATTAGATGAATCTTTTTCAATTTCTTTTCTATCAAATTCTACACCTTCAACACAGTAAAGAAAAAATGCTGTTACAAGTGCAGGGTCAAAATTATATGGAGTATACTGAATAGCACCGTATTCATCTTCAGAAAAATAGCTGTCAGCTAGATATTCTGTAATAATAACTTTATTTTCAAGTGTAATGGAATCCTTTACTTTAATATTTTTCTTTGTCATAAAATATCCTCCGTTTTAAATATAATAAAAAAAGAATCTATACCTGACGGAATAGATTCTCAAATAATTATCAATTTCATATTATCCTTGCAAAAATTTTTCGATTTCTTCTAAACTCTTTCCAGATGTTACGAGCAATTCTGCGGTCTTTTGGATTTCTTCATCCTTCTTTTGTTGTTCTTCGTATGCCTCATAACGGATTTGATCTTTTTGCAATTGTTTTAAATTTGCTTTTTCAGCTTTTAAATCTGTTTTCAATTTTTCAATTCTTTCTTCTGATAATTGAATTAATTCATCATAGTTTTTTTCTTCTACTTTTCTTCTTGCCATCTCAATGACCTCCTTTATTAATATATATTAAAGATACCATTCATTAAGATGGATGTAAAGTAGTATGATAAAAAAATAAAATATTTTTATCTATATACAGTATATTTCCAATATATTCCCCGATCATCCCATGATTCGTAATAATTTCCATACGGATTGTATTTCGTATGATTGATTTGCGGAGAAGATTGCATTATATTTATGTAGAGGGACGATGGGAGAGAATAGTCATGTTGAATCATTATATTTGATACTTCATGTGAGTAAATTATTTACACCTTCTTATTAATTGACATTCTGAAACATTTTCAATACAGCTGCCCCTATACCTATAGCTTCTACTTCATCTTCAGGTTTTTCTAACTCAAGATTCTCTTTTACCCATCTAAAACATTGCTTTTTTAAATCTTGGCGTTTAACTCCAGAACCTTGTTTAAATCCTAGCTGTTTTCTCCATTCACCTGGGGTAATAGTATGTATATCTATATTCTGAGCAATACAATATCCTATAATGACACCTTGGAGTTGAGATAATTCTTTTAGTGTCTTTACATTTCGTTGCAATGCAGTATCTTCTATATAAACAACAGTGAGAGAGTAAGTGGATAAAAAAGAAATAATGTTTCTAGCCATAATATTAAAACGTTCAGAAATATCCTTTATTTTTGTGCAATCTATAATACCGCTTGTTTTATATTTTCCATTTACCCAAATGCACCAACCTGTTAATTTTGTGCTTTGGTCTAAACTACAAAATATCGTATCTATGTTTTTTGTCCTTTCGATAAAAATTTAAAAATAATAAAAAACAGGACTTATTTCAAGTCCTGTCGAATGTTATTTTGTAAAATTGTGAATCGTATGATCCTTTCTTATAGCTATTAATATCCATTTAGGTTCCTTGAATGCGTGTTCTTCGATGTGTTCTATTACATAATTATGTACGTCTTCAAGAGTTTCTACACATTGAGTAGCAAGTATAGGACATCCGAATGGATTATTATCATCTAAACAGACTAATTTAAAATAATAGTCGTCCATCATTTACACCTTCACCTTCCTGTAATAAATATTTACATTGATGTGTTAACATATTTTTATCAGCATAATATACAGGTAAGTAATGGTAAATTAAAATCCATTTTTTAATTTATATTTGTATGTTTCATTAATTAAATCCATTGATAGTTCAACTTCACCATTTTCTAAATTATTTTCTTCAAGTATTTTCTCATATTTTTCATAAGTATGAATACAGTGTTTGAAACTGTCTTTATTACATGGTTTTCCTTCAGAAACTTTTGTGGCGAAGCTGTTTATTTCCCAACGCATATCATTAATTACTTTATCTACAATCATTTCAGTAAGCTTTTCAATATCATTTGAAATTTTTTCATCTCGTATATCAGATTTTTCCATATCTTTTTCATGTCTCTTTTGCAATTCAGTAAGACCCTGAGATGTTTTCACTAACAGTTCATGTTCTTCTCGCCTTTTTCGCATCCACTTGGTTTCAAGTCCTAACTTACTAATTATCCATTCAAAAATAGATACAATAGCTTTTATACCAAGAAGGACAGTAAATGTAGCTATAAAAAGGGAAGAATAATCTATGGTAATTAAATTGGCTATTGAGTCCATTTCAATCATTCCTTATATATTAAAAATATTCTCGCTTCAAGTCATAAAGTGCTGTTTCAATAAGGCTGTCAATATACTTGTCGAAATCTTTATTTGCGGCTTTTAATATTTGGTAAGCAGATGTAGTTAATGCGTTAAGGGTTTTGGTTTTAGCCAACTCCTTGACATACTTTTTTGATTTATCGTTCCAATCATCTGTGCCTTTTATATCTCTTACTACAGTTTCATAAACATCTTTTACAGCATTTGAAGCATTCTTATATAAAATCTCTGTATATTTATCTATTTTTTTCGCCTTTGCATAATCATTAATTTGTGCGCCAATATATGTAATTACTGGTAACAACACTACAGTCCATATAGTATAAATAACCTGATTCCAATCAATTCCACTTAATACTTCTGACATATAAAGTTCCTCCTAAATAATTATATTTTTATTTATATCCCTGAGAGTTTCTACACATTGTTTTATTTTTTTACATGTATAGTCTATTTCAGTTTTAGTTTCATTCCCGCTAAGAGTTATGCGTATACAACTATGTAAGTCATGTGCATCCATTCCAATGGACAATAAAGTATCAGATGGTGACAAACTTCCACTACTACACGCTGACCCAGTAGATACCTGAATTCCATTCATATCTAACAAAATCATTAAAGATTCACTTTCAATTCCTCTGAAACAAATATACAAATTATGAGGTAGCCTATTCCCTGATTCGATAGAAGCACCTACTAAATAGCTATTAGGAATGTTGGTAATTATATAATTGTATATAAAATCTCTATAGACATGTGAAACAGATGTGTAGTCATAGCTTTCGATAACTTTTCCCAAAGAAGCAATAGATAATACATTTTCAGTACCACCTATTAATCCGTTTTCCTGAGTACCATATATAATGGGTTCAAGCCGTATATTATATTTCTTATATAAAACACCGCATCCTTTTAAAGCCCCTAATTTGTGACTTGAAAATCCACAAATATCCACATCTAAAAATTTAACATCTAAAGGTATGGTGGGTATGCTTCCTGTGCAGTCAAGATAAATAATGCCTTTATAAAAATGTACAATATCAATTATTTTTTTGATATCCTGTATAGTTCCAATTTCAGAATTTGCATAGTCAATAATAACAAAAGGTTTTGTACCAACAATTTTTCGTTCTAAATCATTTAAATCAATTAGCCCACAAGCATCAACAGTCAATGCGGTTGCAGAAACGTCATCCATAATTTTGGATATAGATTTATGAACAATTGGCGAATAAAAAATATTACAGTTATATTTTGAAATAAAACCTTTTACTCCTAAAGTATTACTGGCAGACCCACTACATGTAAAATAAATATTACTTGGATCTGAATTTATAAAATTTGCTACCTTTTTTCTTGTATCAGATAAAACTTTTTTTGCCTTTTCTCCTAATGAATTATGTGAACTTGGATTTCCATATATATCAAGCAATTTTATTAAATAATC
>CATJCJ010000120.1 GCA_949738935.1 uncultured Eubacteriales bacterium | reverse complement strand
AGTTGACGTAGGCTTTCGACTACGCCTGCCTTCCGTCTCCTTGTGAAAATAATTTTTGCCTCGCCTCCTTTTTTTCATTTTCAAGTTGATTGACTATAACCCTCAATTTTTATCCTCATTATTTTGCATTTCCTGAATATCATAATGTAATATAATATTTCCCTTATCATAAAGTGAATAAAAATTATTAACTATTCTCTCAGCGACAATAAGTCCCGATTCATGGGTAGCGTCCATAAGTATAACAATAAACCTGCTTTTATTATAACTTGTTGAGACGTCGCCTCTTCTAAGAGAAACACTTATAGCTTTCTCAGTCAAAGCCAAAACCTCATCATTATCTTTAAAATTTGGAACACCGCCATTTTGGTCAGTCAATGTAAAAAGCAAAAGCTGAACAACCTGTTTTGTTCTGGAAATAGTCCTGTCAAGAAAGCGATAAATTTTCTGAAAACCCTCATACTCAACTTGGTACACACCATTTTTAAAGTCCTTTTCCTTAAGAAAATCCCTAACATACTCAATATCAATTTTTGTTTCTGTTTTAATTTCAGGTTCATCATTTTCCTCACTGAAGAAATGATAACTGCCCTTACCGTTTTGTTTTACATAATACAAAGCTTTGTCAGCGTTATTATATAATGTGGCGAAATCATTTCCATTTTCTCCCGAAACAGAAATACCGATAGACACATTAACCTTTTTGTCTGTTTCAGGTATAATAAGTTTCTCTGATATTTTATTAAGAACAGCCTTAGCCTTATTGGCGATATCCTCTCTAAGCGCTCTTCCCTTAAAAAATATAATAAACTCATCCCCGCCTATTCTGCATAAAATATCCGTTTCACGAATAAGACTTTTCAATATATCGGCAAACATAACAAGCATTCTATCCCCAACACCATGACCAAAAGTATCATTAATGCCCTTAAAATTATCCATATCCATCATAAATAAAGCTCCGCCTGAGGCTTTATCCCCAAGATAAAAATTAACCCTGTTTTCGGTGTACTTTCTGTTCCAAGCTCCCGTAAGCGAATCCTTTTGAGCGTCAACCTTGATAACGTCAGTATATTTTTCCAAAATTGTTTTAAGAAGTTTTGTACTTTCCTCAGCGAGATTTTTAGAATCAATATCGTCACTTATCTCAAAGTCCTCACTAAAATCAATACCCTCATCAATAAGCTCAAGCATGGCGTCAACAACAGCGGGGTCAAACTGAGCTCCTTTTCCTTTTTCAAACTCAGCCTTAACAGTATCAATATCAACACTCTCGCGATATACTCGTTCTCCTGTCATAGCGTCATAAGCGTCAGCTACATTAATAATCCTAGCGATAATAGGAATTTCATATCCCTTAAGTCCATAATTATATCCTTTTCCGTCAAATCTTTCATGATGATACATAGCTCCGTCAGCGACTCCTTTAATAGAGGTAACCTCTTTCAATATATCACTTCCAAAAAAGGGGTGCTTTTTAACTTCCTCAAACTCTTCGTCAGTAAGTTTTGACGGCTTGCCTATAGTCTCATCAGATATACATATATTTCCAATATCGTGCAAAAGAGCAACAAAATAAATATTAGAAACATCTTTTTCATTCCAGCCAAGTTTTCTCGCAATCCATCCCGCGCATTTAGCGACTCGAACCGAATGCCCCGCGCTATATTTCCCTTTTAAGTCAACAGCCTCAACAATAACACTCATAGCTTTAAAAGCTGTTTCCTCAAGCTGTTTGGTTTTATTTTTAATCTGGCTTTCAAGCTGGCGTTTAAGCTCGGCTTCCTCAATAGCGTGGTCAATTCTCCTTGAGATAACCTTAGCGTCAAAAGGTCTTATAATAAAATCAGAAGCGCCAAGTTCAAGTCCCTCAATTTCCTTATTTTTATCACTGTCCATAGTGATAAAAATAACAGGTATATCTGAAGTTCTTTTATCCCGTTTAAGTCTTCTCATAATATCAAAACCATTCATCTCAGGCAAATTAATATCAAGAAGGACAAGGTCCGTAGTATGTTCTCTCAAATAAGCCAAAGCCTCTTTTCCAGACCTGCACAAAGCCAAATCAAACTTGCCCTTCAAAATCTCACAAATATATTTAAGATTTGTAATAACATCATCAACAATAAGTATATGTTTTTTTATATTCATAAATACATTCCTTTCAAGGGAACCATAAACATCAATACATTTTTTATATTTTATCATATTTAATGACAATTTACAACATATATATTTAAAAGAAAAAATTACTATGATTAAAAAATTAATAGAGCGGCATAATAATTACTGTAGCTCAAAGCTGCTATATAAAAAACAAATATAAAAATCAAAAAATAAAATTAATTAAAATATTAGGAGGTATTTATTATGTCAAACAGTAATAGTTCAGGTTCAAACAGAGCGACAGTTCCGGAGGCGAGAGCCGCACTGGATCAGTTTAAATATGAGGTAGCGAACGAAATCGGAGTACCTTTAAAACAAGGTTATAACGGAGACTTAACATCCGCGCAGAATGGTTATGTAGGCGGATATATGGTTAAAAAAATGATAGAGGCCCAAGAAAAAGAAATGGCCCAAAAAAATCAAACTCCATCCTCAAAATAAATCATAAAATTCTTATATAATCTATTATAAATCATTTATATCAAATCAATAAAAAAATGAACAGACAAATTTTAAAAAATTTGATATCATTAAAAGATTTTTTATTGATTTGCGTTAAAAATTTTACGAATTTCTATAAACGAAAATCAAAACATAATTTTTAATTTTCGTTTTGGATTTTTCAATACAAAGCGGAAATCAAAACATAATTTTTGATTTCCGCTTTTTTATTAAAAATTTTACACATACATATTCTTTTGTCCTAATAAACTTTTACTATATGGCAAAGGAGAGCTCACAATAATGAAAACAAAAAGTATAGCAAAAGGAGCGTTAATACTCACACTAGCCGGAATAATAACAAGAATATTAGGATTTGTATACCGGGTATATATGTCCAACACAATAGGAGCTGAGGGAATGGGATTATATCAGCTTATAGTCCCAATCTATATGCTTGTCTGGAGTATATCATCTTCCGGAATATCAACGACAATATCAAAACTGACAGCCAGAGAGAACGCCTCAAATAAGTACGGAAATATAAACCGAATACTATTTCACTCAATAATTATATCCTCTTTGATAGCGAGTATACTAAGCGTAACAATATATCTTTTCTCGGAAAAAATATGTATAATATTTCTAAAAGACGCCCGAGCCATATTATCATTAAAATTAATATGTTTTTGTTTTCCGTTTATGGCAGCGGCTTCTTGTATAAGAGGTTGGTTTTTCGGTCTGCGAGAAACACTAACCCCGGCGATAAGCCAGGTTTTTGAGCAAAGCGTAAGAATGGCGGCGATATTTTTTCTTTCAGGAATATTAATACCAAAAGGGGTAGAATTCGCCTCGGCGGCAGCGATAACAGGAATGTGTCTTGGCGAGATAGCGTCATTTGTATATGTATATATTTCCCACAGGCACTTCAAACGAGAAAAAAATTTATACTCAAAACCAACAATGAATATAAAACTTGTATACGGAACCATTTTAGCAATAGCGATTCCATTAACCGCGAATAGAATGACAGGCTCATTTTTATCAACAATAGAAAATATATTAATTCCCCAAAAACTACAGGAATTCGGCTTAACCCAAAAAGACTCAATGGCGTTATATGGTGAACTCTCAGGAATGGTAATGCCGTTAATAATGTTTCCCTCCTCAATTTTGACAGCGCTTTCAACAACATTACTTCCAGCGATTTCCGAGGCGGCGGCAAAAAACAATAACTCCCGAATAATAACAGCTTTAAAAAAATCAATGAGTTTCACATCAATAATAGGCATTGGAACGTGTGGATTATTCATTACATATCCAAATGAAATATGCGAGCTAATATATAATCGCTATGAACTTGGAACTCTTTTATTTTTAATAGGAATATCTTGTCCGTTCACATATTTGCAGGTAACATTTTCAGGAATCCTAAACGGTCTTGGGGAGCAAGTTTTTATATTCAAAACAAGCCTGCTCAGCTCACTTATAAACATAAGTTTTATATATTTTTTAATTCCAAAATACGGAATATACGCGTTTATATTTGGGTGGCTAATAAGCTTGCTGACAGTCAGTTTTATATGTATAAGAAAAGTAATGAGAAAAACAGGACTAAAATTAAATTTCTCATTATGGCTGTTAAAACCGTCATTTTGTATAACCTGCGGTTGTGTGGTATCAAAAGCCATATACTCTAAATATTTAATTCAAATAAACAAACTCATTTCCGTACCGTCAGCGATTATAATAGTAGGCTTATTTTACATTTTATTCCTGCTTTTCACCCAATGCTTCAAAATATCATCACTAAAAGAACTCGTAAAATCAGCGATAAAATAGACCTATTGACACTTCTCACACATAAAAAAAATTAACTCTGTCCTTTTTAATTATTTTGTGTTAAAATGT
>CATJCJ010000119.1 GCA_949738935.1 uncultured Eubacteriales bacterium | reverse complement strand
TCCTCGCCCTCAAGATACAGCTTTTCACCTTTTTTGTATAAAACAAGAGTTTCAGCCCATATTTGCTTAACTTCCTCATCTGTTATCTGCCAAGACTTCTTTTTTGAATCGCCGCTTATCTTAACGGGCCAGAATCTTCTGTTGCCTGTTATATCCCTTAAAAACCCGCTTTCGGCATTGGTAGAACCCACAATAACGCATTGCCTCGGGTGGTTTTCGACATTTACTCCGTAGCTTGCTCTGTATTTGTCATCAGTTCTTGTAATAAACGATTTTACTGTTTCAACATCCGCTTTTTTCATTCCCGCAAGCTCGCCAAGCTCTAAAATCCAATAACCCTGTAATTTTTCAGGACCGGACTTATCTTTCATATCTGTAAGAGCTAAACTATCGGAAAACCACTCACCCGCAAGCTTTGCGAAGAACGTACCTTTTCCGATTCCTTGCGGCCCGTTTAAAATAAGCACGCTGTCAAACTTAGTCCCTGGGTTGTAAATTCTTGCTACGGCGGCGCACATAGTTTTTCGTATTACCGCTCTTGTATATGAATTATCCTCAGCACCAAAGTAATCCACAAGCAAAGTTTCAACCCTATGTACACCGTCCCATTCAGGCAAACCGTCAAGATATTCTTGTATTGGGTGATATGCCCGTTCAGACGCAACCGCAAGTATTGCGTCCTTAGTCTTTGTTGGTGAATAAACGTCGTACTTATGACTTAAATACACTTTTATAGAGGCGTAATCAGAATCACTCCACCCGCTTTTTATCTGCTCCCACGGAAGTCCGCCCCTTGCGTCTATACCGTCGCGGTGCTTGTTAAAAGCTATATTTTTCAACCCTTCATCGTGACGAATAATAGCCACAATATTATCAAGGGTATCTTTCACATTTCCTTTTTTGTCAATTTCAAGGTTTTTCTGCCAGTCGTCAGTAACCTTAAAATCCTCTTTTGCTTGTTCCTCACGTTCCCTTGCAAGCTGTGATTTTACATTATCATCATCTGCCGCAAACTCCTGCATAGCTTTAAACGACGGCAGCTTATTAGGCTCTGTGTCCTCATTCGCTCTGCTGTCAAGCCCACCGAATTTATGAAGCCTTACAACGTCAAAGGCGTTCATCAGCTTACCGCAAGCTGGGTCTGTGGCGTGATGTGAATAAGCGAATTTATCGTCATAAATAACCACACCCGCACTTGAATCAGCTGGAATATAGTCATATCTTCCGTCCATAGCGGACGGCTTGTATATATCCGATATAAACCTGTCAATAGCCTCCGTAACTGTATAAGTACGGCAGAACGCTCCTATAATGCCTTTCTTTTCAAGTGGGTCAGCTTGATTTTTTATCTCTCTTTGAACTATTTTCTCCTGTCTGTTTGAAACAGGAAGCTCCGCCGCGTTTCTCCAATCTTTATACTTCGCTAAAACCTTATCAGGGTCTAAAATAACCCCGTCAATATCTTTAAATACAAACTCACCGTCCGCTGACGTACTCGCCCAATACATTAATCTGCTTGGCTCATAGGTTGTATCGTCAAAATATTCTATACCTATTTCCTCGGCTATCTTTCTCGAAACGGCTATATACTCGTCAGGCGTAACCTCTCGCAAAAGAGGTATAATAAGCCTTAATCTTGGCTTTTCCGCCGTGTGTTTATGGGTTGAGTATATAACACACCTGAAATCACAAAACATCTCTATCATATCGGGAAAGTCCAAAGGAGCGTAATCAGCGTCAAGCGTTATCGCCGAACGGCTTATAACAGTGTCTTTCTTTCGTCTGCCGCCTTTAAGCATACCCGCTACAAAGCCGCCCACATCTTTGATATTATCCTGCTGCGCCTTTGTCATTTTCTTAAATTGCTCTACAGTCTCGGCGGTTCTTTTGGTCTGCGACAGTTTTTTAGAAAACTCGTCAACGCTTAACTCCTCTAAATTCCAATGTTTATCCATTCTTGAGTTACCCACTGATATTTTCATAAGCTATCAGCCTTCTGTTCACACATTTTTTCCAATAAATCGCAGTGACAGATAACCTCTTCGGCCCAAAGTTTTATAACCTTATATTTGCTTGTTGCTGAATACCTTTGTATAGCCTCTGCCAGATCATTAATTCTTTCACACGACGCAATATAATAAGGCTTTACGCCAATCGGCGGCTTTTCGGTATTAGTTGTTTTTTCTGTTTTTATGTTTCTTTGAGGGAGTTCCGCTATTATTGTTGCGTAATGTGAGGCCATAAAATAATCTCCATAGCCGGCTGATTTAATCCATCGGTCTAAAAAACCTTTTCCGGCTGTAATATTGTCTTTATTTCCGCACATATATCTATCAGCGGTGCTTTTCCAATTAATAGGACACCTATTACAATTTTCATTAACAATCGGATTAGCATATTCACAACAAAAACTATTCAAATAGATATGTTTGTTGGGATAAAATTTTTTCAAATAATCCTCTGGTTTAAAAATTTTTTGTTCCGCAGCTATTTTAGCCGCTATCCAATGCCACATTTTACGATGTTCCTCAATAGCCTGCGCTCTTGTTAAATTCATTATTCCGCCCCCACTAACTCAGCATTATCATAAATATTTCCAACCTTTAACAAATCAAATAAAAAACCGCTTGCCGAATATTCTGACAAGTTATCATCATAGCTGTCTTTCCATTGTAATACAAATTCTCCGTCACTGTATTTTACAACCGAAACATCATCATATTCCTCAAGATTTCTTATTAAATCACCCTCAAAAATCTTATTTCTTTCCTCATCTGTACACCCTGTATACTGTCCGACCGTTTCAGGAATAACCTCCACAATATCAGACTTAATTATATCAATACCTTTGCCCGTATCTTCTCCCTCAAACAACTTAACGATATAAACATGATATTCAGGTGTATCCTGTTCAATAAAATACCCCTCAGCCCACTCGCCGTTATCAACTCGTTTACCTCTGAATAATATTTTTCTCATTTATTTCCGTCTCCTTTCACATACAATCTAATCATAAACACAATCACAAACACCACCCCGACCGCTGTCCAATCCGTATACGCCATTTTAAACCCCCTGACCATTATAAGGATTATCTGTTTTAGGCCGTAATTTATGACCTTTAAGTTTTCTGAATATATTTAAAATGTCATTGCATATATCCCATTTTTGAGCCATTACCGGCTCTTTCCCACCCATAAATCATTCCTCCTTACAAATAAACAACTTATCGACATACGGCAGATTTTTAAGAGCTGTTATAAACATATGCCACTCGTCTAATTTGTGGTTTTTTCTTTGTTCAATAATGTTAAATATATTTTCATAACTTATAGTAACAGTTCGTCTCTGATTGTAGCTTGATGGAAGAAGCTGTATTATTTGCCACCAGTCATCTTTATCTTTACTGTTAAGACACTGTTCTCTAAAAAAATTTAAACAGTCTATAATAGATTTAAATGGATTTTCAAGTACATCGGAATTAAGATGTTCTACGCTAAAATCCTCAATAGTAAACTCTTTTTTGCGAATGGAATGCACTGTTGAACAGCTATTAGCGGCTGTCCCCACTTTATATGTATCAAATTCTTTCCACCAGTAAAGCGGTGCTGTAATGTCCATAGAAACGAAAAGCTGTCTTAGAAATTTTCTGTGTGAGCTTCCCGCCTTTATAAGTTTTCGCATAAGCTCTAAATCTTCTTTACCAAGAATATATCCAGTACCGTCTAACCAGTCTTTCCAGCATACTTTATCTTTTCCTCTAAAACTTTTATAATATATACAAACTTCACAACGCTCATCAGTTACATCATCTCCTCTACACCAAAAACTATCACTCTTATTCCAGCCGCTCATAGGATTTCTCATACCTCTTACAGCGTGTTCAAATCCCCAAAAGTCCATATTATCAATTTTAATCACTCAGTCCATCTCCAATAATTCAAGATTTCTTACGAATCTTTTATAAATAATTTCAAGTTTTTTCAATTCTGTTTTACAAGCCCTATATGCTCTTGACCCAGGCTCATAAAGTCTTACTTTGCTTATAAATAACTCACACTCACTATTGTATTCATCAACTTTAAACAAAAGCCAGTGAAAAAGTTCCCGCTTGGCTTGCCTTTGGCAATACATATTTATAAGCTTAAAAATTTTTTTATCTTTCCCTCTCCTGAACGGAAAAAGAGCTTCAACATCAAATTCCAGATAACCCGTTTCGTATTCAATTTTTAATCTTTTCATTAATTTTCAGCCTCTCTATGTTTTTTACAGTGTCCTTATAATTTCCGGATTTCATTAGTCTGACTATAGTTTTGTATTCATACCTTGATATTTCATTTTTCAATTGTTCTAATTCATAATGAATGTTCATTATATCAGTCCTTTCTGTAAAATTCACATTCAAACCCGTCTGCTCTGAGCAGTAACCCCTCAGCCCACGGCGGGGTTCTTCCCATTTGCTCACATATCGCCTCAAGCGATACCCTTTTGTCACACTCAATAATCAATTCG
>CATJCJ010000118.1 GCA_949738935.1 uncultured Eubacteriales bacterium | reverse complement strand
GTATTATGAACAGTTTATTTATGAACTGCTTGGCACATCTAATATTTGCCGTTCCGATTATGAATGGAAAACGGGAAACCCATTTGAAAGCGGCTCCGGAGGAAACAGAAATACAATTACGCTTTCTTATGATAAACATACTGCAACTTTCGGCATAAGCAATAAAACAGCCGACAGAAACAACTTAAATGTTACTCAGACTTACGGTACAAAAAGAATGAACGCATATAAAATTATTGAGGAAACCCTTAATATGAAACCTGTCAAAGTTATGGACTATATTGAAGACGCTGAAGGCAAAAAGAAAGCCGTTTTAAATCAAAAAGAAACATTACTCGCACAAGAAAAACAAAGTATTATCAAAAATAAATTTGAGGAATGGATTTTTAACGACCCGGAAAGAACAGAAGATTTATGCAGAATTTACAATGACAATTTCAATTCTGTAAGACCTCGTGAATATGACGGTTCTCATATTACTTTCGGAGGAATAAATCCTGAGATAAAACTGCGTAAACATCAAATTGACGCAATAGCGCACACTTTATATGGCGGTAATACTCTTCTTGCTCATACTATGGGCGCCGGAAAAACGTTCGAGATGGTAGCGAGCGCTATGGAAAGCAAAAGGCTTGGACTTTGCACAAAATCAATGCTTGTTGTTCCTAAACATATTGTAAATCAATTCGCAAATGAGTTTTTGCAGCTCTACCCAACAGCAAATATTCTTGTTCCAAATGAAAAAGATTTCTCAAAGGATAATCGTGAAAGATTTTGCTCAAGGATAGCAACAGGAAATTATGACGCTATAATAATTTCCCATACACAGCTTGAAAAAATACCATTATCACAAGAACGTCAAATTGATTATATTCAAAATGAAATTGACGAAACAATCGAGTTTATTGAAAGCGCAAAAGCGGTGTCAGGTCAGGAATTTACCGTAAAACAGCTTGAGGCAACTAAAAAAAATCTTGAAGATAAACTTGAAAAACTCAATAATAACAGCAAACGTGATACAACCATCACGTTCGACTCATATATAATAAGACTAAACAGAGAAACCCATACAGCAAGGGCGTATCTGCTTAGTCTTATTTGCGTTCTTGAAAGTTTAATTAAAAAATTTTCAAGAACGCTTAATTAAAATTGAAATTTATATTATATATTTT
>CATJCJ010000117.1 GCA_949738935.1 uncultured Eubacteriales bacterium | reverse complement strand
TCTGAACGATAGAGGGGGTGTATGAAACTTTTTTGAGGGCTGTCTCGTGTTATAAGCAGAAGGGAGGTGTTGGTCATGAAGTTTGACAGGGGAAGTTAGGCTGTATGTTTACATGAAGGAATAAACTGCTCGGACTTATTACGAGAGAGCAGGTGCGGCTCTGAATGACAGATGAGCCGCAATAAAAATGACAATAATGGAGGACTTGAAAAATGAGCGTAAATGGAATAGGAACAACAGGATATCCGGTGATAGGGTACACGGCGAGAAAGGCAGAAAAAAGTGCGGAAGCCGTGGCTGTGGGATTTATGGAGACAATAGCGGAAAAGGCGGAACAGGATAAAACAAAAGATCATGATGAAAAAGCCTTTGATATGGTTGGCCCCAATGCCCCGCAGGATGTAAAGGATGCATGGATGGAAGCGGCAAAAGAAGTAAATGCGAATGGCCTGGGAATCCGGGGCAACGGAATGATGAGCCATATATCACAGATGATGGTACAGAGATGTAACAAAATACTGAAAGGGGAAACGGAGAATCTGGATATTTTGGGAAGTACAGTGGAATCTGCTATCCGGGCAACGGAGCAGGCGCTTTATGACTTGGATCATCCAAGAGCATATGTTCCAAAGAGCATAGAAGTCCAACAGGCCCAGATCAAAGAAAGAGAGTTTTATGTTGCATTTTTAGAGAAGCTGGAAAACTGCTTATAAATAAAGATTTGAAATTCACGGAGGTGCATTGATGGGAACAGTTTACGAAAAATATATGGCACTGTCCATCGATAAAGGGCTTTTAGGTTTAGAACCAGGAGTTATTACTACCCCATACTTTTGTTATCCTGTCAATGCAGAGTCAATAGGATTTGAAGGGTGTATTCTGTATTGTTTTTTACCAGAGTATGGAGAGATGGTATTTGCCTGTAATCCAGAAAGCTGTGCAGATCGAAATGTTTATCCGCTGGCAGCAAATTTTGAAGATTTTATCCGTCTGGTTTTGGCTTGCGGCACTGCCAATCCAGTGGAGCAAATTGTATGGATGAACAGAGAACAGTTTGACGAATACATTGCGAAGGAAAAAATGATTTTGACACAGGAGCAGGAAGCAGCAGGAAACCTGCTTCAACAAAGATTGGGTTTATTGCCGATGGAGAATCCATTTGAATATGTCAAATCCGTGCAAAAGGGCTTTGATGACAGTAGGATACAGTACAGCGATGAATATTATGATGTGACCGGCATAGTGAACCCGAAAGGGTGCCTGCCTCCTGATTGACCTTTATCGGAATTTGATATGACAGCGGGCAGAACAGGATGGCAAATACATAGGCACTTGCTGTAGGGGAAGATGCCTTGATAAGGGGACAGGTAGATATGCTGACAGCAGAATTTGGTATAATTGAGGATATAGGGGAAACGCAGGAGTATTCCTATACTCCAGAGAAATATCAGTGTATATGTATTGATGATGCTTATATAGATGACTGGTGGGATAAACTGGTTCTGTTAAAGACTTATTTCCATAGCCTTGACCGTCCTGAATTTGGACTTGCGAGGTGGGGAATCACATTGATACCGCCTGAGTCCTTATCGGGTTTTCAAGAAATCGTGTTGTCAGACAGGCGAATCAACAAGGATATTCATCTGAGGGAATTAGCGGATAAAGTAAATGATGCGATTAACAGGAACAAGTTTATGATACATTTCGGGATTTAGTGAAGGGACGAATTTCCGCAGTATCATATCTTCAATATGCTGTAGAAAGGATATTTTTGACATGGAGATAACGGGAATTAAGACAGGGAAAGTTCTTGCTGTATATTGTTGACAAGGCATCATGGGGGATAGTGGATATGGGTATAAGGATTGATTTTTCAGAGCCGGTTATCGAAAAAGGTATCGTGATGGAAATGGGCAGTGGGGATTTGGACGATTTCTATGCTTCTGCGTCTGACTTTGATAAAAGCAATCTCTTTTTCATTTTACTGGCATCATTACACTATTATGAAGAAAGCGGGGATACCGTTAGGGCGGCGCATCTGAGTTTTTTGACAGCATATTATGTGTTTACGCCTTTGACACCGCCGGGCTCCCATCAGCTTGCTTTGCATTATATCAAGAAAGCTGTATCCATGAATCCACTCTCGGAGTATAAGGAGTGGCTTTCAATTATGGAAAAGGGGAACTGATTAGCGATAAGGCACAGGAGGACAGGGTAGGCTTTCCCGATTTCCGGTGGATAGGGAAATCGGGGAGCAGGAATAGGAGATGTAGACATGGGTAAGGGAGCAGGCAGTGTATCCATTATAGGCGGAGCAGACGGACCGACAAGTATTTTTATTGTAGGAAAAGGCGGTAAGGTAAATCTTACAACACGCATACAGAATTATTTCCGCAAAATAAAGAGGAACAGGATAAAAAGGAGGATCACTGCGAATCCCCATACGCTGGAGGAAGTTGTGGAATGGCTGAAACGGGAGTACGGTGCTGTAGAAGTTTCACAACAATCCCATAATTATCTGGAACAGAGGAACAGCTTAAAAGCATCCCTTATCATGCGCCATCGCCCGGATTTGTTGGGAGAACTGATGGACTTGGAGCCGCCGGATGGAGAGGATGTTGAAGAATTGAAAGCATTTTGTGGGAAGATTCAGGAGCGGTGTGATAGGGCGGCGGAAATTGCGGATGATATTTTTCCTATGGATTTCCACATATATGAGATCAAATGGGCAGAGAATGACCGTATGCGGATAGGGGTGGAAACAGTCTGGCAGGTGCTTGACTGTTCATTCAGCGGGGAGAAGAAAACCATGAAACAGTTAAGGGAACTGTCTAAAAAGATATATTTGTATTACGGTGTCACTACTGAAGATATAAAAAAAGAAACGGAAAGATACAAGTTCCTTTTAGGGGCGTTGTGTTCATAGATGCCCGATTTTCCGGGGA
The DNA here is from genome assembly GCA_949738935.1 of uncultured Eubacteriales bacterium. Lineage (GTDB taxonomy): Bacteria > Bacillota > Clostridia > Lachnospirales > CAG-274 > MGBC114079. The sequence continues at coordinate 242 of CATJCJ010000117.1, read as the reverse complement.
GCAGTGAAGGAGATTGAAATGGATATTACAGGAATAGCAAAAAGCCATCAAGTAAATAACACGGCAACAGCAAAAGCATCATCCAAGAAAGAATGGAAGCTGACAGACTCCCTCCGGGAAAAGGTCACTGCGCTTGCGCAAGAGGATGCGGCGCAGAATGTCTATATGGGAAATAAGTTCCTCACCCTGCGGAAAAGCGAGGTCGCAAAAGTTGCGCCGGACAGGGCTTCTCCCCGGTTTCC
>CATJCJ010000116.1 GCA_949738935.1 uncultured Eubacteriales bacterium | reverse complement strand
TATGGTGGCTTGCATGGTCTGGGTGCATATCCGCTGAATCTGTACGCGGTGTGGAAGTTTGCGAACTATACGAACAAGGGATTGGATGCGAAGGCTGCAACGAAAGCGGCGCTAGCTTCCCTGAACTGTGATACAGATGAAGTTTTACAGAACGTGGAAAATGAGGGAAACGATCCGGAAAAGATAAAGGTTTTTAATACCGAAAATTTGTTGGGAGCATGTGCAGAACTGGTGGAAGGAGATAAGGATGTCACTAACAAAGGATATAATTCTACCAATGCGAAGAAAAAATATCTGGTTGCAGGTTTTGCATGTCATATGATTGGTGATATCTATGCACATCGGACATTGGTGCCTGCGTATGCGATCAAGAATGCAGAGGATCCAAAAAATACAAAAGGATTTATCGAGAGTAACAATTCCTCTGACTTTAAATCTTCTTTAGATATGAAAGATTTTGAAAATTGGACCGGTTTAAAGAATTCTTACAATGGTGGTAGATTAGCTTTTGTAAATTTAAAAAATTATGCAAATCCCTCTATAAGTAACTTTAATCATCGGTATGAGGATAACGTAAAATTCTGTCGCGAACGTTTAAATGCGGCCTTGAAATGTACAAAGGCGTTTCTTGGAAGTATTTCAGCAAAGAAAACGAGCAATACACCAACAGCAGAAATAATCAAGCAGCAGGAAAATGTATCGCTGATCCATTATGATGATTATATGGGCTATTACAGAGCCGCTACTTCATAGACAGCCCCAGTTTTGGAGCCTGTGTTTTCGTATTAATATATTATAGGAACCATGTAATAAGATTTTTGTTTATCCATTACGTTTTGAGAAGCTGTATTCGTAAACGTAATATGGAAGTTTTATAGGTAGCTGGCTGGATGCTTGCAAGGACATCCAGCCAATACCATAAAAAAGAACATGTAAAAAGCGGAGGGAGGAAATAGTTTGATGAAAAAAATGCGTTTACTGGGCGGCATATTGTTTTTTGTATTGGCCTTGTTTTTACCGGAAGATGCGGCATATGCAAAGGAAGTTCCACCAGACGGGAATATTCCGCTGACATCCGAGTATTTCCCGGATGAATCGTTTTTGAAACATAAGGCAATGGAGCACGATAAAAATAAAGACGGCTAT
>CATJCJ010000115.1 GCA_949738935.1 uncultured Eubacteriales bacterium | reverse complement strand
CATAAATATTATTCCCATTATCGGGTAAAATATTCTTGCAGAGGTATTTTCTATAAATTTGAAATACGATTTTCTACATTTGGATTGTCAAATGCTGTAGAAAAAATCTTCTTTGCATTATTTGTCTGAAGTTATTGAATACACATAATTATTTAAAGCCCCAAATTTCTAAAAAATATTCTTATTATCTATGGAGCATTGTAGGATTGAGATTTATTTTTCCTTTTTCTATAGACTCAATCTTTAGTTTTTTTAATATTAACGCTTTTACAAATATCTCCATTGGAAATATCGGATTGGAATATGTTCCTTCTGATATAGGTTTTGCCAAAACTCCTGTTATTGATGTTGGTATTATTTCTGTTAATAATGCTGTAAATTATTTTCTTCCGTCGGCAAATATTTATGGCAGTATAAATCCTATGCAAATTTTGATATTTAGTGTTGCTGTTGTATGGATTGTGGGAATGTTAATTATTTTCGGATATGAGGTGTTTTTGTTTTTTCGCACAAAAATCCTTGTAAGAAAAGCTGTTTTTTATAAAGATAATATTTATGAATGTGATAACATACCTACGCCGTTTGTTATGGGACTTATAAAACCAAAAATTTATATACCTTTTCGATTGAAAGAACCAGAAATTTCTTATATACTCTGTCACGAAAAGTATTATATAAAAAGATATGATAATATTGTTAAGATTATTGCCTCTGTTATTGTTTTTGTGTACTGGTTTAATCCTTTTGTTTGAGTTGCTTATTTTTATATGAATAGGGATATGGAAATGAGTTGTGATGAAAAAGTGATTTCGGAAATAGTGATTCAGTGAAAAGTTATGGTTCTTGTTTGCTCGCTTTCGCTTTAAATCGCAGATGTATTTCTTTGGGTCCTTTGGCTTTTGGTGAATCGTCTGTAAGTAAAAGAGTGAAAAATATTTTGAGATTTAAAAAACCTAGGTTATGGGTTAGTATTGCCGGAACAATAATTGTTGTTATAATAGGAATTATGTGTTTGACAAATGGGAGTGGAATAGGGGAAAGTCAGACTTTTCAAGAGCTAAACAATAGTATTTTTTCAGAAACGCCAATACCTGATGACAGAACAAATTTTATGATTGTCGGCATTGACGATGAAGCTTTATTTGCTGATACAATTATAGTTGGAAGTTATGTAAATAGTAAAAATGAATTAAATCTTATTTCTATTCCAAGATATACCTGTATAAGTTTTACAGATGAACAGAAAGAAATTATAAAAGGTATGGGAAAAAATATTCCAAAGTTGATAAAGATTAACGCCATAAACGCTTATGGAGAAAGTAAATATGGTATAAAATTTCTGAAGGAACAGATAGAGGTTCTATTTGGCGTTGATATTAATTATTATTTTAAGATTAATATGAAAGGTTTTAAAAATATTGTCAATTCGATAGGCGGAATTTACTTTGAGGTTCCAAAACAAGGAATGTATTACTCTGACCCAATCCAAAATCTGTATATTAATATTAATGGTGGTTATCAGCTTCTTGATGGTTCTAAGGCTGAAGGATTAATAAGGTTTAGAAAAGATTATCCAAATCAGGACTTACAAAGAACGGAAGTTTCAAGAGAATTTATTAAAGAATTTATTAATCAATTATTACAAAAGGATTCTGTTAAAAATAATTTAAACGATTTTATTGTCAATTGTATTAAATATATTGAAACAGACTTTACTGTAAGCGATGTTACAAAATATATATCACAGATTGATGATTTTGGTATTAAAAATTTTAACTCAGAGATTCTTCCTGGTAATTATAAGGTTATAGATGAGAGGCTCTATTATATTTACGATATTTCTGAAACAAAAAAAATTACCGATAAATTCTTTCATTAAATGTGTATCTGAAAACTAAAATATACTCAAAAAAAATATAAAAATAAAATGAAATTTAATATTTTTTGTTTATTTTTTATAACTTTTTGTATATGTTGGCTTTAAAGGATATTCCATCTTTTTAAACAGTTAAAATTTCAGATGATTTTAATTATAGGTACAGAGTTTTTATATACGACCCGATTTGATATGGTGTAAGAACCTGTCTGTCTAAAATCTAAAAAAAGCCTGTCTAAAAGCGCAGTATTTT
>CATJCJ010000114.1 GCA_949738935.1 uncultured Eubacteriales bacterium | reverse complement strand
ATGAGTTTCAAGATATAAATAAGGCTCAATATGAATGTATAAAGTTGCTTACAAATAAAGATTCAAATATATTTATTGTTGGTGATGATGACCAGAGTATTTATAAATTTCGTGGAGCAAGACCGGAGTTTTTATTGAAATTTCCGAAAGATTTTCAAAATGTGGAAAAAATTGTTCTTGATATTAATTATAGGTCTACGACGCAAATTATTAATTTAGGTAACGCTGTTATTAGAGGTAACAGAAACAGATATAAAAAGATTATTAAGGGAACTGAAAAAGATGGTAAAGTTCCGATTTTAATTAAAAGTAATGATATTGGTTGCGAAGCTTCGGAGATTGCCAGAAGAATTATAAAATATAAAGATAATTTTAACATTGATTTGAATAAAGTCGCTGTCATATATAGAACAAATATACAAGCTCGAGCTATTGTTGACGCTTTTATGGATTTTAATATTCCTTATCAGCTTAAAGATGAAATTCCAAGTATTTATGAACATAGAATATCAAAAGATATTTTTGCTTATTTAAATTTGATTTTGAATAATGACAATGACGTGGCTCTTGAGAGAATCATAAACAAACCAAAAAGATATATAAGCAAAGCTGTTTTCGCTGAGGCAAAAAAAATAAAGAAAATTTCTCTTTTAAAAGATTTATTTAAAGTTGAGGATATTAAAACTTGGCAAATTGATAAACTTAATGAGCTTATTTATAATTTATCAGCAGCTAAGGGAAAAAATGTTTATGATACTTTTAAATATATAAGACAAGTTATAGGTTATGATGATTATATTAATCAATATGCTCTATTTAGAAAAATTAATCCTAAAAGCCTTTTTGAGGTTCTTGACGAAGTTCAAGAATCGTCAAAAGGTTATGAGAAAATTGAAGATTATCTTACCCATACTGAAAATATTATTTCGGAGATGAAAGAAAAAAAGAAATTATCTAATATTATTCCTAATGGGGTTGTTTTATCAACAATGCATAGCGTGAAAGGGCTTGAGTTTGATATTGTGTTTGTTACCAGCGCTGTAGAGGGTGTTATTCCTTATGAGAAAAGTAAAAGCTTTGATGAAATCGAAGAAGAGAGACGACTTTTTTACGTAGCTATAACAAGAGCGAAGAAGCTTCTTTTTATTTCTATTGTTAAATCAAGGTATGAACAAGAGGTTAAGCCCACAAGGTTTTTGAAAAATATTATAAAGACAGGTTAAGGAGGATTATTTTATGAAAAGAATAGGTAATGATAAGAAAAGAGTTATTATTGGTATTATCGCTGTATTTTTGGCTCTTATTATGGTTTTGGGTATGGCTGCTCCTTTTATTATGAATTGAGAAATTAAAAAAGCTGCGGGCAGAGCCCGCGGCTTTTTTATACTTGTAAATTTTTTGCGGAAATTGGAGTAAATTTTCTAAGCCTCAAAGCGTTGCTTATAACAGAAACTGAACTAAAACTCATAGCCGCCGCTCCAATCATTGGATTGAGTAAGGGACCTCCAAATAAATATAATATGCCGCAAGCGATTGGAATTCCAAGTGTATTGTAGAAAAATGCCCAGAATAAGTTTTCTTTTATATTTTTCATTGTTTTTTTGCTAAGCAAAATCGCGTTTACAACATCTGTAACCTCATCTTTCATAAGAACAATATCAGCGGATTCAACGGCCACGTCTGTTCCGCTTCCTATAGCGATTCCGATATCTGCTTTTGCCAAAGCGGGAGCGTCATTGATTCCATCTCCTACCATCGCTACAATTTTTCCTTTTTTTCTGAGTTTTTCAACCTCAACGGCTTTGTCTTTTGGAAGAACTTCAGCTAACACGTTTGAAATTCCAACTTGTTTCGCCACAAATTCCGCTGTTTTTTTGTTGTCTCCTGTAATCATATAAACGTCTATTCCCATTTCTTTTAGCTTTGAGACGGCGAAAACACTCTCTTTTTTTAGAATATCAGCGATAGCGAAAATACCGGCTAACGTGTTGTCAATAGAGATAAATATAGGTGTTTTTCCGCTTTGGGCAAATATATTCGCTTCATCTATAAAATATTCTGATTTGATATTATTTTTTATTATAATATTTTTGTTCCCGATAAGTATTTTGTGATTATCTACTACACATTCAAGACCATGTCCTGAAATAGCGTTAAAATCAGAAAACTCAAGTAAATTAATATTTTTTGATTTTGCTTTTTTTATTATTGCCTCGGCAAGAGGATGTTCTGAGCCTTTTTCCGCTGAAGCCGCATATTGAATTAGGGTTTCCTCTTTGTAATTATTAAAACATAATATATCTGTGACAACGGGTTTTCCTTCTGTAATTGTTCCGGTTTTATCAAGAATAACAGTATTAATTTTATATGCCGCCTCTAAAGCGCTTCCGCCTTTAATTAAAATTCCGTATTCGGCTCCTTTTCCGGTTCCAACTATAATTGCCGTTGGTGTCGCTAATCCTAAAGCGCAAGGACAAGCTATTGTCATAACTGATACAAAAATTTTTATACAAAACTCAAAATTCTCGCCGCTTAAATGCCATATAATTGAAGCTATCAATGCTATTAAAACAACAATTGGTACAAAATAACCGGAAACCACATCGGCTAATTTTGCTATTGGGGCTTTTGAGCCTTGCGCTTCTTCCACAAGTTTAATAATACCTGCTAAAGCTGTATCTTTTCCAACTTTTTCGGCTTTGAATTTAACTGTTCCGTTTTTATTTATACTTGCTCCGGTTAATTTGTCTCCAACTTTTTTTGAGACAGGCATACTTTCACCAGTAAGCATTGACTCATCAACAGACGTTTTTCCGTCAATAATTATTCCGTCAACGGGAATTTTACTTCCTGGTTTTACTACGATAATATCGCCTACAGTGACATCATCAACGGGGATTTCTCTTTCATTTCCATTTTCGTCAATAACAAGCGCTGTTTTTGGGACAAGTCCCATAAGTTTTTTTATCGCATCGTTGGTTTTCGCTTTTGACCTCGCTTCAAGAGTTTTTCCCAGAAGAATAAGGGTAATAATCATACCAACAGACTCAATATATAAGTTATGAACAGCGTGAGAGTTGCCTGTATATATTTCATATATTGAGTAAATACTGTATAAAAAAGCCGCTGATGTTCCAACAGCTATAAGTGTATCCATATTTGGTGAGCCTTTAAAAATGGCTCTAAACCCAATAGTATAAAATTTATATCCCACAATTATAACAGGGATAACTAAAATAACTTGAGTGAGAGCGTATAGTAAAGGATTTTCGTCAGGTGAAATAAAATTTGGGACAGGAAGTCCTATCATGTAACCCATTGAAATATAAAAAAGCGGAATTGTAAATCCTAAAGCGATAATAAATTTTAAGAATTCACTGTTATTTTTATTAGTTTTTTCCGTTTCTTTTTTTTCTTGCAAATCAACACCATATCCGGCGTTTGTTACAGCGTTTATAATATCATTTAATTCAAGTTTTTCTGTTGAGTAGATAACATTAAGTTTTTCCGTAGCGAAATTGACTGTAGCAGACTCAATTCCGTCAAGTTTGGAAACAGCTCTCTCGACAGCCCGTACACAGGCGCTGCATGTCATACCTGTTATTTTTAATGATTTTTCCTCCAATAATTATCACCTCTTAAAATAAATTTTAATATATGAGCAAGTATTCATATATAATATAATACAATAAATAAAAACATTTGTCAATAGCTTTTATATTTGCATTTATTTTTTTCATATTGAATAATATTTATTCAAGAAAATAGTTATAACTTAAATTTATTGGTATTTTCTTTATCTATTGAATCTTTTATAGATAAATATATTTTAGGGGAAATTTTTTTTAAATTTATTAATCTCATATTGTTATCCACAAAGGCATGAATGGATATGCCTGTATTTACAGGGGATTTAATATTGTTTCGATAAGCGTAATAGGAAAACTCTATTTTTGCTGAAGAGAGTTTTGTGACAATTGTTTTAATTATTATGTTGTCGTCATAGTATGTTGGAGATATATACTTAATGTTTAAATTTATAACCGGAATCATTATTCCGGCTTTTTCCATATCAGAATAAGAATATCCCAAGTCTTTTATATATTTTGTTCTAGCTATTTCATACCATATTCCATAATTTGTGTGATATACTACTCCCATTTTATCGGTTTCGGCGTAACGAACAGTTAGATTTGTTGTTGAAATCATTTTTTTGCTCCTTATTTAAATTGATTTATTTTTTTATCGTAAAAGTAATTTATTGAGTTTAATTTATTTGTTAAGTCTGTGATGTTTATATTTTCAGACTTTATAAAGTCATTAAGAGTGGGATAACTATTTCTTAGTTGAGTGTTTACATAGCTTAGTAAAATTATTGGGTCTTTTGGTAAAGACATAAAATCAATCCTTTCTGTTTTTTTATGAATATTTTGAGTTTAGACACATTTTAAATTATATTATTTTATAATAAAACTTTTTTTTGATT
>CATJCJ010000113.1 GCA_949738935.1 uncultured Eubacteriales bacterium | reverse complement strand
TTATGTTTTCACGGCTTATATGGTTAGATGACATTTGTATCCAACTAAGATGAAACAATGGGTCAGATTTGAACGCTCGACTCTCAAACGACAAAAAAAGAATTAGATGTTAATATTTGATTTGCTTGCGTCTTCTCGCATGTTTTTTCACTATTTAAAAAGTGCATGAGACACCGAGGATTCATAATCCCGTGAAGAATTGTGTAATTGAGCGTCTTAAATAGGTTTCAGTACTTTCTCTATCAGGTTTGCTCTTTGCAAATGATCCAATTTCAAAATAAGAATAATTTTTCCAGTATTTCAATACTTGAATGCTCTAGCCATTTCTTACACATCCGCCATTCCTGCTCCTTGATGCCGTAGCAATGTTGCAAAACTGCATCTAAGATTTTGATATCTCATCATTTATCAACCCAAAGTCTCTTTACAACCCTATGAAAATTTTGAGTAATAAAACTAGGTTTAACTAATTTACCAAATTGATTTACATATGTATAATCCTTCATAATCGTTGCAATAGCAAGTCCCCAGTATTAATTTGTTTTGTTTTGAGTCTCTTTTAACTCATTTTGTTTACTTGATATGTAATTATATAACTAGAACCACTGGTTTAACCAGGTTGCACTGCACCTTTCCTGATAAGTATATAGTCTCATCGAAAAGTCCGCTAACTGTAAAAGCTGCCCTACGGTTATTAAAATAGTTCTTATAGCATTTAAAGTCGTTTAATGTATTCCGCGCTACGATCGATAATTTTTGAGGACTAGCTAGAGCTTTTTAGCATCACCAGTACTGCTGGCGGTTTATTCTTACAAATGAAAATCGGTCTGCCAGTTAAAAAACTTTCAGCCCGATCAATTTGGTCAGAAAATGAGAATTTAAATGTCATTGATTAAGCAATACTTTAGACCGTAAATGTGATATATCAAGTGGTATATATTCGAAGGTCACATACTTTTCTATTTTAATAGATAAATCAAACACATATCAAATATTACCACCAAAAATCTCTAAAAATACCAAAATTAAAAATGTCATTTTTAGCTATAACTTGCAAACTCTACAACAATTTTGGTGGTAATTTAATGATTCTCTTTCTATTTTTTTAACCGAACTATTTAACAGTAAGTTCAAACTAGCTACACCTTCTACACTTTCCAAAATCCCCTGCGCACCTACAAACTTACAAGAAATCGGTGCTACAGATTGAGCATCCAATAAAAATTTAGTTACCTTTGCTTCATCCAAAATTTCTGCATAATATGGATATTCTTTAAGGAAAAAATAGAGAAAAATGGACGCTAATAAATCTCCCGCTCCAGAGCTATCTACAACCTCAACGTTTTCTCGCATATCTAAGTACACCCAATCGCTCATACTGCCATTTTTTTGTTTTATGGAATATTTTAATCCACTCGGACCTAAAGAAACTATTAAAAGTTTTGGCCCCATTAATCCTATTTCCACTCTCAATTTTTCAATATAATTATTTGGTATTCTATCGGCGGAGAGTTTTAGTATATCTGCATATTTGGAATTTGCTAGAAGAGTATTATAAAGTCTTGTTGAATTTGGCTCATAAAAATTCCATCCATTTGAATTTTGTTCTGCCAACCACTTAATTCCTGCCGATATTCTATCAAAGTAGAATAAATTAGCTTCTCCAATTTCTTTAATTTGTTCCTTCACATGCCTTAATTCTGGCAATTGTATTTCGTTTAATTTTTTTCCGCATTCTGGGCAAGTAGTATAAAAACGATGTCGCCCGTTATCAAGATATTCAACTATACGCGGCGCATCTAATGTAGAGCTAGCAAACTCTATTAACCTTATTTTCCGCTTTAATATTTCCGCTTTTAAATATTCTGAATCTTTACCTTTATAGTCGGCATATAAAAAACTCGCGTCGTACCCTAAAAGAGATAGCGTTGAAATTACATTAACAGCTGTCCCCCCTAAAGCAGAGGATTCTTTTTTTTCATATCTGATTAAATCAATACATGCCAAACCAGCGCCTAAAACTTTTAATTTAAGTGAATCTTTCATATTTTAACCTTTTAAATAAACTTGCTATAATCTAAGCAAACACAATATAGCTCATCTTTCTGTCTATCATAAGTATCGTCTTTTTCAACTTCGTATCCTTTATTGTCAACAACTACAATGCCAACTTTTCGTCCATGCTGCAACAACGTCATAACCGACAGTAAAAGTCCTATATCCATTAATTTACTTGAATGAGCAGAAAATGCGTAATGAATATGTCTATTGTTGTCGAAATTTAATGCTCTTTCATAATATTTAACCGTATTTATTAGTTTCTTAGCATTCAAAAGTGGCTGGCATTCCGGCACATATATTATGTTTCTTTTTTCAATGTTTTGTTCTTTGAATAATTTTTGTCCGTATTTGCGTAATAATACTTCGCTTCGCTTAATATTCTTTGATGGAAAAGGAACAACAGGACATATTTCTATCGGTTTTAAATATTTACTTATTATATCAAATGCAGCCTGCTCGTTGTCTCCTAAAAAGGGAAACCAGATTGTTTCGTCATTCTCTGACTCCATTGTCATTGCGAATGCATTAAAGCCTTGAAGAAATTCCGCAGTACCTTCATTAATTTTGGGAATAATATAATCGTCATACTCACTATTTTCACAAGCCAAAAGATATAACTTTTGGTGCTCTTCTTTTGTATCCCATAAATGTTTAGCTATACTAAAAGCAACTGCGCGAGGAAGAGCGCTGAAATCTAATAATATATGATCGTAATTCTCAATAAGTGACTTTTTAAATGCCGACCTAACACTTTCTGAAATTACCAGTAAGCGTTTACTATCGTTTTCTGATTTATAAGAAGGTACTTGCAGTTCTTCGTATGGAATAGATTCACAAAGTTTTTGAAATTCTTTGAAATTTTTTTCACTGCGCGATTTTTCTTTGGCGGAATCTCCTGTTGTGAGTTGTTCATTGTAATCCACAAGAAGCACATTAAAAATCACATCGTTATTACTTAACGTTTCTATAATTTTACAGCTTCTAGGGTCAAATCCCTTGCCCATTACGATAAGCAGATTATCTTTATCTTTAAAAAAGTCAACAAGCTCATCGCTTCCCTGAATAAAAAGAAGATCATCTAAATCAACGTTTGGCATCTTATTTTCTCCATTCGGTGCTCTTTTCTATCTGGAAAAGTCCAGTATATAGTTTGATTTTATCTTTGCTAGACTACTTTTAAACCAACCGCCATAAGCAAGGGGCAATTTAAAAAATACGCAAAGCCACCTGTTCAAATAGAAAACTGTTCCATCCGCTTGCTCTCTTTTTTCTAGGTATTTTGCCGCTAAACATTCCCCCAAAATTTTGAAAGTATGTTTATACTCTTCATAACTTTTATACATGTTCAGCTCTTTGCTGTCAACGCAAAAACCTGTATATGCACCACCAGCATAAGACCCTTTTTCTTCCTCACGGCACCTTTCTCCGTTTTCCGCAATCTTACTTAAAAAATATTGTATCTCTTTATAATCAGTATATCTGTAACGTATTTCGTCCCATTTCTGTTCTGCACATTTTTTTATACATTGTTCCTGTTCGTCAGGTAAAAGATTCAGTCTAGTACCCCTGCGCCTTCGCCCTAATGATTTCGCTCTACATCGTTCAAATATCTCGGCTGCAAAGTATAAGAATTGTTCTATATTATAAGAAGAAAGATTCAACAATTTTGCAATACCAAAATAAAATGGTATTTCGTATTTAATGGAAATATAATATCCGGCCACTTCATTATTAGTTTTATAAAAATCCTCCATTAAATCAACGTCCACCTTTTCCCCGAGAAACAATTTAAGCTGCCCGAAGCTGTCTCTGTTAATTTTCATTTGTATACACTCATAATATTTTGCCCTTGCAAATACATCCTCGGCATAAGTCATATCAATATGTTTTATAATGTCTGAATATTTATAACGGTCTTCAGCATTCATACTGTTTTTAATATCTGAAATGCATAAAACTAATTTGTTTTTTACGCTTTCGTCGTATATTTCCTCACATAAACACTCAGCAAATCCATTAAAATTATCAAAATTAGCTTCTTTAACACGCTTGTTAGCTATATTTTGAAGAATTGATAAAAATTTTTTTGCATTATCAGTCCAATAATAGTCAATCATTATTTGTTCATATTCTCTTCCCAAGTTTCCGTCGAGAGAAATAATTTGCTGGGGAGGCAAACCCTCCAGTCTCTGCCCTATCCAAATTCCTACATTGGCTCTTAATGTGTATAAAGCATTGCTTACTGCATCTCTCTGGTTTGCAGATAATTTATGGTAGTCGTCAAAAATCAATATGCTGTGATTGAAATATTTTTCGCCACCCACAAGAATATTTTCGCTTTCGAATAATTTA
>CATJCJ010000112.1 GCA_949738935.1 uncultured Eubacteriales bacterium | reverse complement strand
TATAGAATAGACAGAATAAAAAGTTTTGAGGTTACAGATGAACATTTTTTTGTTCCGTATAAAGACAGATTTGAGGAAGGAGAGTTTAGAAAAAGAATACAATTTATGTGGGGCGGTAAGCTTCGTCAGGTCAAATTTAAGTATAAAGGCATTTCCGTTGAGGCGGTATGTGACAGACTGCCTACCGCTGAAATAATAAAAGAGGAGAATGGTGTATATTGGATAAAGGCTGAGGTTTTTGGTGATGGAATTGATATGTGGCTGAGGAGTCAGGGAGATTTAATTGAGGTTATAGACAAGTAATATTAGGTCGCTATAGATAAAAATTTGGAGGAATGTAAAATGGCAAAAACAATTAAATTTAATCTTATTTGTGATGGTAAGCCTATTCGCAGTATTGAGGATTTGCAAAATAATTTTTCTATTGAGGATTTATTATCGTATTATGATAATAAATTACTTCACAGATGGCTAAAAGTAAGAGGTTTTGAAAATGAGCTTAAAAAGGTAGAAGCTATCGCTGCCACAGAAAAGACTCATATTGGTATAATCAAAAAACTTATTGATATTTTTAGCATTGAAATTGATGAAAACAAAATTAATGAAAACATTTATATGCTTGAATATTTAAATGAACGAGAGAAACGCGTAAAGCTTTATGAAAAAGAAAATTATAAAATAAATTCTATCATTAATGATTATTACTTAGGATATGAGAAAATTATTCAAGACATAATTGACAATAAGGCTGATATATCCAAGGTTAAAATATCTGTCAATGAACTTATTGACAGGTATTTACAGCTCATAAAAATGAATAGGAAGTCTCTTTTTTATAAACTGTATTATAACGCTCCTATCGCTATACTTATTATGATGATGAACAAGGACATTAAAGATTATCACTTATCATTCGCGATAAAAATGAATGATAATAATGGTTTTGATGAATCGGATATTGAGGAAAACGATAAAAAAATTATGTATAAAGATATTTGTAAAATGTTGGATAAATCAACATTGGCTAAAATGTTGGGTGAAAATTTAAAGAGCTTTTCAGGTACTACGGAAAGCTATTGGAAAGATATTGAGCCTAAAGGCAAAAAATTTTTAATATTTAATATTGAAAAAGGGGATTATGTTCGTGCCGCAGGTAAAACGGGCAGTGATTTGGGATTTGGCGAAATACATAACAAATTTGTTATTATTGATGGAATTGATTACAAAAGTAATTCAAACACAAATGAGTTGCTTTATATGGAGGTGTGATATATGAAAAGCAATACGGTTGATATTTTAGCGTCATATATCGACTCTTTACATTCAATTATTTATATAAATCACTTTGATTTTAAAGTTATTGATGAAGCTATTGAGAAAGTTGGACAAGGTGTTAAATGTGTTGAGTACAATAACGCTTTTGGATTGATTGATTTTAAAACCAAGAGTCCTTTACAGGAATGTGACTTAGAACAATTTTTAAAGCTTGTTTTTGATGATGGATTTGAACAGGAGACATTTATTATACTTAAAGATGTACATAATGAGTTGAATAATCCTATAATTATCTCATTAATCAAAAGAATCGCTGAAGATAATATTTATAATGAAAATTATCACGCTACTGTGTTTATTATTTCTGAAATTATTGTAATACCAAAGGAACTTGAAAATTATATTACTGTTTTTGATATTCCTCTCCCTGTGAGCAGCGAGATAATTGAAATAATTAATGAGTTTATTGAAGATTTGGAAATTACTGTTGAGCAAGATGTAATTAATGATATAGCTCTTTCTTTTAAAGGATTAAATGAATTTCAGATAAAACAAATTTTAAATCTTGCTTATCAAGACGGCGGATATATTGATAAAGAAGATAAGCTATTGATTTTAAAAGAAAAAGAGCAGTTAGTCAAAAAGTCAAGTATGTTGGAAATAGTTAATTTTAAAGAAAGCATAGATGATATTGGCGGATTGGAAAACCTCAAAGAATGGCTTGAAAGAAAAGCGAAGATATTTGCCAATATGGATAAGGCTATTAAATTTGGCGTTGATATTCCAAAGGGAATTATGATTATCGGTATGCCCGGCTGCGGTAAAAGCCTGACGGCAAAAGCTACGGCAAGTTTATTTGAGATTCCTCTTGTTCGCCTTGATGTTGGAAGACTTCTTGGAAAGTATGTTGGAGAATCAGAAGAGAATATGCGAAAAGCTTTAAAGCTTTCGGAGGCGATAAGTCCATGTGTTCTATGGATTGATGAAATAGAAAAAGCGTTTGCTGGAATTGGTTCCGACGATGGAAGCGGCGTTACAATTCGTTTATTCGGACAGTTTTTAACGTGGCTACAGGAAAAAGAAAATACGGTATTTATTGTCGCTACGGCAAATGATATTTCAAAAATGCCTCCTGAGTTTTTGAGAAAAGGAAGATTTGATGAATTGTTTTTTGTGGATTTGCCAAACGGTGAGGAGCGTAAAAAAATCTTTGATATTCATTTGAAAAAACGTAAAAAGTGGAATAAATTTATTGATTCTATCGCGCTTATTAAAGAAACAGAAGGGTTTAACGGAGCTGATATAGAGGCGGTTGTTAAAGATACTATAGAGCTTGCTTTTATTGAGGAAAGAGAAATAATATCAACAGAGGATTTAATTAAATCTGTTAAAGATACTAAATCTATTTCAGATACTCTTAAAGATAAAATTAAAAATATCAAGGAAATTATTGAGCATATTGATATTAAATGCGCAAGTAAAGCCGAAAAAGATAATATATCTTGAATTGTTAAAGGAGAAATGAAAAATGGCAAATGAGGATTATTCCGTTATTGAAATTGACGAGGAATTTAAACCTATTATAACAGAGGATGAATGTAAACAATTTTAGCCTATTATTGTGGATTTTATGAAATGCTATGTTAAAAATAAAGATGTTCCAACTGAAAAATGGCTGACTGAAAAAATAAAAAGCAGTCTTCCCGAAAAATCAAATGAGGAAATTCAGAAAATAACTTCTGAAATTGTTGATACAATTAATTTAAATGATGAAAAAAAAGAGTCATTAAATACCGCGGTCGCAAATGGGCGGAGTAAAGAAAGCTGGTTTGCCTCAGAAGTTAAAAAGGCAACGGCGGCAATGTCCGCAAAAGAAACAGTTGAATATTTAAAAAATCTTGACAATGCTGTAAATACGGCAAATGAAGCGTTATACAGAACAATTATCACACAGTCCGGCAACGTAAGCCAAAACCCATGTCTTGACGGATTTATAGCTGAACAATATCACGCTCAGACCTTTAATATGAACGCTGAAGCGGCAGGAAGTCAATACAGAGCGAAAGTTTTGGAGCCTCAAAATGGTAATGGTTATACAAAAAATTCTGTAGATATTGTTATTGTTGATGGAAATGGAAAAACTATAAGACGTTATCAGTCAAAGTATTGTGATAACTCAAAAGCGACAGCAAACGCTTTTGAGAAAGGAGACTACAGAGGACAAAGAAAACTTGTCCCTGAAGGGCAGGGAGAGGGTATTCCTAAAAAAACTGTTAGCGTTATTGAGTCGCCGGATGGTGTGAAAAGTAATCCATTATCAAAAGCCAGAGCGGAACAAATGCGTGATGAGGCACAAAGCGGTAACTGGAACGATTTGAATTGGAACGAATATAAAACAAAAGATATTGCTGTTGGAATTGGGAAACAGGCAGGATATGCCGCTTTTCAAGGCGCCGCTATCGGAGTTGGGTTTGACATAGCTCAAAAACTTTATAATGGAGAGGAAATTAAAGGTGAGGAAGTAATAGAAACGGCGTTGACTGTCGGAGCTGATTCGGGAGTAAAAGCGGCTGCGGCTGGGGCTTTAAAAGTAGGGATTGAAAAAAATATTATAAAATTTATACCTAAAGCCGCCGCTAAGACAAATGTTTTAACCGGTATTTCCTGCACTGCCATAGAGAATGTTAAAGTTTTAAAGAAAATGGCGACAGGAGAACTTTCCGCAAGAGAAGGCTTTGAAAAAATGGGGCAAACAACTGTGGCTACAATAGCAGGCTGTATGGGCGGAGCTAAAGGAGCGGCATTTGGAGCGTCTATAGGAGCTTTGTTAGGTCCTGTTGGCGCCGCTGTTGGAGGATTTATTGGAGGTACTGCTGGATATATAGCGAGTTCTAAAGTTGGGGAGACTGTAACTAAATGTGTTCAAAAAGTAGGCAGGGAGATTAGAGAAACTGCTAAGTCGATAGGAGGTACGGCTAAAGATTTTGTGAAAAGAGGTTGGGAAACTCTGAAAAGCGGCGGGGGAGCAATAGTAAGAGGAGTTAAAAATCTTTTTAGCTGGTAGGTTTTAACTGAAAATATAGTTGG
>CATJCJ010000111.1 GCA_949738935.1 uncultured Eubacteriales bacterium | reverse complement strand
TAATACAAATAATACTATTTCACTGAAACCTAATTTTCTTTTACGTGTGAAATCTTTTTCACTTGTTTTATGTCTAGTTATAAAATTTTCTTCTTTTACTGTTTTTTTTATTGCTTCAATTACTTTTTTTATTATTTTTTTCATAATACATCACCCTAAGATATATTATAACATATTTTAATTCTTAATGCCTTAAGTTAATGACATTGATGCGCCTGTCCCGCAAGCTCCGTCAATCGTCACCGCAGTCGCAGTCATTACCGCAGCCACTGTCATGACAATGACCGGAACAATCGTTGTGATTCGCGCTGCTTTCGTATTCGGAAACGATGTAAACTGGATTAACACCGCAGGAAGTATCGGACGAAGACTGAGAAGAGGAAGAGGAAGTTGAGGTGAACCCCCCTCTCTCGCTGAACTCTTTTCTTTTCTCTTGCATTGAGCTGAATTTGGGAAACCACCAAGCCAACAACATTTGTCCGCCCAACGCCGTGCCTATACCCAAAAGAACCACGAAAAACCCCCAGCCACTCTCTTTATTTGCCGCTCCGCAGAAACTAAAAACAAAAGAGGCAATTACCACGAGCCATAACAATATTATATGAAGGCAGCCTTTATCCTCGGGTTCGGGCGGTTTGGGCTTTTTGTATACGGTATCGGCATACAGAGCCATATCCCTATTGATTGATTCCCGTGCTTTCATTTTATGATAAAGTTCGTTTTCTTTTGTTTTAGCTTTTTTACCGGTAATCTGTTCATATTTATCAAAACGATAAGTAAAGTAATAATTTTCTGTACCTTTTTTATGTTCGTATTCTGATTCATCAAAAAATTCAGATTGCCTGCATAAATCCAAAATATGTAACTCATAAGCGTCCTTTTCTTTTTCTGATAGTTGAAGAAATTTTTCTTCTGTCATATCAGGGGCTTCAATAAGAGGAAATCCCTCCCTATAACAATTTTCTCTTTCATAATCCTCATAAGATTCAGCATAAATTTTTCCGCATTTTAAACAATATTTCATCTCCAATCACCTTTCTCTCACATTCAGTGATTAGATTATACCACAAATAATGGTATAAAAGCAATGTATTGATAGGAAAAACATTTCTTGATGTTATAGGTTTAACTAAAAATGAAAAAACTGAGTCTTTGAAAATTGTACCT
>CATJCJ010000110.1 GCA_949738935.1 uncultured Eubacteriales bacterium | reverse complement strand
TCAAAAGAGCCGAAACCGTCTGGACTGTGCGGGTAAAAGGCTATGATGAACAGATTTGATTATGAAACAGCAAAGAAAACATTTACTGATAATTATAGGGCTGCTATATATTGCAGACTGTCAAAAGACGATGATTTAAAAGGTGAGAGCGCCAGTATAGCTAATCAGCGTGATATGCTTGAAAAATATTGCAAAAAGCAGGGCTGGGAAGTTGTATCTGTATATCAGGACGACGGTTACACAGGATTGAATATGGAACGTCCAAGTTTAAAGCGTATGCTTAAAGCGGTTGAACAGCGTCAGATTAATCTTGTTATTACAAAAGATTTAAGCCGTTTGGGACGTAATTATCTTCAAACAGGCTATCTTACCGAGGATTTCTTTCCAAGAAACGGTGTTCGCTATATCGCTATGAATGACGGAATTGATACTTTGCTTGATAACAACGATATTGCACCATTCAAAAATATACTAAATGAACTATACAGCAAAGATAT
Organism: uncultured Eubacteriales bacterium; assembly: GCA_949738935.1. Taxonomy (GTDB): domain Bacteria; phylum Bacillota; class Clostridia; order Lachnospirales; family CAG-274; genus MGBC114079. The sequence continues at coordinate 951 of CATJCJ010000110.1, read as the reverse complement.
TTCAAAAAAAGTACATTCCTCATATCTTTTAAAGGCTCAGAAAGGTCAGTTTACGGGTTCTGTCGCTCCCTTTGGATATAAAAAAGACCCTGACAATAAAAATCATTTAATTATAGACGAGGAAACAGCTCCGATTATTAAACAGATTTTTGACTACGCTTTAGAGGGACATGGCCCGAATTATATCCGCCGCAGACTTGAAGAAGAAAAGATTCCTTGTCCGGCGTGGTGGAACCGTCAGCGCGGCTTGCGTAAGGTATATACAAAATGGGAAAGAAAGACCCCGAAAACGGAAGTTTTATGTGGGATTTTTCCGTAATTAAGGAAATACTAATAAATCCTGTTTACATCGGTGCGATAGCTTCTCAGAAAGTTTACTATAACTTTAAAATCGGTGTTATCGGAGATAAAAAACCTAACGAGTGGATTGTTGTTGAGGGTTGTCACGAACCTATTATTGACAAAAACAACTTTAATATTCTGCAAGAAAAACTTAAATCACGCCAGCGTCCAAAACAAAACGGTGAAATCAGTCTTTTTGCGGGACTTATAAAGTGCGGCGAGTGCGGAAAAGCACTTGTTATTCGTACCACTCACGATAAAAACCCGAAAAAGATTTATGCCTGTAAAACTTATAACTCCTTTGGTAAAAATCACTGCACACAGCATAGAATTGATTTTGATACTTTGTATTCTCTTGTTCTGAATAAAATACGGGAATGTGCCAAAGCGGTATTATCTGATGAAGAAAGTACCGCAGGCAAACTGTCTGATATGTGTGAGTCGGAGCATAAAACAGGCAGAGAAAGCCTCGAAAAATCTCTGTCAAAAGACAAAGAACGTGTTAAAGTGCTTGAAAAAATGATAGTAAAGCTGTATGAGGATATGGCTGAGGGGCGAATAAACGACCAAAATTTTAATCTCATATTAGGAAAAACACAGAAAGAGCAG
>CATJCJ010000109.1 GCA_949738935.1 uncultured Eubacteriales bacterium | reverse complement strand
TGATATATACACAAGAGGTTTGGGATTGATAAAATCAAACACCGAAATCTACTATCTTCAAAATGGTCACGGTGATATTTCCGCTCTCACTAAAGAAAATGGAACAGTTGCAACAAAGTATATGTATGATGCTTTTGGAAATTATGAAAAAAATGGCGAAGATTTATATAATCCATTTACTTATTGCGGAGAATATTCTCTTAATGAAGAATACTTTGACGTATTTGGTTGGACATATTTAAGATCAAGGTTTTATGAACCAAAGTCGGGAAGATTTATAACTGAAGATCCTGCGAGGGATGGAATGAACTGGTATGCTTATTGTGGAAATAATCCAATTATGTTCAAAGATCCAACAGGTAAAATCGTTGAAAATGATAAATACTACTCTTACGATGTACAAAAAAATCTATTAAATTATACTGTTAATTATCTTGAATTTAAGTTAGCAGGTGATATGTTATCAGCAAATAATTATAAATTTTTAGCTGATATTGAAAGAATGACAAATAAACCGCTAAATGATTTTGAAAGAGTATTTTCACAAGATGCAATATGGATGAAATATCAGATAGAAATGGCGTTTATTTTAGCAGATAATTTAGGCTTAAAAAAAGGAAGTGATAATTATGCAATAGTTGTTACAGATTTTCTTGTAAAGGCAGAAAACAATAGACAAATAATTAATGATAATTATGAAATAACGGCTATCTCTGTTGCAGCTTCTATAATTTTAGGTCAAAATAGAGTAATGACCACTTCTCAAAATAATTATAATCCTTTGCGAAATATTAAATATACTAAAAAAGTGAAAGAACAAATGAGCAAAGGCGCGGGTGAATATCATTCATTTCCTAAAATAGTCGATAATTTTGGTAATTACGGCAATGTAAAAAATATAAAAGGAAAAGACGGATTATTAAGAACTTTAGTGGAAATTCCAGGTTCATATGGTGGAAAAGATGGGATTTTTCAATATATTATTGAAGCTGATAAAACATGTAACCATAGATTGTTTATTCCAAATAAGTAGGTGTTTTCTATGATTATAGATGGAATTTTGTTTAGTGATTTTCCTGTAGAATTACAAAAAAACGCCATAAGCTTAGATGCACACGGTGTTAATGAAATAATATGGGGGAAAAAATATGCTATTGAATTTATGGCTTATTTGTATAAAAAAAACTATGCCATTTTAGGTGGAGATGTTTATAATCATAATCTATTATGTACATTTGATAATTGGTATTTAGACAAAAAAAATTCTGAAACATGGGAAGATTATAAGAAACATAGCCATATAAAAGCAAAAAGTTTTATTACTGATTTTTATCTAAAAAATGGAGATAATTATTATTATCTAATTTCTTTTTCTAATGAAACTAATTATATTATTTTAGATAATAATATTTAAAAGTTAAAATGAAAAATAATATTATAGCTTTTGAACGCCTATCTATAAAAAATATTAAATAATTTTATTTTTGAATTTGATTTAATTAACTAAATTAGGTTTATCTTATAATTTTCTAAGAAATCAGCTTTATCGTACAATAAAGCTGATTTCTTCAAAGTTAAGAAGCAAAATATTACAAAAAGGTCTTGGACTGATAAGTTAGATAATGGACTTGATTATCTCCAAAAAGGTCACGGAGATATTTCCACTCTCGCTAAAGAAAACGGAACAGTGTCAACGAGGTATAACTATGACGCTTTTGGAAATTCCAGTTACACGGGAGAATATTCTGACAATCTGTTTAAATACTGCGGAGAATATGAGGATCCTTCTTTAGGCGGAATTTATTTAAGAGCAAGAATTTATAATCCGAGTACGGGTAGGTTTACAACAGAAGACCCTGCTAGATATGGAATGAATTGGTATGCTTACTGTGGGAATAATCCAATTATGTTCAAAGATCCGACATGTAAAATTATCGAAAGTGATGGTAATTTTGATTCATATGCTCAACGTGCTTTAATATATGCATCAAGGGATTACCTTTATAAAAAATTAACCGGTGATATAGCTGGTGCTAATAAAAAAGCAAAAGAAGCGGCTGATTTTAGAAATAGACAGGAAGTTCAGAGTTGGTTGGAAAGAATTGGAGATGTCCAAGCACAGTATTTTCAGGATACTTTGAAATTAGCTTTTGACAAAGCTAATAACTCAGGTTTTAAAAGAGGTTCTGACGAATACGCAATGATAGTTACTTTCTATGCGTTGGGAAACATTGAAATATGGGATAATGCGCAGGATGAGTATGTAGCACAACTTATGGCATATGGAATATCAATGGCTTCAGTTTTAAATGGTCAGTGTTTTACAGGAGATACCCTAATAAAAACTTCTGATGGATATAAAAAGATTAAAGATATAAAAGAAGGAGATTCAGTACTTTCAGAAAATGAAGAAACAGGAGAAAAAGGGTATAAGAAAGTAAAAAATACCTTTATCAGGGAGATTGAAACTCTTGTAAAAGTATATGTAGACGGAAATGTAATAAATACAACTAAAGAACATCCATTTTATGTACTTGATAAAGGCTGGGTTTTAGCAAAAAATTTAAAGACTGGCGATTTATTAAGAATTGCAGACGGAACCGCAAAGAGAGTTTTGGAAATAAAAATAGATAAACTTGAAACTCCGATAAAAGTATATAACTTTGAAGTTGAGGATTGGCATACTTATTTTGTTTCTGAAACAGGGGTGTTGGTGCATAATGTTTGTGGTTCTACGATAACAACAAATTTAGGCAAAAAAATAAATATTGCTCCATCTAAAAATCATACAACTGTAACAAAAAATCCTGGACCATATGGAAATCCTAATTCGAGTATTGATATATTGGGTGATAATGGAAATATTAAGACAAGAAGATGGTATGATAAAAATGGACATGCTTATAGAGATATTGATATTACAAACCATGGAAATCCTAAACAACATTTTGAATGGCCTCATGAGCATAGTTGGGATTGGAGTTCTGGCAAACCAATAAGAAAATAGGAGATTAATTATGAAGGGTGCTGTACTCTTAAAAGGTGAAAATTGTTATGTAAAACTTGGAGAATTCTTTTTAAAAATGAATAATTTTCAAAAAGAGTATAACTGGTTTATAACAGATGTTGAATGTTATCCAGAAAATAAAAAATATAGACAATTATTATCAAATGAATATTGTTTTTTAACTGGAGAACAATTATCACAAATGATTAAAAAAGAAGATTTTCAATGGATATGGGGAGTGTTTTCTGGTTTTGATAAGAATATAAAATTAGATAACATATTAAATTATAATTTGCCATATGCAGATGGAAATGAAAACTTGTGGAAAACTGTTAATCTTCAACATCCTTTGGCTAATATTGAGATTGTAGCTTGGGATAGTTGCTTGATGTTAATAAAAAGTGTTAATACTAATATAATAGATCATTTTTTTGATAAATTTGAATTAGCAGAAGATTTATCTAAGTATATTAATTGAATTTAAGTTTTTGTGAATATTATTACTTTTTTTGAGACAGTACGTTTAAGATGATAATACTCAAGGGGTATATATATTTCATAAAGTTAATTTATAAAACAGGACATATCTTGAAAAAAATCATTATGAGAAGAAACTCCGATAAAAGTGTATAATTTTGAGGTTGATGATTGGCATACTTATTTTGTTTCTAACTTTAATAGACTTCTTGCGAAATTACAAGATTACGTCAATTCAATAAAAAAATATTTTATTCAATATTTTAGCGAAAGGCGTTTTGCTTTTTAAACGCCGAAAGCGTTAATAAGTATTGAATTAAATATTTTTTTAAAGCAATAATCGGTATAAGTGCGGAATTTTGCAAGAAGTCTAATATATTGGTTCATAACAATTGTGGTATGCCTCAATTTATAAAGGATAATCGTGTTCCTAAAGATAGCGAAACGATTTTAGCAAATGGTACATTCAAAAGAACTAATAGAATTGGGCCTGGAAATGCTAAGATCTATGAGAAAAATGGAAATTACTATTATAGAGATACATTGCATACTGGTAAGGGTGCTCACATAGAAGTTTTTAATAAATCAGGAAAACATTTAGGAGAAGCGAATCCTATTTCTGGAGAATTACTTTCAGGAACGGCAGATCCTAAAAAAAGGTTAAATTTAAAATAGTTAATTAAGATTAAAAAACAATTGAAATTAAGCAGAAATATATTTTTAATATATTTCTGCTTAATTTAACGAGGTGTAATTATTGATAAAAAAAATAAGAGAACTAAACAATATTAAAAGCGATATATGGTTTTTAAAAACAGTAAGTAATAAAATAATTATAAATAATAATTATTCAGGCATATCAATATATA
>CATJCJ010000108.1 GCA_949738935.1 uncultured Eubacteriales bacterium | reverse complement strand
CATCGGTAACGCTACCTGCAGAATTGATTCCCCTGACTGCTTTATCCTCCACAGATTCTCCGTTTCTCTACCATAAACAAAGGATAATAGATAGTTATCTAGTGTAAAACAGTGCTGGTTGATATAAAATTATCAAATATTCACAATCAAAAAACAATTTAGAGAGTGAGGGGATGAAGTGATTTTTCATATCGAGGAAATTGATAGAATTAGGGAGGTTGAAGAACAAACGGCAAAAAAAACGCAAGCTCCCGTATTTGATATATCAAATTGGAACTCTGGAGAAAAATATAAAAATTATTTGTATCAATATTTTGAACCTCCTTCTACAAAGAGTTATTTTGACTATATTTATAGTTATGAAATAGATAAAAATATCCATTCTGAAATCCGGAGGAAACTACATTTTAATTCACCTTGCAATGTTTCTATTCTATTACCTTCTAGCACTTTAGCTATTGTAAATATTGCAAATTTTTTACAAAAAAAAGGAATTAAAAAAATATGCGTTTTACAGCCGTCGTATTTTTCGGTAGTACCATGTTTACAGGCATTTGGACTATCTGTTTATAATGAGCAACTAACATATATTAATGGAGAGTTTACGATTCCTTTAGAAGAGATAACAAAAAAAAATTATGACGCTGTATGGATTACTTCCCCTGTTTTTTGCACCAATATAGTATACCAAAATACTGAAATAAATAAATTAAATGCCCTTTTAAGAGAGGAAATTTATTTAATTTGTGATGAGAGTTTATCTTCTATATATATTCAATTAAGTCCTTATCTTATCAATAATGAATATTTATTTAGTATATATAGTCCACATAAGGTATTAGGAACAAATGCAATGAAGTTTTCTTGTATTATTATGCATCAAGTTCATCAGGATTTTTTTGACATATGGACAGACTTATTTGCAGGGGGAATGTCTTTATCTTCTGAAATGGCAATTACTCATTTTTTATCAGATAATTATGAGTATATGCTCAGAGAGGGAATGAAATATATACATCAAAATTATATTGCTGTAAAAACGATATTACAGAAACATCAAAAATATTGTTCATATACACATGCATCTGGTGTTTATATGACAATTATATTAAAAAATATACCATATAATATTTCAACACAACATTTATTTATAAAACTATTAATTGAAAATACGAATGTCTCTTTACTGCCAGGGTATTTGGAGGGATTTCTTGAAAACTTTGGGTTCTGCTTTCGTATCAATATGACACTAGACAGAACCCCTTTATTGATTTCATTAGAAAAAGTGCTAGTATATCTAGAAAAAACATATTTATAAAATTTCTATTTCCTTAATATTGAAGTTATTATATCCTTGGAAATTATTATTAATATTTATACCATTTAATACAAAAACATTTATTGTTTGATGTACATTTTGTTCTGTTGAAGCTGTATCGAGTTGTTTTATAACAGATTCTGGAATTTGAAATGTAACGGAGTCGGTTAATGTGCTAGTCATAGTGTCATTCCTTTGAATATTGGAATATGTATTTCCAGAATCATTCTCTTCTTTGTTTGATTCGCTTGATACTGACTCGGTAGTTGCTTTCTTAGCTTTTACTAAATTTACACTTACTCCTAAAATAGACACCAAGAGTTGAAGACATTTTAGAATATTGTCATAGCATTGAATCCACTCCACAAAAGAGCCAACTTCTGTTTTAATACGAACTGGATAGTTTCCTGAAACATTCATGCTGCGCATCATTTGTTCAAGTAATGAACAAATAGGAATATCTGGTTCTGCTACATAAGTAATTTTCAATTGAATAGGTTTGTCTTCAATTTTAATGCCGTGTAATTTGTCATGCAGCCAAACGATTATTTGATGGTAATGCTCTAAAAGTAAACCTTGTATTTGTTGGATGGTAGGTTCTGCTTTTTTTATGGCTATATTATCTTCTATTAATTTTACTTTTTCTAACAAATTGAGAATACCAACTACTGTATATAATGATATTTTATGTGTCATAAGTAAATTATCAATAATAATTTTAAAGAAAAGGAGTTGTTCAACTCGTACTAATATATTGTTTCTTAGCTGATCTATGATTATCTGCATATATACCCAGATTGAATAATCATAGAATTTTTCATCAATATTGATTGAAATAATAGCTGCACCTATAACGTCTTTTCTATTAAGTAACTGTTGTTGTAAATTTTTAACATCTATTGTATTTATAGACAATTCATTCAAATTTTCTTGAGTGAAGCCAACGTTTGAGGCTAAAAGGTCACGCGAAATTTGTGTGTTTTCAAAATGAGACTGTAGAAATAAATTATACAGAAAGTTTCCCGCTATTTTTGAGTCAGTGAACACACAATTCTTAAATAAATTCAATGTTGTAGAACTTTGACGTAATTTTAGATTTATAAAGCAACAATCTTCGAATGTCGATGAACTTAATCCAATATGATTGAAATTACAATCTTCAAATTTACAATTCAGAAATGTAATATCAGTCGTCGTTGTCCCTTTAAAGATTACTTTTTTAAAAGTACAATCTTCAAAATATGTTGATGTTATATCACTATTTTCAAATGATATGTTTTGAAAAATACAATTTTCTACTTGGCAACTATCCCAATCACTATCAGCTAAGAGGGTACTTTTAAAATAACCGTTTAATAAAATACAGCTTTTTAATGTGATAGAATGTAGATCGTTCTCTTCATAATTAGCGTTGTTGTTTAATTCATAATGATATGTTTGACCTGCCTTTAAAGTATTATTTGATTTTTTTTGTAATGTATTCATTTTGAAACCTCCATTTCACTTATAAAAGAAAGGATTATGTATGTTAATTAAAAATTTATTGGATTTACCGACTCCTAGCCATGTTATAGATCTTGATAAAATTGAATCAAATCTTAATATTCTAGAACATCTATGTAAAAAGACAAATTTGATGTTACTTTTCGCTTTAAAAGGCTTTTCCAATCCACAAATATTGCAGCATTTTATTCTACGCTTTGACGGAATAAGTGCCAGTAGTTTATGGGAAGCTCGTTTGGCAAAAGAATTAACTACCTTACCAGTTCATACCTTTTCACCCTCTTATTGTGAAAAAAATTTTCCTTCTATTTGTGCTTTTAGTGATTGTATTATTTTCAATTCTATTAGTCAATGGGAACGTTTTAAAGCGACAGTCATTTCAAATAAATTAAATTGTGGAATACGAATTAATCCCGAATATTCCGAGATTGAAAAATATGCAATTAATCCATGTCACCCCACATCACGTTTTGGAGTTCATATTGAGGAACTTGAAAAAATAGATTTTTCAAATATAAAAGGTATCCATTTTCACACTATGTGTGAACAATATTCCGATACTTTTCGAAACACTTTAAATGTAATAGAAAATAAATTCGGAACATTTTTACACCAAGCAGAATGGTTAAACATCGGCGGCGGTCAATTATTTTGTGATGAGGAGTATAATTTACATGAAAGCATAGAGCTTCTTAATCAAATACAAAATAAATACAATCTAAAAATAATCGCGGAACCTTGCGAAACAGTTGTATCAGAAGCCGGTTATTTTGTCACTACCGTAACAGATATTGTATTCAATAAAATATATACGGCCATTTTAGATGCATCTGCTATATGTCATCTGCCAGATATTATACAATCACCATACAGATGTGAAGTAATAAATGCCGCTCAACCAAATGTCAAAAAATATACATATAAACTAGCAGGTTCTACTTGTTATGCAGGAGACATTTTTGGAGAATATTCATTTGATACTCCTTTGGACGTTGGATCGAAAATTATTTTTTGTGATACAGCACCGTATTCAATGGTAAAATCCAATATTTTTAATGGAATTCCCTTACCATCCTATATTTCAATTAAAAAGGGACACGCTTTTTGTTTAGAAAAACAATATGATTATAACACTTTTTTATCTCTGATATAAGTGTCTCCAAACTAATATATTTTCTAAATAAATTTCCCCGGTGCAAGCATTCAAACACCACAAGGGCATTTGCCTCCTGCTACGCAGGAGCGAGGTATTTACCCCAACCTCGCTACGCTCAGTATTAGTTTGTACGATGCAAGCATCGTGGAATTAGACCCTCTTGTATTAAATAATCAGTATTTGAAATGCTTATAACAATCTCATATTATTTTCTATCTTTATCAGTGATAATAATAGGATAACTATCTATTATCCTTTGTTTATGGTAGAGAAACGGAGAATCTGTGGAGGATAAAGCAGTCAGGGGAATCAATTCTGCAGGTAGCGTTACCGATG
>CATJCJ010000107.1 GCA_949738935.1 uncultured Eubacteriales bacterium | reverse complement strand
TGAAAGTGTTAAACTTTGGGAAACTGAGGATAGCTATGCGGAGTATAGGGGTGAATAAATAAATGTTGTATTATGATGAGGTATTTCACAGCATACAAGGAGAAGGAACTGACGCAGGACGTATGTGCATTTTTGTAAGATTATTTGGCTGTAATATAGGTTGTTCTTATTGCGACCAGCCTCAAACAGTAAAGAAAAACAAACATAAAATATCAATAGAAAATCTTTTGACACTTATAAGGCGTGAAAACAAAGGTATTATTAACTATGTTTGTATTACGGGTGGAGAGCCTTTATTACAAGAAGATGTTTACATACTTACTTATGACCTTGTTGCGGCGGGATATGAGGTATCTATTGAAACAAGTGGTTGTGTTCCTATTGGAGAAGATGGCTATAACAGAAGTTTTAAATATGTTATGGATATTAAATGTCCAAGCAGTGGCGTTTCTTCAAAAAATGTGCTTAATAACTTGCTGATTTTAAAAAGAAAAGATGAGGTGAAATTTGTTGTTAAGGACAAGAAAGATTATAATTATGCAAAAGAAATAATTTTTAATTATCCTACACAGGCTAAATTTCTTTTTAGTCCTGTATTTATTAATAATAAACCTGTTATTGGTTCTGAACTTGTTAATTGGATTTACGAGGATAAATTAAACGCAAGAGTACAGATACAAATGCACAAAGTTTTGGAGGTAAGGTAATGAATGATAGACCTATTGATGTATTTACAAGTGATAAAGAGTTAGAGGAATGTCTTAAATATTGGAAAGACATTCTTTTTCTCAATGACTGGACTATAAATGTTCAAAGGGTTAATATGAATGACCCTGTTTTAGAAGGAGATAAGTCAGGTGTTTGTTCATTTAACTTTGTATTGAGTGCCGCTACTATATCTATAGGAAGTGTTTCTACAATGGAAGAGGGCGACTTAAAAAATTTAAGTCAAAAAGTATGTGAAGAGCAAGTTCTGGTACACGAATTACTGCATTGTAAATTAATATATCTTGTTAAGGATAATCCTACATATACAGAGGGTTATTTTGACGCTTTTCAACACAGGACTCTTGAACAAATTTCTAAGTCTCTTATAATGGCTAAATACAATGTCGAATTTGATTATTTTAATATAAAGGAGTAATTTTTATGGGTAAATGTAAACATAACTGGTCTTATGCCGCGGGAAGATGTCGCTGTACAAAGTGTGGTATGTATTTACAGCCTAATGGGAAAATTACAGATACACCGACAGGAAGAAAAAAGAAAGGATATAATAAAAAATGTACTATATTGAAGAAGAAATAAAATGTATTAAGGATAAAAAGGTTATACTTTTACAGAGTGGGGGTCTTGAAAGTATATATCTTGCTAAATTATTGTCGGATTATGGTTTTGAAATAAACCATCTTTTTATTGATTATGGTCAAAATTCTTGTAAATCAGAGTTAAAAGCAGCAAATAATATTGTTAAAGCATATGGAGGCACTTTACATCAAGTAAAAATATCTATGCCTTGGTTAAAGAAAGCTACTGTTCTTTGTGGTGAAGAAGTTAAAAGCTATGGTGTGTCTAATCAAATGGGTTGTGTTGAATGTGGAACGTATGTTCCTTTAAGAAATCACGTTTTGATAAGTATAGCAGGTTCTTTAGCGGAAAGTCTTGATATTTGTTATATAGCTACGGGACTTGATAATTCACAGGACATTTTTGGTGTTCCATTAGGAGGGACTCCTGATAAACACCCAAATTTTGCATACAGCATTGAGAACTCTATAAATGAGGGTTCAGTTATTTATCAAGTTAAAGAAAAACGTATAAGTTTGATTGCTCCAATTTTAGGACGAACTAAAGAAGAAACAATAAAGAGAGGGTTAGAGTTAGGCTGTGATTTTAGTTTGAGCTGGTCTTGCTATAATAACAGCGAAAAACCTTGTGGATATTGCTGTGCTTGTATAGATAGAAAAAGCCACTTTAAAAATGTAGGAATTGATGAACCTGTTTTTAGAATTATTTAAAAAATTTTATTAGGTAACCTACTTGACCTATAAAATAATGTATGGTACATTTTATGCGTAAAGAGCAAGATTTAAGGATATTTTTTATAATCTTGTTAGAGTTACTTTACATATTATATAAACTAACGAAGGGGGTTGCTTTATATGGCAAGAACAAGAAGCGGCACTGCCGCACAACAGAGCGGCAGAATAAGAGGAAGAGCCGCAGATGCACTTAGTCGAGCCAGTGATTGGGTAAGAAACGGCAGTGGCGGAAGAGCTTTGGCGAATTCAAGAAACAACACCAATAGTGGTGATGTAGGCAAATCAGGAGGGAAATCTTAATTTGTCAAATTTAAGTGCTTAAAAGATAGGAAAAAACTCAACCAATGAAGGCTGAGTTTTTTTATTAATAGAAATGGAGTGTGTTTATGTATGTCCAAAAATATGAATTATGATAAAAAAGAGGTTATAGCAGAGCATATAAAAGCTATAATGAACTTATTAAATATAGAAGAAAATGAAAGCAATAAGGATACACCTAATAGGATAGCAAAAATGTATTATGATGAGGTATTTAGAACAAGAAATAATCAGGGGATAGAGGAATTAAATAATACAATTACTTTATTTCCTGCTGAAAATTCAAACCCTGTTTTTGTAGAGGTTCCTTTTTATTCTATGTGCGAACATCATTGGCTTCCTTTTATGGGGTCTGTTTCTATATCTTATACACCTAATAAGCAAATAATAGGAATTTCAAAAATACCGAGAGTAGTTAATTTTTTTAGTAAAAAACCACAGGTACAAGAAAGGCTCACAGATGAGATAGGAAAGTACCTTGTTGGTTGTATGGAACCTTTGGAGCTTTCTGTAAAAATTGTTGCAGAGCATACGTGTGTTTCTATGAGAGGTATAAAAAGTCCTTGTAAAACAACAACAATGTTTAATTACACAAAGTAGGTGTTTTTATGAAGTTAAAAAAGAAAAAGTTGATTAAAAAGGTTGAAAATAGTGACTTATCAAAAGAAAATAATTTACCAAAATACAATAGTTTAAGAGAGGTTATGGACTATACAAAACCTTTGACTATCTTTTTTTCAGGTGTTGAAAATGAAACATATTTAGATATTTTATATGATTTGGGAATAAGGAATTTTCTTATGTCCTATGAATATTTAAAAGGAAAAGGTCTTAAAGTTTTTAAAAAATATTCTGATATAAGACTGTTTATAGACAGCGGAGCTTATACATATCAAAATGACCCAAAATATGAGGAATATTCAACCGATTATTGGGAGGAACATATTCAAAAATATTTATCTTGGGTTGAAAAACATAAGGACAGTATTTTTGCTATTGCGGATTTGGATTTGCAGTATCTTAGAAGTGTAGGATATAAAAAAGTATACGAGTGGAGAGAAAAATATTTTGAGCCGTTTATGCTTAATACAGGTGTGCCTGTTTGTTTCATATATCACGAAGATGGTCTTGATTATTGGGATTTTATGTGTAAACGCTATCCTTATGTAGGTTTGTCTTTAGCTATTGATAAGGTTCCAAACGGCAGTAATATCTTGAAGGATATGTTTAAAATTGCTGAAAAGCATAACACTCTTTGTCAAGGTATGGCTTCAACTGATACAAAGATGTTAGTTCAATATCCTTTTTATACTGTTGATAGTACAACTTGGCTTGTAGGTCTAAAATATGGCGAATTAAATGTATGGAATGGTACTAAAATGAGCCGAATTAAAAAATCTGATTTTAGGACTAAAGCGTTTCCTATCATAAGCGGTTATTCAAAACAGTTTGATTTTGATTTAATACTCGCGGAGGATAAGACAGAAATGATTAGGGTAAACGCTTATGCTTTTGTTGAAGCTGAAAGGTATGTTAATGAACGTCTTAAAAGTAAAATGTATTGGTTTAAAAAGAAAACTGTTAAGCAAGATATGAATAATTTAAGTTCTGACTTTTTTCCTTCAGACAGTTGGTTTGACAGTTCACAAGATGATTTTGCTGTGTATGCGGAAAGAATGAATATAAATGCTGAAAACAGACAAACGGCTTTAGATTTTATTATGGACGTAACTATTTTCCTTAATTGGGATAATGAAGAATATGCGGAAATTAAAAAGCAGTATATTGAGGAAGACTATAAAATTATAAAGGATTTGCACAATACTTTTGTTAATAGGATTGTTGCGTCAAATGAAGATAGGATTAATGATTTAATAGATTTTTATGCAAGCTGTGTTTCTGGTGAGTGCGATACTCTTTTACAGTATGGAACAAATTTTGACCG
>CATJCJ010000106.1 GCA_949738935.1 uncultured Eubacteriales bacterium | reverse complement strand
TGCTTCAACAAAGAAATCGGACAAGCCAATTTTGGCTTCTCCTAAATATTCGCAGTACTCACGGATAGTTCTCAAAAGTTTACCGTGCTCTCTTTCAATGGCTTCTGCTACGTCTCTGCTGTCAGCGTAAAACTGACCGTCTGTTTTGATTAAGTTTAAGTTGTTCATGCGTCCTCCTTAAATTTCAATAGGTTCAAGTAACTGATCTGTTGTGCAGCCGAGTATAGCAGCCAACTTCTTTAATGTTACTATATCGGGTTTACGTACACCGTTTTCGTACTGTGTAATTGTTGGCTGTGTAACTCCGAGTTGCTTTGAAAGTTCACGTTGTGTTAATCCTTTTTTCTTTCGATATTCATATAAGGCGGTCATTGTCTCCTCCCTCCTTTCTCACATTATGTTATCATTATAATTCACAAATCGTTATTTGTCAATAGCGATGATAACGATTTGTTAGAATTGTACAAAATGTTAGAATAAATATTGACAATGATAACATATCGTGATAAAATAAAGGCAACAACACAGTAAAGTGTAGTTGTATTTGAGGTGTATAAGCCGACTTAGGAGGATAATTATGTTAGCGGAAAATTTGAAAACCCTTAGAGCTACACAAAAATTAACTCAAGAAGAATTAGCAAAAGAAATGAACGTATCTAAAGGTGCCGTCGCAATGTGGGAAACAGGCAAAAGGAATCCCGACTTGGATATGATTAAAAAAATTGCGTCTTATTTTAATGTTACTATTGATTATCTTCTTGACAAAGAAACTTCAACTAAAAAAGATCCCGCCTCAGACGACCAAATTAAATTTGCACTTTTCGGGACAACCGAAGTAGACGATGAATTATATGAAGATATTAAAAAAATTGCCAAAATTCAGCAGCAATTGAAGGCTGAAAAGGAGAAGAGGGGATAAAATTGTGAAAACGATAACTAATCTTTATGATTTAGCAGAAAAGGAAAATATACCTATTATCAGTTTTCACATAAGTAATGATGATGTAGAAGCACTATCGCAATGTGATGATGACGGCGACTGTATTATTGCAATAGATGACACGAAAATTAAAAATGAAGCCGATTTAAAGGTTAAAATGGCTCATGAATTAGGGCATTGTGAAACGGGAGCATTTTATAATCGCTACAGTCCTTATGATGAGATCGGCAGACATGAATACCGTGCGGATAAATGGGCGGTATATGAGCTCATTCCTTTTGATGAACTTGTGGTAGCTTTAAATAAAGGCTATAACGAGTCTTGGCAATTAGCGGAGTATTTTGAAGTGCCCGAAAGCTTTATTGAGAGGGCGTTTGATATTTATAGAGCAAAAGGATTACTATAAATTAAAATAATATTTAACATCAAGGAGAATGACAATGAAAAAAAGACCACCTACATTTGTTATTATTTTTTCAATCATTTGGGCAATTATTTTTTTCCCTGTCTCTATGACCATTCCAAATATAGCTGGTACTATTGTTATGTTTATAATAGGAATACTCCCTATAGCCATTTATATAATTATACGAGCTGTTAAGCGTTCGGACGAAAAAAGGGCAAGGGGTTTAATGTATGGCAACCAAGAAATCAATAAAAGGTTGCAAGAAGCCGATCTCCAATTAAGTGAAGCGAGAAAAACTGCGTCAATAATAATTCAGAGAGCAAAAGAAGATGCAAACAAGATTTTGGAAACAGCTAACCAAGATGCACAAACAATTGAAAAAAGAAAACAACTACTTGAGACCGAGGCAAATGATTTATCAACAGAAATTGATGAATTAAAAAAACGAGTAGATTCTGCAAATAGCGACCTTATCATTTCCGAAACTACAGTGTATTTTTCCAATGATATTTCCTCAGAAGAATACAAAGACAAATTAACAATACTCGATCTTGAGTACAAGGAATTTATAAAATCAGGTAAAGCCATAATTGTATTTGACGATGAAGATTATGACACAAAAAAGAGATTCAATGATAATGTCAAGCAGATTATTCGGTGTTTTAATGCCGAAGCAAAAATAATTATAAGTTCTGTAACAGCGGCTAATATTGATAAAATGAGGGGGCAACTCACAAAATCCTTTCAAACCATTAA
This sequence comes from uncultured Eubacteriales bacterium, assembly GCA_949738935.1. Taxonomy (GTDB): domain Bacteria; phylum Bacillota; class Clostridia; order Lachnospirales; family CAG-274; genus MGBC114079. The sequence continues at coordinate 598 of CATJCJ010000106.1, read as the reverse complement.
CAATATTTTTGCAACAGATTTTATCGCTTTAGATAAACAGGTTTTGGAAATGCAGTTAAAAGAACTGAATTTAACTTATTCGTATCAACAGAAAAAATCACAGGAACAAGAAGAGCAAAAAGCTATCAGAGCCCAGATGATTGAAGAGGAAAAGGTCAGACGCGAAATAGAGCGAGAAAAAGCAAAGGTTGAAAAAGAAGAAAGTCAGTTTAAAAACGAAATAAATAAATTGATGAAATACCTTGCAAAAGCAACTGAAATTGAAAAACAGCTTTATGTTGATAAAATAAAAGAATTGGAAGATAAAGTAAGGCTTCTCGAAAAAGACAAAGAGAACATTTTACAGCGCGAACAGAACACAAGGGCAGGTTATGTCTACATAATAAGCAATATAGGCTCATTTGGTGAAAATATTTACAAAATTGGAATGACAAGGCGTTTAGAACCTATGGATAGAGTTAAAGAACTTGGCGACGCATCTGTTCCGTTTGAATTTGATGTACACGCAATGATATTTAGCGAAGACGCTCCTACACTTGAAACAATTTTACATAATACTTTTAAAGACAATCAGGTGAATTTGGTAAATCCCCGCAAG
>CATJCJ010000105.1 GCA_949738935.1 uncultured Eubacteriales bacterium | reverse complement strand
TTTGAGTTTTTCCGTCTGGTTTAACCTCAACAGTTTTTGGAGTATCGTTCAAAGCGTAATTGTCGGGCGCTTGAATTTCTGTAATAACATAACTTCCGGGTACAATATTGTTAATTAAAATTTCACCTTTGCTGTTTGTGGTATATTCGCCGTTAGAATTTCCAATAACTTTACCATTATTATCAGTAACTTTGAATTTAGCATTAGCTAAAGGCTCTTTTGTTACACCATCAATTTTACTAATAAGAATAGCGCCGTAAGGATAATTGTCAAAAGACACTTTATGCGTTTTACCATCTGTTCCGATTTCAACGGTTTTAGGCGTAGCATTCAAAGCGTAATTTTCCGGTGCTTGTATTTCTTTAACAACGTAACTTCCCGGCGCCACATTATCAATCAAAATTTCGCCTTTACTGTTTGTTAAATATTCGCCTGTTGAGTTGCCGACTACTTTTCCGGAGTCATCAATAACTTTAAATTTAGCGTTCGCAAGCGGCGCTTTTGTAGTACCGTCAATTTTAGAAATAAGAATAGCGCCATATGGATAATTAGCGAACGTAAATTCCAAAACAGAAGTACCGTCCGCTTTTAAAAATCCGTTTTGCTGACTGTTTTCCGATAATGTGAAATTTTGAGGTGCTTTAACTTCTTTCACCACATAATAACCCGGTTCAAATCCCGTAATAACAACAATACCGGAATTATCTGTTGTGTATCTTCCTATACTTGTTCCGGGTACTCCCGATACCTGCTCATCGGCACAGTATAACTCAAACGCCGCTCCGGCGAGCAATTCTCCGGTTATAGCGTTAGTCTTTTTGATAACTATACTGTTAAGCGGCCAATTCCAAGCTTCGCCTTGTGAATAATATTTGCTGCCCGAAGAATACTCTATTTTTGAAGTCGGCGTTTGTGTGTTTGAAACCGCCTGCTGTGCAGATGAAACAGCTTGCTGTACATTTGACAGCGTGTTTGAAACAGTCGTCTGCGGTTTATTTAAAACAGGAAAATTTGTATTATTATTGTTTAAAATATTATTTACCAACGTCTGTTTTGACTGATAATATTTATCCATTTCCGGCAAATAAGCGTTTTCGCCTTTGTCAACATACATTCTTGTAACTGGATTTTTAGGCAAAGAATATCCGGGGGCTGGCATAGTTTCCGTTAAAATATACCAGCCGGCATTAACTTTGGGAATAATAATCTGTCCGTTTTCGTCTGTTTTAAATGTTCCTATATTTTTTATGCCGCCGTTTGATGTTTCATACTCGACTTTAAAAGTCGCTCCTTTTATAGGTTTACCGGTTAAACCGTTAGACTTTAAGAATATAAGAACAGGTTTTCTGATATTATCGAATTTTAAAGTTTTGGTTTTTCCCCATTCTAAAGATATTTCCTTTGTTTCTGTATAAATATCATACCCGTCTGGCGGCATAAATTCTTCAGCTTTATAAATTGCCTCGTCTAAATTTTCAATAAGAATTTCGCCTTTTTCATCTGTTATATACTCATTTACAGTTTTATCCTCAGCTTTTGTAACTCTAAATTCAGCGTTTTTCAATGATTCGCCCGTTACAGCGTCTACCTTTAAAATACGAAGTTTAGGTTTTGCTTTGTTCGTAAAAATAAGCTGTTTATGTTTTCCCCACTCAAGCTGTATATCTTTGTGTTGATTTTCAAGAAGATAGCCAGCCGGAGCAACAATTTCCTCGACTGTATAAATCTTATCTTCCAAATCAGTAATAAGAATACGACCGTTTTCATCTGTTACATATTCGCTTGTAGTCTTGTTTTCAGTTTGAGTGACACGGAATTTAGCGCCCTCCAAAGGCTTTTTGCTTTCCTCGTCAATTTTCAAAATTTCAAGACTTGGCTTTGCCTTATTTGTAAAAATAAGCTGTTTACATTTTCCCCATTCAAGCTGTATATCCTTGTGCTGATTTTCAAGAAGATAACCAGCCGGAGCGACAATTTCCTCAACAGTGTAAATCTTATCTTCCAAATCAGTAATAAGAATACGACCGTCTTTGTCGGTTACATATTCGCTTGTAGTCTTGTTTTCAGTTTGAGTTATGCGGAACTTAGCGCCCTCCAAAGGCTTTTTAGTTTCCTCGTCAATCTTCAAAATTTCAAGACTTGGTTTTGCCTTGTTGGTAAATACAAGTGTTTTAGCTTTTCCCCACTCAAGCTGTATATCTTTGTGTGTTGTATCAAGAAGATAGCCTTCAGGACTTTCAAATTCCCATACGGTATAAACGGTTTCTTCAAGGTCGTTTATAGTAACCGTTCCAGAATCATCGGTTATATATTCGCTTACTGTACCGCCCTCAGCCTTTTTCACATAAAACTTAGCGCCTTTAAGGGGTTTATTTGTCTGTGAGTCAACTTTCATTATTTGAAGTGACGGGCGTTTACGATTATCAAATTTAACTTCTGTAACCTTGTTTTCCTCAAGTTTCACGTCTTTGCTTTCTGTTGTGATTAAATATCCGGGAGGTGATGCAATTTCGGTTACTGTGTACCAGTCAGGCTCCAAATCCTCAATTTTTATTGTACCGTCTTTGCCTGTAATTCCCTCATAAACTATACTTCCGTCTTTTTTCTTTACTGAAAACTCAGCTTTTTCAAGAGGAAAACCTGTTCCCTCGTCAAACTTCTTTATCAAAAGTCCGGGTTTAGCTTTATTTTTTAAAGTAATTGCGGCAGTTTTTCCGCTCTCAATTTTAATAGTGTGAGGTGTTTTATCAAGTATATATCCGCTTGGAGCTGTAATTTCCGTTACTGTATAAGTTCCCTCCGGCAAATCAGGCACTTTTGCCATTCCCATAGTATCGGTTATAACATCTTGAAACTTATTTCCTCCGTCTAAAGCGACACGAATAGTAGCTTTAGCAAGTTTTTCGCCTGTATCAGCGTCAACCTTTGTAATTGTAAGGTATGTATTAGGCTTATTTGTAAATGTCAATACCGCCTGTGTGTCCTTTTTTACGACAATATCCTTATGACTGTTTTTGTCAATCTGATAACCAATGGGCGGCTCTATCTCGTCAACGTAATAGGCTCCTATATTTTCAAGAGCGACTGTCACCTGTCCGTTTCCGTCTGTAATATAATCTCCTATAACGCCGCCGTCTGCGTCTGTAACTCTGAATACCGCTCCGGCAAGTCCTTTTGTTGTTCCCGCTTCAACCTTAACAATTTTTAATGTTCCGGGTGTAGACGGAGTTGGAGTGGGTGTAGGTGTGCTTGGTGTTGTTTGCGGTTCTGTTTCTTCTTCGGTGTTAGGTTCTGTTGTTGGTTCAGGATTGTCACCTGTTTTTTCAATATATGTTGCAGTCGCTTTTATACTGCTGCCGATAGGCTTTTTTGTTGTAACAACGTAATCTTGTGTAGCTTGATTAAGAGAACTACCGTATAAAATTACTTTCGCGCTGCTGTCGGCGTTTATATTGACATTAAAATTACCATTTCTTTCAGTATTTGTTTTAGGTATTAAAACCTTAAACTTTTCACCTTGATTAAAAGATGTTTTATCATTATTTTGCTCATCAGTAATTTTTGTTCCTGTTGGCGCTGTACTATCTAATGAAACAATATAATTACCTGTTGAAGTTACCGTAAATGTTTGAGATAAATAATTTTCGTCTTTATTATCTGTTTTTGCACTTTCGGACAATGGCGTAGCTGTAACATTCCCGCCTTTTGGAATTTCCGGTGTAGCCATTCCCGCATTATAGATTGTTTTCATAGCGTTCATAACGTGCTGATTATTTGAGCCGTTAGCCGCCCAACTGTTTATATCACTATAATTAGCATACATTATACACCATAAAGCCATTTTTGTTGCATAATATGATTCATATTCTGACTTTAAGCCTAATTGTTCAGGAGTTTTATATGGATAGCCGTTCATCACACAACCCCACGCTTTGGGCGATTGAATTGAGGTATCAGCGTTTACATCATAGCTTTTAGAATCGCTTTCCTCAACTCCCAGTTTATTGGGATTTATACAATAAGCAGGCATTTCTGAGCCGTCTGCGTCTTTGTACATAACCATAGCCGGAGCAAAATCAGGGTGAATTTCGCCTTTATAAGTTAAAAGCTGTGTTCCTGTGCCTTTAGCGTACAGATTTACTTTTGACATAGCTTCCTCTTCTGTTCCTGCCGCATAAGCTATTGGCGTGTTTGTAAATAACGTGAGTTCGATAAAATAAAATAAAAATCCATAAGTTTTCCTGGAATGGTATAATTAAATCA
>CATJCJ010000104.1 GCA_949738935.1 uncultured Eubacteriales bacterium | reverse complement strand
TAGCGGGACTGCCACAGCTGGCAAAATGATTGTGTTCCCCGCAATTGAAAAGGCGGGGACATTATGTGCGGAAGATATTGCGGTTACTGCTACGCATGGCAACAACAGTGTGCATTTTGGATTTGCGCGTACTGACAGCGCCGGAAAGGTGATTATATACGGCAAGGAATCAGGAGGGTCAAGCGGGTGGGCATATTGCCTGCCAAATAACGTCAACACCAGCGCCAGCATAGACATGCTGCAAAACGACTTGTCAGCGGGCAGCTGCCCACAGCTGGGGATATACTGTAACAACTATTATAATTTTAGCGGCACGCTAAAATTCAGAAATTTATATTTTGTACCTGATTAAAGGAGGAAATCAGCATGAACGTAAAAGAATTAGCACAGAAGTACTATCCCATGTATTGGGATATCAACCGTATGCGCAACCTTGTCGCAGCGGGCAAACTGACAGAAGCGGACTATAAGGAGATTACCGGGCATACATACCCGGACACAAAGTAAGGAGGATTATATGTGTAAGGTTTTTAAGGGGGGGGTAAAGCCCCGCGCAGCGCCGCAGGTGGCCTATGCCGTTAATATGGGACAGCCAAAAGCAGGCATTTGTAGAGACAGAGCCACCGCTGGTCTACAATCCCGCCATAGATGCGTGGCAGGACACGGAAGGGTATGAGCATAACTCGGAGCTGGATGCGTGGGAAAAAGTATGGCCGGAAAAATATTATTTTTACAAAAACGGCATAGTTTCTTCTGGCGTGGACTGGAACATTGATTTTACGTACAACACTAACAGGCCAGGGGGTTGGAAGCTGCCGGAGAAGATGATGATGGGAGATGACCGCATAAAATTTAACATCCAAAAAACTTTATATATGCAAGTGCGCTATTCGAGCATGATCAATTTTTCAAAATTTAAAAAATTGTATGCGAATGTTTGTGTAGAAAAAAATAATGGCGGAGACTATACGCCGGTATATCTTATGGTGGTTAAAGATACTCACCTTACATTTTCCGATGGGGAGGTCCTTGCGATGACTCAAGTAAATATGCCGGGTGCATTTACGTTGGAACTCGATGTGTCGGATATCAATGCTTATGCGCATATGCGATTGCAGGCGCAAAACCATAACGGAAATGCTATATATGATAATGTAGGATACTATACGGAGATCTATGCGACAAAGTAACAGGGGATGCAAAAGCATCTCTTTTTAAGTGCAAAAAAAGAGAGGAAGTGTGTGAAATGGCGACAGGAAAAATCGTATTTGGGGGCAATGAGATTTTAGTGAGCAGCGTATATGCGTATGCTTATAGTAACAGCAAGGTAGTTTTGAGGGTATTTATGCCGGAAGAGTACGGCGATGAGAGTAGGCTGCACTTGCTCAAGGACAATACCGCACCGATTGAGTATTACGAGCGCAAGCTGATTCAGGGTGAAAAAACCGGAGAAGTGGTCGAAATCGATGGATGGGAACTGAAAGCAACCTATGATAATTACGACTCCGGCGAGTACGTATCATCCTACAAGGACGGCGTATACTCCTGCGAGATAACGCGTGTGGGCGAAACAGAAAAGGCCGTCCGCAGGAACACGGCAGATATCGCCTATCTCAGTATCATGTCCGGCGTAGAGCTGTAGGGAGGATATTATATGTGTAAAAAATTATCGGGGGGGGTAAAACCTCGCGCAGCGCCGCAGGTGGCCTATGGCGGCGTTAATATGGGACAGCAACAAACAGGCCTTTGAAGAGTCTGAGTTGCCGCTTACCTACAATCCTGCCATAGATGCATGGCAGGACACGGAAGGGTATGAGCATAACTCGGAGCTGGACGCGTGGGAAAAAGTCTGGCCAAGGAAATTGTATTTGTATAATCAGGGTGATGAGTGTGCAGATATCACCGGGGGATGGGAATACAAACAGAAAATCCCATTCGCTAATGCTATGCGGCATGGATTTGAAACCGCAAATCAGATACCCTTCTGCGGGCATTCTGCGATAAACGTTGTTTACTCGGCATCAAGAGCCACTGGACAGCATATTAGTTTTTATGTAAATATGGGAGAGCGGGGTTTTATGGTATTTGGTGGAAACGATTCGACGCAGGGTCAAGGATTAACTATACAGTTGCCTTGTACGGATATTGATGCAGGATATTTGTTTGTTTGTCTTGCGTCTAATGCGTTTCCCGGCTATGGTGCGGTTTTTGCGGGTGAGAAACAAGGGGAACACTTGAAGATATATACGAGTTACGCGGGAGATGTGGTAACATTGTATATCCATGAAATTTACCTGACATAATTAAAAATTGGAAATAAGTATTGCCAGGGCCACCAGTGGGTACATGTGCTTTGGGCTGTCGGCAATTGGTGGCACACAGAATGCAAAAGTATATGACGTGTGGTTAGAGTAACAGGGGATGCAGCAGCATCCTTTTTTGATGAAAAAATCAGGGAGGGGGATCAAAATGAAAGAAATCAAAGGAGTACAGTTAGTTTTATCAGCAGTATGCACGGCAGCAGCGGCCTTTTTTGGCCGGGTGCCGGTTATACTGATTTTATTTATTGCGGCGGTCGTGATCGACTACCTGACCGGCTGGATCAAGGCAAAATATTTTTTGCGGGACTGGAACTCAAAGACCGGCCTGCAGGGCATCATCAAAAAGCTGATGTACTTTGTCGTGATCGGGACGGCCTGCCTGATCGGTTGGGGCATCCGGGAGATCGGGGAGGATATTGGTATCAATCTAAATTTTGCAATGCTGATCGGCTGGTACGTTACCGCGGTCATGCTCGTCAATGAGCTGACAAGCATCTTAGAAAACCTGTATGTCATCATGCCGGATAAAGTGCCTATATGGCTGATTAAGACGCTTAAAATTGCGGATGAAACGATTGAGGGTAAGATCAACGACCTTGTATGCAAAAACCAAAATTGCGCGGTATGCGAATTGAAAGACCGGTGTAACCTGAAAAAACCGGAGCAGGAAGGAGAGTAACCATGAGGGACATCAAACAGCTGCACCCGCAGTTACAGCTTAAAATAGCCGAGCTTCAGCTTTTGTGCAAAAAGAAAGGCTTAAATATCGGCATCGGTGAGTGTCTGCGCACGGTGGCAGAACAGGATGCGCTTTATGCGCAGGGGCGCACGAAGCCCGGCCTTAAGGTAACGAACGCCCGTGGTAGTACGTACAGCTCGCAGCACCAGTGGGGCTTGGCGTGTGACTTCTACCGCAATGACGGGAAGGGCGCTTTTTACGATTCAGACGGATTTTTCACCAAAGTCGGAAAACTGGCAAAATCAATCGGTCTTGGATGGGGCGGAGACTGGAAGAGTCCCGTTGACAAGCCTCATCTGTATCTACCGCAGTGGGGCAGTACAACGAGCGCGCTGCGCAGCGCCTACGGTACGCCGGATAAATTTATGCGGACGTGGGATAATACGATCCTGAATTATAAGATCGGCGGTACATATCGGACGACGAAGCCTTGTTACCTGCGTCTATCCCCGGCGGGCAAAAAGCTCGATTACAAAGACGCTCCGGATTACATCAAAGCGAAATCCACCAAGCAAAGCGGCAAAGTCTCTTTCAAAAAGGGCGCGACCTTCGTTTTGATGGAAGTCGCTGAGAAAAACGGCAACTACTGGGGCAGGATGAAAACCGGCTATTGGGTACCGCTGCGCTATAAGAGCGCCCTGCGGGCGATCATCTGCAAATAGGGGCAGTCAATATAACAGGCGGC
>CATJCJ010000103.1 GCA_949738935.1 uncultured Eubacteriales bacterium | reverse complement strand
GTTGCTTAGAACCTCTACCGTTGACGCTCTGCAAAGTATAATCCAGATTGCCAATGACAGATACAACAAGGACCGATTCAATGCTTGTAAGTATATCATTGACCTTGTTCAGAAGTTTCTCGTAAATCCGCTTTGTCATAGTCTTATCCACGTTCTTATAGGAAACGATGAAGCCTCTGACGGCCTCCACCAGTACACGCACATCATCAGCAGTTTTGGCCGCTTCGATCTGCCCGAACAAAGCATTGTGGCGTTCAATAATAGTAGGCTCATTGGCCGTTACTTTAGTTTTCCTCATTGTCCGGTTCCTCCCATTCAGTGTTTTTATTTTCGTCTGACACAATTACAAAACCTTCCCTTTCTCTATGAAACGCTGTTTAACATCTTCGGAATCCAGTTCGGAAAGAATGTCTTGCTTTTCTTTAATCTCGTCTCTCAACGAGCGAAGCAGCATATCATACGCCTGTTTCCCTGTTTTAGGCTTATGTGGTAAAGATATGTCAGCGGTTAAGCGTTCAATGAACATTCTTGCACCCCCTTTACTGTAAATATGTTGTTAGCAGCATGCCTGTCTGTCTCATATAATTATGGACAAAATCTGATTTTTGCATTTTGCTCAAACACCCCGTAAAATGACTTATACTCCCCGTGAATGATGTTTTATGCTCGATTTATGAGATTTTCATATTTTCAAGTTTGGGGGCGCAGGGTAACAATTTTCGTACCCATTTAAGCCCTATCCTCACCCAATGACTTGTGCATAAGTTTAATCGTTTTAAGCACATCAGTGGGAATCTCAAACTTTGCGTTATTGCGGTAGTATGACACCGTTCGCTTGGAAATATCTGGTGTGTGTCTGTGCTCCACATACCATTTCCTTAGAGACTTACGAAGTATTTCAATGTCTACAATCAATTCCTTACACTTAATCAGGGTATGGCTGATTTCATTTCCAGAATCCGATTGCGTTAAAGTTTCAAATACATCTTGCACACAGGCATCCAACATAGGCTTAATGTTCTTTTGACAGATTTCATCAAAGCTCACTTGATACTGTCCAATCAGT
>CATJCJ010000102.1 GCA_949738935.1 uncultured Eubacteriales bacterium | reverse complement strand
TGTATTCCTCCGCTTCCTGATTATCTTAATTTTTATATCTTAATCCGGCTATTTGAAGATAGCTTGCTTTGCTGTGCTTTTTTGCCAAAAAAATTTTTTAACTTTTTTCCATTTTCCTATTGACTTTTTTATAGTTGGCTCCTGAATATTAGTAGTTACCCCTTTAAACTATCCTAAAAATCGAAAGAAATATCTGTTCTTATAAATTATGACGAAATATATTGAACCAGTGCAGAATAGCCCGAGTTGTAAGCGTTGAACATCTCATAAAGAATTATTATTGCTTCTTCTCCTTGCGCAAATCGGAAACCGCTTTCCATTATAAAAGAAACTGCGTTCAGGTATCTGACGACAACCGCCGCTTTTGCCGATTCGCATTAGCCGTTCATATGTGGAAGATTTCATCTTCTCATCTCCTCCTGACATTATAATTATAATAATTACAGGTGACACGACGTGTCATTTTTAAAATCTTTTTTGCAGAATATTCCATTTCACGAAAAATAACCTGTCTATTAACGCCGTTTCAAATGAAGCAGCGTTAATTTGTTTTCACAATTAAAATTTATAGTATGATTTTTAAGTTTTCAATATTTATAGTATATCACAAACTCGGTAAAATATCAATAGTCTCTGTATCATTTCTTTAAATATCTATATACTTTATACAGAAAAATGAAGGGCGGCATAAATATGAGCAATTTATCTCTCCAAATCGGTAAAAGAATAAGAAGCTACCGTTTAAAAAGCAGCTTTAATCAAGAAGAGCTTGCGGAAAAATGCGGACTTCACCCCACATATATAGGACAGGTTGAGCGCGGCGAAAAGAATGCGACAATAGAAAGCATAAGCAAAATCGCCGCCGGTTTATCTCTACCCCTCAGCACGCTGTTTGAAAATATTGGCGGAAATACCGATAACGGCAACGAAAATTATCCTGCGCAAGCATACGATTTAATTCTGTCTTTGCCTGCTGAACAGCAAGAAAAAATGATTAGTATTATGCAAATGATTATTCAATTGAAATAGCCGTTTAAGGTATGTGCACATAACACAAAAAGAGGACTGCACCAAATCCGGCAGTCCTCTTTTTAGAGATATTAAGCATTGTTGATATACTCTATCAACGCATCTCTGGTAATCCTCCAGCGATTTCCGATCATAAAACCGTTTAAATGACCCGAATGTAATAAACCGAATAATGTGTTCTTTCCGACTTTCAGAATTGATTTGCACTCAAAAAAGGTCATAATAGGTGGTATGTTTATTTCTGTTTGCATTTGAAAAGTCTCCTCTTTTTCATCACGGGGTTTGCTGATATTTTTGCAGCATTTTCTATTGCTATTCCTGTCTCATTATGTTATACTAAATAAAAAAGTAAAAGGAAAACCAAAATGACGAATTCGACAGAAAAAAATTACGTTTTAACAAACGAGTATAACCAACGGTCGCAAAAAGAACAAACTGAACTTTTGGAAAAATATTTTGAGGCTATGGGAAATTTTTATTGTATCATTCCCTTAAAAAAGGTATATGATATCATTAACGGGCAATATGAAGAGAATTATTCCGAAGACGATTTTCTTAAGTTTGCCGAGGCAGTGCCTTTCAACGAACGGCTGCATTGCGATTTGGTGGGAGAGGATTTTGATGATGACTCAAAAACACCGATTTTTGAAAGAAATCTTATTCACGAGTCGATGCTTGTGGACTATGATGTATATGATGACCTGATGTACTCCAAAAGCGGCAAAAAAGACTATTACATACCGCCTAAGGAGGAACTTTTAAAATACGCGGACGACCTTTACGAGCCAAAAAGCCCGCAATACCGTGCTATGAGGAGCTTTGTCGCAAAATATAAAGATGTGAGCGCCAGAGAAGCGGAGGACTGCTTGTTTGAACTTATGTTTAATATACGAGACGGTGTTTCCTCGCCGCTTGCGGTTGTCAATAAGGTGAGCAGATTTAGCGATATACATATTTACGCCGAGCATTACTATGAATTTGAACCGCTGTTCATAGATTTGTACAATCACACAAGAAATCCTCATATTAACGGGTACACCCCCGAAGAATATCTGCAAATGACAAACGATCCAGACGAGAGCATGTATTCCGTTAAAGAAAATATTCCCGAAGAGGAAATCTTTGAGGAGTTATCAGAAGCAGTCGCAGCTTGCGAACGCTTTCAGTATCAAGCAAGAAAAGTCAGGGAAAATATCAACATGCTGGCTTCGCAGAATAAACAGCCCGTAAAAAAGAAAAAAATCGGCAGAAATGACCCCTGTCCGTGCGGAAGCGGGAAAAAGTATAAAAAATGCTGTGGAGCTGATTCGTAGATTGAAGAGCAATATTTTGCCGGTTCTGTTTTTTACTTTGCTAACTTTCTTAAGTTGGCAATCCGTGCGAATAATCCTCAGCTTCACAAAATAGAACAAAGTCTACATCCAAAGCAGAGAGTCACAGGCATATCGTCATATACGGCGGTATACAGACAATATCTTCTTTAAGGCTAAGATTTCTTGGGTGGATCACATAACATTCTCCGATCCGCTCGCTATACTTCTCCTTGAAGCGTTTCAGTGACTCGATAGAGTATTTCTTGCCCGACTTTACCTCTATCGGGTACATCTTGTATTTTAGCTTGCTGTTGTTGGATATCAGAAAGTCGATCTCAATATCATTTCTGTGCTTATCGGGATTGTAATGCGTGTAAAAATACAGCTTGTGACCGCTTGCGGTGAGCATTTGGGCAATAGCATTTTCGTACAGCATGCCCTCATTCATGTTCAGCTTATCACAAAGTATCTGCTTGTAGACTTCATCTTCCAGCAGTTCGTTTTCGTCAAATGCGTGGCTGACGAGAAGTCCGGTGTCACCGAGATAACATTTCACATACGCTCTGTTTTCGTTGATTGAAAGCCCGATATTTGGGTCATTGCACATAAAACACTCATTTGATATCATCGAATCAGACAGCCAGAAAAATGTATCTCCATACTGTTCGGCTTTGCTGCCTGCTACTATATCATGAAAGACCACGCGCTTTTCGTGCTGAGAAAGCAACCCCGGTATTTGGTCAAATATGGCTATTACTTTGCTCCTGTATTTCGCATCGATCTTCATAATGTCACTGCGGTATAGGGAGAGTATGTCCCGTTTTTCCATGTCAGCCCTGTCAAAGTCCTTCCGGCTTTCAAGAAAAGCGATCACGCTCTGAGGCATACCGCCAACAAGCATATACTGTTTGAACAGAAGCATTGCCTTATGGTGCAGCTCTTTTTCAAGAGGAATCCTGTCTGCAAAGCATTTTTGAATATAACCAATGATCCGCACTTCTCCCAACGCGTCACAGAACTCCTCAAAGTCCAGCGGGTACATTTTCAGATGTCGCTCCTCAGAGGGAATAACAATATCCTTGACGTTCTCCTTAATAGAGATGAGCGAGCCTGTTTCGATATAATCATATCTTCCGTCAGCAACAAAGTACTTGATGCATTCTCTTGCTTTAGGGTACATCTGCACTTCATCAAAGATCAGAAGCGACTCACGCTCATACAGCTTCACCCCGTAATAGGTAGAAATCAGCATAAAAAACGTGTCGAGGTCATTCATGTGCTTTTGAAAATAATCTTTAACCTCATTGGGACACTTTGCAAAATCAATCAGAATATAGCTCTTGTATTCGTTCTTGCCAAATTCCTCACATATTGTAGATTTTCCAATGCGCCTTGCCCCCTCAATAAGTAATGCTTTCCGGCCATTCAGTGTGCGTTTAAGCATAAGCAGCTTGTCATACATCTTACGTTTCAGTTTCATGTTAATGCTCCGTTTCACAATGCGCAGTTTTATATTTGCAATATTTTCTATAATACGCAGGTTTATATCAACCTTCAAATTCTATTATACGCATATTTGTTGTTATTATACCACACTCTTTTGAAACTGTCAATCTCAATGTATAAGGAGCAAATTAACGATTTAAATTTTAAAAAAACGATCAATATTCCACTGTATGAGATGTTATTAGAGAAATCCGACACTCTTTTCAGCGAGATGTGTTCAAAAAATTTTAATTTTGTAAACTTGATTTTTCCGCTTTACAAAAAGGAAAATCGCAATCCCTTTAAATTGCTAATTTCGGTGAACTCTTAAACATCTACCAATCAAAAATCCAACGCACATAACCACACGTCTTTTTATTTCAGCCAAATTAAAAAAGCGGACTATTAAAGTTGTCCGCT
>CATJCJ010000101.1 GCA_949738935.1 uncultured Eubacteriales bacterium | reverse complement strand
TCTTTCTCAAGATTTTCTAAAAGTAAAATCTCCGGTTCCCCTGTCGGTCGTTCCATATCATATATGTAAAATTCTTTGAAGTTACAAGTCACAATCCAGCGGGGGCGTTGTGAGTAAGGCAATTCGGCGGAATATCTTTTAGCTTGCTGAAAGGGATTTAAAAGCGTTCCGTCAGACTGTTTTATAGGTTTGTTCAAATCTTTTCCAAGTCCTTTTTGCTCAATAAGCACGTGGGTTGATGGGATAAACCCGTCAATAAAAATTCCCGTCTATCGTAATTATATGTGCAATGCAGGATTTATTTGAAGCTTATGCTGTTTTTGGACGGTTTATATTCTTTAAAATGATTTTAGACAAACTTTTTAAAATGACACAATTTCAAAAAATAGAATACATATGATAATTATTTTAAATTTATCTGCATTATTTTTAAAAAATAGGATATAAATACTTGACATGCTATATTTTATGTGATATATTATAAATAACTTGAAGTTAAGAGGTGTGGGCAATATGTTAAAATTTATAAAAGAGCGAAAAAATAATTATGATGCTAACTATTTTATTAATGAGTTGGCAGAAGCATCAAAACGCCTTGGTATTTTAGAAGAACAAATTGCAAATTATCAGTTTAATGGGATACTGGTTCCTATGCTTCACAAAAAAGAGGCTATATCATCAATGTATATCGAAGGTACACAAACAACAATTTCTGATGTGTATAAAAATAATGTTTACTCAAAATCAAATAATGATAAAATTATGCTTGAGGTTGATAACCACGTAAAAACATTGATTTTTGGTGTAGAACACCTTAGAATGGATAAATTTTCAAATAAATTTATTCAAGAAATTCATAGGTTAATGATGAAAGGGCTTCTTGCAAAAACAAAAGATACTTCTATTGGAAAATATAAAGAAAAAAATAATTTTATAATTAACAGTGCGGGAACAATTGTTTTCACACCACCACCATACACAGACACAAAAAAATATATGGACGAATTAATTACTTATATGAATGATATGAATGATAATTTCAATCCCTTAATAAAAGCTGCTGTCATTCATTCTCAATTTGAATCTATTCATCCATTTGAAGATGGTAATGGTCGCGTTGGAAGACTTCTTGTAAGTTTATATCTTTATAAGGCAAAAGTTATAAATTTCCCTTTTTTCTATATTAGCGAGGCTATTAGTGAAGATAAAGCGGTTTATTACAACAAGCTTACAGACAGCAGAAAAAATAGTTATGACGAATGGATAAAATTTTTTTTAATGAAAATTTCTGCACAAGCTGAAAAACATATAAATTATATTGATTCACTTAATAATTTATATGTAAAAGTAAAAACTATCTTAAAAGAATCAATAAGTACACCAAAATATGATAGTATTATCGAATGTTTATTTGTTCAACCGATTATAACAACATCATATTTGGCAGAAAGGCTTTGCATTTCACAGGGACAGGCGAAACGTTATATTAACACTCTTGAAGAGAAACAAATATTAATGGGAGATGATAAAAAGCGTAATAGAACATATTTTTTTATTGAACTGTTAGATATTGCAAGAAGATTGTAAAAACTTAATATAAATAGAAGGTGATTTATTTATGACAAGCAGTGAAATGCGCAATAATATACTTTTTTTGAGAAATAATTTTGAAACTGTAGGTAAATGGAATATTCCATTAATAAGAAAACAAAATATTGATACTGAAAATATTAAATTGATTGCTTATCCAAATACAAGGGCAAATGACAGTAAACGTAAAAAAAATGCGGTGTTCATTTTTTTGTTGACGATTATCGCTTTAACTCTATTTACAATAATCCTGAAAAATCATTGAATAAGCTTTCCCAATATGATTTTTTGCTTACGCCTGATTTTTCCGCATATGCTGATATGGATTTATGGCGTCAGCTTGAAAGTATATCACATAGCCGTTGGTGTGGTGCATATTGGCAAAGTAAGGGTTTAAAAGTTTATCCTACGATAACTTGGAGTACAACACGCAGTTTTGATTTTTGTTTTGATGGAATAGAAAAAAATGCACCTGTAGCCATAGGAATGATTGGCTGTAAATTAAATAATAAGCTTAATTTTTTGCGAGGATACAACGCTATGCTTGAAAAAATTCAACCAGAAAAAATTATTTGCTTTGGGGAACCCTTTAAAGAAATGAAAGGTAATATTATAAAAATTAATTACTGTTATAACAAAAAGGAGACTTATTAATATGGGCGGCAGAGGTACATACGCAGCTGGTAATAATGTAGATTATACTTATCAGACTGTCGGTAATATTGAAGGTGTAAAAATATTAGAAGGTATAAATGGAAAACATGGTCTTCCTGAGTCTTCTCATTCAAGTGAGGCGTATATTAAACTTAAACCAGATGGTACATTTCATGAGATGAGATTCTATGATAAAAATCACGTTTTACTTTTTGAAATTGCCTATCATCCTGAAAAGTCTTTAACAGGAAATAATCATATTCCTATATTACATTATCACACTTATAACGAACAATTTAGCAAGAATCACACAGGTAAATTTAATCGTTCAAAAGCTCATAGGTTAACCAATGATATGAAAGATAAATATAAGAAATATTTTAGGGGGATTAGTATATGATTAATGGAAATCCTAATGATTTTTTGGATACTATATATAGTTGTCAGGATATAATTTATATCTTTAATGGCATAAAATATTGGTTTCAAGGTTATACAGAAGATAATACTGTACATATGGAAATTTTTCAATATATTCCTGCTAATGATGACTATATTGGGGAATGCAATTCTGATACAATTGAAAAGTGCTTAAATTCATTTCTTGCCACACCTATTTTTAATGGAAAAACTTTTTG
>CATJCJ010000100.1 GCA_949738935.1 uncultured Eubacteriales bacterium | reverse complement strand
GCTTCAATTACTTTTTTTATTATTTTTTTCATAATACATCACCCTAAGATGTATTATAACATATTTTAATTCTTAATGCCTTAAGTTAATGACATTGGGGCAGAACAGACAGCGAAAGAATATTATATTGGTTTATTGATAATCTTAATGAAAGGCAGGAAAAATCCGAAAAAGAAGAATTTAATCTTCTTTCGAGATTAATATCCGATATGGCAAAAGGAAACAAATTAAATCTATTGTTTTATGACGGAAACATTATGTATGCTCATTCCAACTATAAAAATTCGCTGTATTTCAAACAAGACGGGGAAACAGTTTATTTTGCGACTGTACCTCTCGATAATTCCGGTTGGGAAGCGCTGCCGTTTTATGTGCCTTACGGCTTGGAAAGACGGAAAACTTGTATATAAAGGAGAAACGCACAACAACGAATATAAAGATAACGAAAAGGATATGCGATTTTTGTTTCTTGATTCGTCCGGTTTGTAAAATTCGTTATAACTTCAAGTTATAGCCGGTTATAAGAAACAGAAATATACAAAATATGAAAAAAGCATTGACAAAAATATTCAATAAGGTTATAATTACCTTAATATATAAAACCTATTAAAATAATATGTTATTAAAATAAACGGAGGTAATAATTATGTCAGAAATTAAAGAAAGCGCATTGGAATTGATTGGCGGTACGCCTATATTGAAGCTTAACGGTTACAGCAAAAAAGCTGGAATAACAAAAGCAAATATATTCGCAAAGCTTGAATACTTAAATCCCGCAGGTTCTGTAAAGGACAGAATTGCTCTTGCAATGATAGAAGACGCTGAAAAGAAAGGGATTTTTAAAGAGGTGCCGACTATTATTGAGCCTACAAGCGGAAATACAGGTATCGGACTTGCGGCGGTTGCGGCGGCAAAGGGATACAGAGCAATACTCACTCTTCCCGATACAATGAGCGTTGAAAGAAGAAATCTTTTGAAAGCATACGGCGCCGAGCTTGTTCTTACGGAAGGTGCAAAGGGTATGAAAGGCGCTATTGCAAGGGCTGAAGAACTTGAAAAAGAGATTGACGGAGCTGTTATTTTGGGACAGTTTGTAAATCCTGCTAATCCTGCAATACACAAAGCGACAACAGGTCCCGAAATTTGGAAACAGACAGACGGCAAGGTTGATATTTTTATTGCCGGCGTTGGTACAGGCGGAACTGTAACGGGTGTAGGTGAGTATTTGAAAGAGCAAAACCCAAATGTAAAAATAGTTGCGGTAGAGCCTGCGTCAAGTCCTGTTTTATCAAAAGGAACAGCAGGACCTCATAAAATTCAGGGTATCGGCGCCGGATTTGTTCCCGACGTTCTCAATACAAAAATTTATGATGAGGTTATTACAGTCGAAAATGATGACGCTTTTGCGGAGGGCAAAGCTTTTGCAGTTTCCGAGGGGATTTTGGTAGGTATATCATCGGGTGCAGCGCTTAAAGCGGCAAAAGTATTAGCCGAAAGAGAAGAAAACAAAGGCAAAAATATTGTTGTACTTCTTCCTGATTCCGGTGACAGATACCTTTCAACGCCTTTGTTTGCAAATTAAATATAAAGTTTTAACATTGCAAAGGTTGATATTTTATCAACCTTTGTTTATTAATTTATAACCTATTAAAAGTATATATCATATATGTTATATGTTGTTTAGGAGTGAAAACAATGATTTATTTGGATAATGCTGCAACAACAAAGATGAAATCTGAAGTATATGAGGCTATGAAGCCTTATTTTGATGAATTGTACTCTAATCCGTCAAGTATATACAGTTTTGCGGGAAAAGCAAGAAAAGCGGTTGAGGATTCAAGAAAAACAGTGGCGGACTTTTTGGGAGTAAAAGCCAATGAAATATATTTTACGGGCGGCGGAAGCGAATCAGATAACTGGGCATTGAAAGGGGTTGCTTTTGCTTACCGAAACAAGGGAAAACATATCATCACAACAAAGATTGAACATCACGCTGTTTTGCATACTTGTGAATATCTTGGAAAATTAGGATTTGAAATAAGTTACATAAATGTTGATGAAAACGGTGTAGTAAAACTTGATGAACTGAAAGCTGCAATATGTCCGGATACGATTTTAATTTCCGTAATATTTGCAAATAACGAAATAGGAACAGTACAGCCTATAAAAGAAATCGGAAAAACAGTAAAGGAAAACAATATTTTATTTCATACCGATGCGGTGCAGGCTTATGGTCATATTCCCATAAATGTTGATGAATACAATATAGATATTTTGAGCGCCAGCGGGCACAAAATAAACGGACCAAAAGGTATTGGAATTATGTATTTAAGAAATACTGTCAAAATAGGTTCTTTTATTCACGGAGGCGCACAGGAAAGAGGAATGAGAGCCGGAACGCATAATACGCCCGGCATTGTGGGATTTGCAAAAGCAACAGAGATTGCGGAAGAAAATTTGAAAAAAAGAGCAGTTTATGAAACGGAATTGAGGGATTATCTTATACAAAGAGCGCTTGATGAAATTCCATACACAAGATTAAACGGTCATAGGACGCAAAGGCTTTCAAACAATGCTAATTTCTGTTTCAGATTTATAGAGGGAGAGTCGCTTCTTATACTTCTCGATCAAAAGGGAATATGCGGTTCAAGCGGTTCAGCTTGTACTTCTGGCTCTCTCGACCCTTCACACGTTTTGCTTGCAATAGGGTTTCCTCATGAAATTGCTCACGGCTCATTAAGACTTACTTTATCCGATTAAACAACAAGAGAAGATATTGATTATGCTATTGATGAACTTAAAAAGATTGTAAAAAGGCTGAGAGATATGTCACCTTTATATGAGGATTTTAAAAAAGACATAAAAGTAAAAACGGAAAATGAGGAATGATATATGGCTGAAACAGTTGTTGTGGGAATAAGTGGAGGCGTTGACAGCTCTGTTGCTGCATATCTTCTTAAAAAACAAGGTTATAATGTTATCGGTATTACAATGAATATTTGGCAAAGTGGAAATGATATCGAGAATGCAGGCGGCTGCTGTGGTTTAAGTGCGGCTGACGACGCAAGAAGCGTTTGCTGTAAATTGGGAATTAAGCATTATGTACTTAATTTTAAAAATGACTTTAAAAAGAAAGTTGTTGATTATTTCATAAATTCATATTTGCAGGGTTTGACGCCAAACCCTTGTATTGCCTGTAATAATTATATTAAATGGGAAAAACTTTTGAATAAATCTCTTGAAATCGGTGCGGATTATATAGCAACTGGACATTACGCAAAAATTGTCAAGCACCCTAAAACAGACAGATTTACCGTAAAGACCGCAAATACGCAAACCAAAGACCAAACTTATGCACTCTGCGGTTTAACGCAAAGTCAGCTGTCAAAAACATTTTTGCCGATAGGAGATTATGATAAGAATGAAATAAGAAAAATTGCTGCCGAAATCGGACTAGAAGTTGCAGATAAACCCGACAGTCAAGATATATGCTTTGTTCCTGATGGCAATTATTATGAATTTATAAAAGAAAATTCAAATTTGAAAATACCGAAAGGAAATTTTGTTGACTATGACAGTAATATTTGCGGAGAACATAAGGGAATATGCGCTTATACAATAGGACAAAGGAAAGGACTTGGCATTGCTTTCGGAAAACCTATGTATATTTGCGAACTTCAGTCCGAAACAAATGAAGTTGTTATCGGAAAAAATGAAATGCTATTTAAAAATACGGTTTTAATAAAAAATTTTAACTATATGGCAATAGATAAAGTTAAGTGCGGTTTAAAAGCGTACGGAAAATTAAGATATTCTCAAAAATGTTCGCCTTGCAGACTTTATGAAGATGATAATTTTATTAAGGCTGTTTTTGACAATCCTCAAAGGGCGGTAACGCCCGGTCAGTTTGCTGTTTTTTACGATGAAGAGGGATATGTTTTGGGCGGCGGAGAAATTATGAATCAAAAGAATAAAATATAAAATCGGAGGAATATGCTATGGAAAATATATACGAAAACAGATATGAGCTTAACTGCGGACTTGCTCAAATGCTTAAAGGCGGAGTTATTATGGATGTTACAACTTCCGAACAGGCTAAAATTGCCGAAGAAGCGGGAGCGTGTGCGGTTATGGCTCTTGAAAGAATCAATGTCATTAACTTAAGGCATTAAGAATTAAAATATGTTATAATACATCTTAGGGTGATGTATTATGAAAAAAATAATAAAAAAAGTAATTGAAGC